>NZ_JCAMRX010000011.1:74965-150093 GCF_059821285.1 Spirulina sp. LEGE 11439
CGAGGAGTTTTTGCCACAGTTCAAGAGCTTGTAAATAGAGAGGTTCTGCTTTTTCATATCTCCCTTGAAAACCGTAAAGTAATGCCAAATTATTGAGAGAAGTGGCGACAGAGGGATGTTCTTCTCCGAGGAGTTTTTGCCACAGTTCAAGAGCTTGTAAATAGAGAGGTTCTGCTTTTTCGTATCTCCCTTGAGATGCGTAGAGTCCAGCCAAATTATTGAGAGAAGTCGCAACATTGGGATGTTCTTCTCCGAGGAGTTTTTGCCTCAGTTCAAGAGTTTGTAAAAAGAGGAGTTCGGCTTTTTCATATCTCCCTTGAGAACCGTAGAGTAATGCCAAATTATTGAGAGAAGTGGCGACATCGGGATGTTCTTCTCCGAGGAGTTTTTTCGTCAGTTCAAGAGCTTGTAAAGAGAGAGGTTCGGCTTTTTCATATTTCCCTTGGGAACGGTAGAGTAATGCCAAATTATTGAGAGAAGTCGCAACATTGGGATGTTCTTCTCCGAGGAGTTTTTTCGTCAGTTCAAGAGCTTGTAAAGAGAGAGGTTCGGCTTTTTCATATTTCCCTTGAAAACCGTAGAGTGCAGCCAAATTATTGAGAGAAGTGGCGACAGAGGGATGTTCTTCTCCCAAACGATCGCGACTCACCAACAAACATTGCTGCAAATAAGGTTCAGCTTGAGAATAGAGTCCTTGTCCCTCGTAATAGAGTGCAATTCCTGAAAACGGCCAAATTAAATCCTCATCCTCGATCGCATTGCACAGATGTTGCGTAACTGCGTCCAAATGAGGAATAAATATCGCAAATCCTTCAACTTGTTCTAGTGTCGGTGTTTGAGGCATCTGTTTAGCGATGTTTACCATCATTCGGCAGTATTTCTGTTTCTCAGCTTCAGCCGCTTCAGATTCCTCTAACTTATCCCCCATGAATCTTTGTAGGAGAGGATGTAATTGAAACAAACCGACATCTAATCGTTCTAAAAGATTGCCTTTCACTAAAATGCGATCGCGCACATCTTCCAACTCTTCCCCATCCCCCTCAAAACAGGCTTGTACCAACCCCCAAAGAATAGGAGCAACCGCGAACAAACTCAACAAACAAGCCACTTCCCGCGCCTTTTCCGGCAAATCTTGCCAACTCAACTCAAAAGCAGCCTTAACCCCCCGTTGCGCCGTCGCTTCCGTGGTATATTCTTTCAGTGCCGTTTGTTCCAAGCGCTTTTTCTCTAAACGCCCTCTCATTTCTACCAGAGATAAGTCTTTCCGTTCATCTAAATACTGTCCCACCAACTCCAACCCCAACGGCAGATAACCCAACCACTCACACAACCCCTTAGCCGCGTCTAACTCTGCCTCGATGCGACTTTTGCCGATTAAAGATTGCAGCATTTCCACAGCCGCATCTTGGCTGAGAACTTCTAACGGTAGCCTCTCGAAAGCCTGATGCAGCTTTTGCGATCGCGTCGTAATAATCACCTTAAACCGCGAATTCTGAGGAGGCAAAAACGGCTTAACCCGCTTATACTCAACCACATCATCCAAAATCGCCAAAATATCCCCCGCGATCGGCCAGTGATTCCAGCAGTAACGCACCCGTTCCTCTAAAGGCATATCCTCCGGCGGTTTCAGCCCCAAATGCACCCGCGCAAAAGTCAGAACCCCCAAACCCACATCGACATCGCGAGACGGTAACCAACAGACCCCACCGGGATAGAATTCTGCATAGCGATCGCCATATTGCCAAGCGAGTTCGGTTTTGCCAATGCCTCCCATTCCCGTCACCGCAGTAATAGCAATGCGTTGTCTTTCCTGCAAGCGATCGTGCAACCTGACGAGATCCTCATCCCGTCCCACAAATAGAGTTACCCCACTGAGAGGAAGATTGTGCGGATGTTGTTTAACCGGCTCCGATGCCGGCGGCTGCGGTCAAAAGTTGAGATTATAATCCCCCTTAATGTTGTATACCGTGTCTCTTTGGGCAAAATTCGCCACCTTCTCGATATCGATGCGAGAAGCGATCGCATTACTTTTTAAGGATTCCGCAATCTCTTGCAAAACTTCCGTTAATTGAGGAATAGTTTTGGTATCAGCCTCAGCAATTAACGCCTCCATTGCCGCTTTAACCCCCGGATCGCGGCTGGCGGCGGCTTCCACCTCTAAAATCGCCTCACCGTAATCTAAAGGCTGTTCTGGGGCTTTTTCGATCGCCGTTACCGTGTCAGGAGACTGCTTTTTCAGAGCCGCGATAAATGCTTGCGATCGCGTCCAAACCGCATCAGTCACATTTTCCGTGGTTTTTTCCAGTGTTTTCGTCGCCACAATACCCAGTGCGATCGCGGCAATTGTTAAAGGATCCATCTTTCTCACTCGAAGGTGATTTTCTTTCTCAGTTTAACCCCTATTTTTCGGAAGCGATCGCGGTGCTATTTTCTCAAAAGTCAGAAAGATTAAGGGCAACAGCCAAAAATAATTGAATTTTGTCGATCGCGATCGCTAAACTATTAGAATAGAGCAAACACTTATTCTCAGGAGTCAGATTGTGTTGCGAGATTTTATGAACCAGTTTTTTAGAGTTTCCGATGATACCGCGATCGATTCTCTGATTGAAAAGTGTAGTTATGCGGCGGCAGCTTTAACCATTATTCCCATTCCGGGCAGTGAAATTGTAGCGGTGATGCCCCTTCACGTCGGCATGGTGATTGGGATCGCCCAAGCCAAAGGGGTTGATATTACCCGAGAATCAGCCGTCAATCTAGTGTTACAAATTTCAGCAACAGTCGGACTTTCTCTAGTCGGAAGTCGTCTCGCCACCACTGCCGCTAAAATTATTCTCCCCGGTTTTGGCGGCATTATTTCCGCACCTTTTATGTTTGCCTCTACCCTTGCCCTCGGAAATGTTGCGAAGGTCTATTTCGAGAAAGAAGGAAATATCGATAAAGGCACCATGAAAGATATCTACAAAAACATGGTTAAAAGAGGGAAACAAAAGTTCAATCCCGATCGCATGAAAGATGATGAAATTCAAGATATGGCCAAAGCTGCCGCCCAAGAAGAAGAGGAAAAAGAGCCAGAAGGAACACCCGCAGAACGTTTGGGCAAACTTAAAGAACTTCTCGATCTCGGACTCATTTCTCAGGAAGAATTTGACGAAACCAAACGCAAAATCCTCTCTGAAATTTAAGAATAAATTCGCTGCGATCGCCGATTTAATTTAGAGATTTAATGACTTCAACTCCCGAACTCGCGATCGCAATCCCCAGCAAGAGCGATCGCGTAAAATAAAAACTATAGCGTTGTTCAAATTGCCAATGGAAGCCCTAACAATCCCAAAATTAGATGATTGGATGACCTCACGCTTGCAGAAACGTGCAGCAGATCGCGGTCACTCCGTCGAAGAAGAAGTTCTCGAAATTCTGCGTACTGCCTTAGCAGAACCTGAAACAACGGTAAATTTTGCCGACAAGATTGCACAAAGATTTGCACCTTTTGGAGGAGTTGAGTTACCCGAGTTTCCCCGAGAGCCAATTCGCGAACCCCCCAATTTTGAGTAATGATTATTCTTGATACAAATGTTTTATCAGAACTCATGAAACCTACGAGTTCTGAAAGCTTCCGCAATTGGTTTGCCCGACAAACCGAAGCGAATCTTTTTACAACAGCAATTAATCAGGCAGAAATTTTGTACGGTATTGCTGCACTTCCAGAAGGAAAAAGGCGAGAAGGTCTCCGACAAACTGCCCGAGAGATGTTTGCCGAAGATTATGCAGGGCGAATCCTCCCTTTTGATTCGGATGCAGCGATCGCCTTTGCTTCAATTGCAGCCCAAAGGAAACGTCTCGGAAGACCAATATCCGAAGCGGATGCTCGTATTGCCGCAATTTGCTATGCTCGAAAAGCAGCGATCGCAACTCGTAATGTTGTTGACTTTGAAAATTGCGAAATTCCAATTATTAATCCTTGGAAAGAACCGCGATCGCAAGAATTTCAGTAGAGACAAGAAATATCTTGTCTCTAAAAGTTGCAGGTGTTTACCAAAGTCCGGGGATAGGCTGATTAGAAAGGCGACGCACGGCAATAACGGCAGGTTTGGGCGGATCGTTCGCTGTTTTACCCGGCCAATTCGACCCGATCGGCACATCACGAGTTTGCACAAATTCCTCGCCATCTGTCGTTTTCATCGCATACTTGCGCGTTTCCGACTTCATTCCCTGACGAATACCATTACGTTCTCCGGGGTGCTGGACTGCGAGAAATAACGTTTCCTCATCTTCCGTAAAAAACGGCCCCGTACACTCGCATTCGCTGGGTCCGATACCAAAAGGATAAGCCTCTCCCGCACCAGATCCAGATGTGGGTAAAAACCAGATGGAATTATTACCAAAAATCCCCAATAACTCTTTCTGAGAAATAGGTTGACCCTGTTTGAGATTATCTTTCGTGCGACTGGGAACGGGTTTATTGTGAGTGCTGGTGGACATATCCGTCACGACCCAAAGATTGCCCGTATTATCGATTTCGATGTTATCCGGGTTGGAAAAACCCATACCTCCCGCAGCCGGTTCCCCACCCATCGCAAAAGACTGCCAACGGAAGGTCATTGCACCGGGATCTAAAGCATCTTCCTTCAAACTGACGATCCAGCCGAATTCATAAGGAATTTCGCCGCGAGGTCCCTTAAAGATACTCGTATCGGGTCCTCCATCTCCCCCCGGAGTGCCAGAGGTGAAGGCAATATACAGAGTGCCATCTTGTGCCACGATGGTATCTTCCGGACGGGCTGTGGTGGTGATTCCTGCGGCATTGCCGGCATAGTGGGCATCGATGAGGATAGCCCCCTGTTTCTCTGCTTCCGTGCCTTCATAGAGGTCGCCAAGGGTGCGGAATTGAGATTTCATGGCGGCTGCTTCTGCATCGCTAGTCACTTTAACGACACCTCCCGCAGTGCGATCGGGGTTGGGGAATTTCACCATCCCTCCCCCAACAGTACTGGGCATAATGGGATCGATCGCAGTACCCGGAGATAAGGGAACCCAACGTCCGGTGCCATCGGGGTTGAATTTTGCCCCATATAGCATTCCATTTTCGAGGAGGCGAGAATTGGCTTTATCGGTAACATTGCGGACAGTACCATTAGAAACGAACTTGTAGAGGTGTCCTCCACGGCGATCGCATCCCGAATAAACTGCTAATTTTTTCCCCGGACGCACTAAAAAGCCGACAGCTTCGTGACGGTAGCGACCCAGCCAAGTATGTTTAGTGCCGTAGTCGTTGGGGTTAGCGGGATCCAATTCTACCATCCACCCATATTTATTACCTGCTAAACCAAAAGGATTGCCTTGGCCTTCAATCCCGGCGATACCAAAGGGTTTCGCAGACGGAGGCAGGGAAGAACCATCCGCCATCACAGGTTCGGGAACGAGATCTTGATAGTTTTCTTCGGCACTAAATACAGTTCCCCAAGGTGTTGTTCCGCCAGCACAGTTGCCAAAAGTACCGATAATTTTATCACCTAAACCATCGTCATAGCCTTTTTTATTGGACTTATTGAAAATCGCCACCGAGGGGCCAGTGGATTTGAGATAGCGTCCGTCTTCTAGACCGGAAATTCCCGTAACGCGGCGATCGCGATTAGAGTAAGTTCTTTCCCATTTTCCATTGGCATTACGACGCAGGGAAATAACCCCCATACCAATATCGATCATTGCTTCTTTGGCGATCGCTTGAATCTGACCTTTTAAGGCATTATTCGACAGTCCAAAGGCATTAATTTCTCCTTCACTTCCAAGGGCATTAGCAACGGTAGTAAAGGGCAGAGATTTGCCGATAACTTGGGGATAGGTTGCCATCCAAGTCTTACCGCTAATATACTCAAAATTAATGGTTAAATAGCCTTCATTGGGGGCGGTTTCTACAAAAGAGAGATAATCGTTGTTATACCCGAAGCGAGAATCCCCGACGCGATCGCCCCAAGCGGCAATTACGTCGTAAGTAAAGCCTTCCGGTAAAACTACATCATCTTGTACTTGATAAGTGCTGTAAGACTCGATTTGCTTGGTTTGAGTCAGAGCGTTAATTTCTAAAGGAATGGGAAGTTTAACGGGTGCAAAACTTAAGCCATTTTGTAATAGGGAAGACCCCGATCGAGAAAATGGCATTGCAGAACCTTGACGCGGAGAGGCAACAGAACCGAGGGCAACACTCCCGGCACTTGCTCCCATAAATAACAAAAAGTGACGACGTTTAATGCCCATTGTATCTCTAGTTTGAAGAGTGTTTTTTCTCTTGTTTTTAAGAATTTGAGGCTGTCTGAGTTCAGCGCACAACACCCAAGGCTAGATCGGTTTGTTTAAAATTTCGTAAAACTTGAGTAATATCAAGGTTAACAATTGCTTTTCAATGAGTTATGAGCAATACATCAGATTCCGTCATTCTCTTCAGGGACATCGGAAAGTAATTGGTTAATTAATTGGGCGACATCAAAATCAAGTTGCGTGAGTCCTCCTGCATCGTGAGTTGTCAGAGTAAGAGTAACTTTATTATAAGAAATAATAATATCGGGATGGTGTCCGGCATCATCTGCGGGTTCAACTAAACTTTGCACAAAAGCGATCGCCTCGCGAAAATCCCCAAAAACAAATTCTCGGCGTAGCGATCCATCCTCTCGCATCCATTCCGGTACAGTGCTTAATTGCGAGATAATCTCGGTTTCTTTGAGTCGAACAGGTAAGGAGAATGCAGGAAAGCAGGTTCCTACACTTAAAATTAATAAGATTCCTAAAATAAATTGCTTCATGATTTTTTTGTTGAGGAAAAATGTTAATGTAACAACGAAAATAATCGGGATTTCATTGATGAAAGACTATCCAAAGTATAATATTGGTTTTCTGGCTTTTGAAGGATTTCAACTCCTCGATCTCATGGGACCGTTGGAGGTATTTGGAGATGTTAAATTATTGGTAGAGCCTCAAGAGTCCAAACCTACGCTTTATATTATCGGAAAAGATAATGGTTGTAAAGTCAAAGATGCCTTTACGGGATGTGCAATTGAGACGAATGCAAGTTACCAAGATAACGATCTCGATCTGGATATTTTAATTGTTCCGGGAGGAAAATTTTCTCCGGTCATTAATGCCAATTTGCAATATCCAGACGGTGCAGAACCTCAAGCTGAATCTTGGTGCATTCCTTTTATTCAAAAACAAGCAGCTAAAGTTAAATATCTTATGAGTGTGTGTACGGGAGCATTTTTACTAGCCGCAGCCGGTATTCTAAAAGGTCATCAAGTGACAACGCATTGGGCTTCTTTGCCTTTACTTAATTTATTTCCCGATGTACTTGTTTCAGGAGGATATTCTCGTTATGAAATCGGGGCGCAAAGACAAGAAAAAGATAATGGTATTCTGATTACAGCAGGAGGAGTAACATCAGGAATTGATGCCTCTCTTGCCTTGGCTGCGATCGCTTATGATGAAGAAATTGCCCGTCAAACACAATTATTTTTACAATACAATCCTAGCCCTCCTTTTCAATCGGGAGTTCCCGATACAGCAAATCCGCAAACCGTTGCATCGGTTTTAAAGAAGTTTGAAGGGACTCTAGCTACTCGCTATGACATTCTCAAACAAGCGATCGAACAATTCTCTTAGATTGATAAAATAAGCAGTAAAAATACGCGATCGCATTTTAGCAATATTTTCCATAAGGCGATCGCTATCTTGAAGATAATTTTTAAGCCAGTGTGAACTCTCCTTTTTCGTCGGGTTCAAATGTAAGAACCTGTATCACTGCATCGAGATTTAATTCCCCGTAAATATGAGGAAAACAGCCATGTAAAGGGACTTTTTCTTCTCTGATTTCAGCATTGACGAGAGAAGATGATATCTCTAGCAAAACTAACCCTTTCTCTCCTCGAAAAAAACGATTAGCTGTTGCAACAACTTGTTCGCGATAGGAACAATGGATAAATCCTTCCGTCTCCAAAGATTCGCAATGATAAACTCCCATTTTTTGAGCCTGTAACCATTCTTCTCGGCTTGTAATGTGTAGAATAGGATTCATGTCGCCCTCTCTATTTTTGGTTTTCCTTTCACTTATAACCCGCTTATGTGTCGCTTGCTTGGCTATCTCGGTGTCCCGCTTCAACTCGATCGCATTCTCTATAAGCCTGAACATTCTTTAATTGTACAAAGTTACCAACCTAAAGAAATGCACGTCGCTTTACTGAATGCTGACGGTTTTGGCGTGGGTTGGTATCATCCTCAACGAGAAGAAACCCCTTATACTTATAAAAATATCCTGCCGATTTGGAATGATATTAATCTACCTCAACTCAGTCGCTATGTCGAATCTAATAGCATTTTAAGCTACGTTCGCAGTGCGACCCCCGGACTACCAGTAGATATCGGCAATTGTCAGCCTTTTGTCCGCGATCGCTTGACATTCGTACACAATGGTTATATCGAACATTTTCGCCACAAATTACGCCGCAGGATTCGCAATTTACTCAGCCATGAAACAGAAGTTTGGATTAAAGGCAATACCGATTCAGAATATCTTTGTGCTTTAATTTTAACAGCGTTACAAGCCGATCCCAACCTAACCATAGAAAGTGCAATGGCAAAAGTTATCAACGAGGTTGGCAAGTTGAGCAAAGCTGAAAATCTTAAATTTATTACTGCGATGATAATGGGGACAGGGAATCGTCTTATTGCTTGTCGTTATTCGACCTTTGAAGACGTGCCGACTCTTTATTGGTTGCGAGACGATCCGCGTTATCCCAATGCCGTTATACTTGCCTCAGAACCTCTATTTGAGGGAGACTGGAAACCTTGTCCGGAACATCATATTCTAACTGTTGAGAAAGACCTTGAAGTTAACATCTCTCCTTTCTAAACGCGAAGCCATTCGCCAAGATTTAATTGCCTGTCGCGATCGCACTTTGGAATTATTTACCGACTGCGATCGCGAGGAGTTTTGCCAACAAGTACATCCTGATTTTAGCCCGGTTGGATGGCATTTGGGTCATATTGCCTTGACGGAAGCACTGTGGATTTTAGAACATTGCCAAGGAGAATCGCCTCTGCTCCCTGAATATCGCCAACTTTTAACGGCTGATGGTTTACCGAAAGAAAAACGGCAGAAACTCCCTGAATTTGCCGTTATTCAAAACTATCTAGAAACGGTACGAACTGGCGTTTTTAACTATTTAGAAACTGCACCGATCGCGCAGCAGAAACGATTATGGTATTGGCTGATTCAACATGAAAGCCAACATAACGAAACAATTGTCTTTCTCCTGCAATTATTGCGCTGGCAAAAGCAGTCAAAAACAAAATCTTTGCAATTGCGCGATCGCGTTTCTTCTTTTAATGATTTTACCCCTTCTATGGCGACCATTCCTGCCGGAGAATTTATCATGGGGAATAATAATATTGAAGCGCAAGATAATGAACGTCCGGCTCATTTAATATATCTCGATACTTATCAGATCGATCGCTTTCCCGTCACCTGCCAGCAGTATCAAGAATTTATGACAGCAGGAGGCTATCAAAAATCAGGATTTTGGTCCGAAATAGGTTGGCAATGGTTGCAAAATAATCCTGTTATACAACCTCTATATTGGTGCGATCCTGACGACTGGGAAGAACATCCCGTTTGCGGTATTAGTTATTATGAAGCCGAAGCTTATGCTAAATTTATCGGTAAGCGTTTACCTACAGAAGCCGAATGGGAAAAAGCAGCCAGTTGGAATGCTCAAACACAAGAAAAATCACAATATCCTTGGGGTAATAATACTTCTAAATCTCAATATTGCAACTATAATACATTAGTTGGTCATACCACGCCTATTCATGCTTATCCTGAAGGAAAAAGCCCTTGGGGATGTTGGGATATGATGGGTAATGTCTGGGAATGGACGAGTTCTTATTTTTCTGGTTATAATGGGTTTGAGTCTTATCCCTATCGAGGTTATTCCCAAGTCTATTTTGATAACGAACATCGTGTATTAAAAGGAGGAAGTTGGGCAACTCGTCCTTGGGGTTTAAGAGCAAGTTTTCGTAATTGGTATCATCCTTGGGTGCGGCAAATTTTAGTCGGTTTTCGCTGTGCGGTTTAACAGTTATCAGTTATCAGTTATCGGTGATAGAATAGATATCTCCTATTGTTAACTGTTGGCTATTAGGAAAATGAAAAATTTAGTTTTTGTTGGTGTTTTATTAACTGCTTTATTTCCAGTAGAAAATAGTTCAATCTCAAAAGGGAGCAATTTTGTTGGCATTCGCGATCGTATGACTCCTATTCTCTCTCAAGCCATTGAAGACGAGTTTAACTCATTACTGGAAGCAGGATTCAAATTAATGGAACGAGAATCCTTGGGAGGATGGTTAAAATTAGGGCTTTCAGAACAAGAAATTTTAGCTCAATTGGGTGAACCTTCCCAGAAAGGAGAAGATGTATTTTGGGGTGCGATCGGGACCTATGTTCAGAAATGGGAATATCGCGATCGCGGTATTACTTTACAAATGGAATCGGAAAAACTCGGACAACCCAAAAAAGTTCTATCTCTAACTATTTCTGCACCTTGCTTCTTAAAAACTAACACAGGAATAGGCATCGGAAGTAGTCAAGAAGAGGTCATTCAAGCCTATCATCATTATCAAGATAATAGTTATGGTGGCGATGATTCTTTTATTGCTGGGACTGTATATGGCGGTCTAATTTTTTCCTTTGCCAATGAGAAAGTATCTCAGATTTTTATCGGTGCTGCGGCAGAATGATATCAATTATCGCCGATTCAAAAATGAAGTAACGCCAAATCCCAAAGCATGGTGAGGTGAAGATAATTCTCTTGCCAGTTTTAAAACTGCTGTTCTCCCGATTTCTGTTTCAAAAACCGAGGAAAAAACAGGCTCGATCGCAGATTCTTGACAAATTTTTCTGAGACGCTGAGGTGAACCTGCGATCGCTGCTTTGATAACATAGATTCCTCGCCATCCTAGCCGATAACATTGTTCTAATTGTGTTAAATTTGCAATGGATTCATCTAAAGCGAGATTAGTCGCATAGTCTCTTTCTAATTGTATCATTTCAGATAAGTTTTGTGGTGGTAACGGCTGCTCGATAAATTCAATCTTTCTGGCTCGATCTGCCACTTTTAACCAATATTTTGCGCTGTTCAAAGTTAATCCACCATTCGCATCTAAACGGAGTTTAATATCATTAGGTAAGACGCGAGTTAATTCCTGAAATATCTTTAATTCTTCTTCTAGGGAAAACACGCATATTTTCCACTTAAATGTTCTTCCTCCTCGATTATAAGAATCTTGCCATTGTTTTAATGCCAAGTTCCCCGCAGGAAGAAGATAAGAGAATGAAGGAGAATAATGTTCTAGAGTTTTTGTATTTTCGATCTCTTCCAAAGCAGATTCAAATGCAAACTGACAAGCTGGAAAGCGATCGGGAATAGTAAAAATATCCTCTCGTCTAATTTGAGTTCCCAATTGTTGCAAAAATTGTAAGGCTGCTGCTAATGTTTCCGATCCAAACCACGGGAGAGGGGCGATTTCTCCTCTCCCTATATTTCCTTGTTCGTCTACTAAATCTATGATAATCCCTTCTCGTATCTTCCAAGTTCCATGATGAGTTCTTACAGGCTGTTTAAAGGGATATCGATAAACATCAAACCCAAATTTGTAAATCATATTGTCAGAAGGGAGATTTTCACCACAGAGACACAGAGAACTCAGAGAAAGTTAGATGAGATTAGGGAGAATAAAACCGAGAGAGAATAATAGACCGCTCCAAAAATGAAATTTTACAGCAATAAATTTACAGATCTTGACTCGATCGGGAATATCGTGATTTTGCCAAACAAAGCGAACCAAATGATATGCAGAAGGTAGGCTGAAAAAGATTGCTAAAGTCCAGATGGGAAAATAGCCCAACATGATAAATAAAGGGGTTAAAATAAAAATGCTTCCCGTTGCTCCAGCCAACACTTTTGCACCTAATTTAGTTCCTAAGCGAACGATCGGCGATCGCTTTCCCGCAGCGAGATCGTCTTCAACTTGATGAAAATGAGAACAAAAGAGGATGATCGAAGTAGTAATCCCAATCAAAATTGAAGCAGCAAAGACCTCAGAAGAAAAACTTTGAATTTGAGAGTAATAAGCTGCCGCGATCGCGAGAGGTCCAAAGGTAAAAAAGCAGATAAATTCGCCTAATCCTTGATAGCCGAAGCGAAAAGGCGGTCCTTGATAGCTATATCCCAAGGCACAAGACAAGAAAATCAATTCTAAAACCAACCAATCTTGCTGTTGCCAAGAAATAGAAATAATACCCAAAATCCCCAAAAGTAAAAATAAATTACTCAACCAGAAAACCAGAAACTTATTGCCTGTTAAATTGACAACTGAATGGAGTTTATTGCGATCGATGCCTGTTTCCGAATCAAAGAAATCGTTGCTGAGGTTCAACCATGCTATGATGGCGATTGCAGCGCCTAAAAAGGTGAGAAAAATAATCCAATCGAGGCGATCGCTTTGGTTGTACGCAACTGCCGTCCCGACAGTAATGGGAATAACCGCTACCGTATACATCGGCCATTTGATGGCAGCGTACCAAAGTTTGCGGCGATCGGTTTGAATTAAAGGTGTTGCAGTCATATCAGTAAACAGTGAACAGTAAACAGTGAACAGTAAACAGTGAACAGCAAACAGCCGTTAACTTTGCATTACATAAGAGAATAATGTTTAGAAATAGCATTTAGATTGATGCAATGGAAAAACGAACGCAGAAAATGTAATGTTTCTTAACTATTTTTAAGAATGGAAAATTATGCGTTCTTATGATTTTAACTATTACAGCCTCGGAGATCGTCACAATTCTCCTATCCTCTTTTTGCATGGATTTATGGGCAACAAAGAGGATTTTTATGATATAATCTCTCAAGTTTCTCGCGATTTTTATTGTTTGGCGATCGATTTACCCGGACATGGTAAAACGAAAATAAACGGGACAGATGAGTGTTATCGGATGGAAAATACAGGGAAAGCGATCTCAGATTTTCTCGATAACCTGAATATTTCTCAATGCAATTTAATCGGTTATTCAATGGGAGGAAGATTAGCTCTCTATCTCACCTTAAATTTTTCCCATAAATTCCCAAAAATCATTCTAGAATCAACATCTCCCGGACTCAAGACAGCACTCGAACGAGAAGAACGAAAACAGAAAGATGAGAAATTAGCAAGAGAATTAGAAACAATATCCTTAGCAAAATTCCTCAAAATTTGGTATAAAAATCCGCTTTTTTCTTCCTTACAAAATCAACCTAAATTTGAGATAATGATGCAGAGAAGATTGCAAAACAACCCTATATTATTAGCAAAATCTCTGCGGTATTTAGGGACAGGACAACAACCTTCTTTGTGGGACGAGATCGAAAACTTATACAATCCTCTATTACTCCTTGTTGGAGAATTAGATACAAAATTCAGAGCGATCGCAACCCAAATGCAAGAAAATTCTCCAAAAATACAATTGCAAGTCATTAAAAATTGCGGACATAATATCCATTTAGAAAACCCCGAACAATTTATTAAAAAAGTTACAGAGTGGTTTCAATAAATCAAAAATAGATTATAGGGTTAAAAACACAATACAATTTAATACTGTTCACTGATAACTGATAACTGATAACTGTTCACTGAAATGCCCCTTGATTTTCGTAACATTAATACCCTCTGTAGTTCTATTCTTGTCGAAACCCTTTCTCGCCTCGGTTTGACGACAGCAATTCTCTGTCCGGGATCTCGTTCGACTCCTCTCACGATCGCTTTTGCCCAACACGATCGCATTGAAGCCATTCCCATTTTAGACGAACGTTCCGCCAGCTTTTTTGCCCTCGGAATTGCCAAAAAATCCCGCTTGCCTGTCATCCTCGTCTGTACCTCCGGCACCGCCGCGGCCAACTTTTACCCTGCCATTATTGAAGCGAGTTTGAGTAGAGTCTCTTTACTGGTTTTAACCGCCGATCGCCCCCCAGAATTGCAGCATTGTCGTGCCTCACAAACCATCGACCAACTAAAACTCTACGGGCATTATCCCAACTGGCAGGCACAATTTCCTCCGCCAGAAAATCGCTTAGAAACCCTGCACTACTGGCGACAAAATACGATGCAAGCATGGACGCGATCGCGCTTCCCTCACCCCGGAGTCGTGCATTTAAACTTTCCGTTTCGCAAACCCCTTGCCCCTATCGAACAACCAGAAACCAGAGCCTTAGAAGCACAAATTCATGAAGAAAATTTTTTCAATCATATTTCTTCATCACCCCCTTTTGCAATGAGCAATGAACAATTATCACTGAACAATGAAGGACAAACCCAAAAAGGAATTATTATTGCGGGAATCGATTGTCCGCAAAAGCCAAATGCTTACTGTCAAGCGATCGCCAAACTTTCCCAAACCCTACAATTTCCCGTTTTCGCGGAAGGACTTTCCCCCGTCCGCAACTATGCCGATCTCAACCCCAATCTCATTTCCACCTACGATCTGCTTCTTCGCAACCCCCAACTCGCCCGAGAATTAGCCCCAGAATTGGTCATTCAGATTGGCGAAATGCCCACCAGTAAAACCTTGCGATCGTGGTTGCAGGAAGTGCAGCCCCAAAGATGGATCGTCGATCCCAGAGAAGAAAATCTCGACCCTCTCCACGGCAAAACCAAGCATTTAAAAACCGAGATCGAACAATTAATGTTTCCCGATCCTTCCTCGCGATCGCCCTCCCCTTATTTGGCACAATGGCAAGACAGCGAAATGCGAATGAGAGAAGCGATCGATCGCGATCTTGCCCAAACCAAAGAACTTTTTGAAGGCAAAGCCCCTTGGTTGCTGTCTCAAATTCTGCCCTCCGGCACCCCTTTATTTATCGCCAACAGTATGCCCGTTCGAGACGTAGAAACCTTTTGGCGACCCAATCATCATCGCATTCAACCCTACTTCAATCGAGGAGCCAATGGCATTGACGGCACCCTTTCCACCGCCCTTGGTATCGCCCATCGCAACCGTAGCAGCGTCCTTTTAACCGGAGACCTCGCCCTTCTCCACGACATCAACGGTTTTTTACAATACAACAAATTTTGGGGGCATCTCACTATCATTTTGATTAATAATAATGGCGGCGGCATTTTTGAAAACCTACCCATTGCCCAATTCAATCCCCCCTTTGAAGAATTTTTTGCCACCCCCCAAGCGATCGACTTTGCTGAACTCTGCACCGCTTACCGCATCGAATATCACTGCATCACCGCTTGGAAACACTTAGAAACCCTCTTAAACCCCCTGCCCGAGGAGGGAATCCGAGCGATCGCCATTCCCACCCATCGAGGCGCAGATGCCCAATGGCGCAAAGAAAAATTCCAACAATGGGCAAACCAAATCACCGACGATTGATAACTGGTGTAGGGACGTTGCCGGCAACGTCCCTACTGATAACTGATAACTGATAACTGATAACTGTTCAGATGTCCCCTCCCGTCCTACACTTGTTTTGGAGAAATCATCACTGGCAGTTAGAGGTTTTCGTGAAAAGAGTATTAGGGATCATTCTTGGTGGAGGTGCCGGCACCCGTCTTTACCCATTAACAAAATTACGGGCAAAGCCTGCAGTTCCCTTAGCGGGTAAATATCGTTTAATCGATATTCCCGTTAGCAATTGTATCAATTCAGAAATTAATAAAATTTACGTTCTTACCCAATTTAATTCAGCTTCTCTTAACCGTCACTTAACCCGCGCTTATAATTTTGGCGGTTTGAGTGATGGGTTTGTAGAAGTTCTCGCCGCCCAACAAACCCGCGATCGCCCAGACTGGTTTCAAGGAACTGCCGACGCGGTTCGCCAATATTTATGGCTGTTGGCGGAATGGGATGTGGATGAATTTATCATTCTCTCGGGAGACCATCTCTATCGCATGGACTATGGTTTATTCATCGATCGCCACCGGGAAACCAACGCTGATATTACCCTGTCGGTGATTCCGATCGACGAACGACGCGCCTCGAGTTTTGGGTTGATGAAGATCGATAATAAGGGCCGGGTTGTTGATTTTAGCGAAAAACCTAAAGGTGATGCCCTCACAAAAATGCAGGTCGATACGACGGCTTTAGGGCTAACATCCGCAGAGGCAAAAAACAAACCTTATATTGCCTCAATGGGGATTTACGTTTTTAAGAAAGATGCTTTAATCGAACTCCTGAAAAAAAATTCAGAACAAACGGATTTTGGTAAGGAAATCATTCCGAGTGCGGCCAAGGATTATAATATTCAGGCTTATCTTTTTGATGATTACTGGGAAGATATCGGGACGATTGAAGCCTTCTTTGATGCTAATTTGGCGCTGACCATGCAGCCCAAACCCGCTTTCAGTTTTTATGATGAGAAAGCACCGATTTACACCCGCGCCCGCTATCTTCCACCGACCAAATTGTTAAATTGTACGGTGAGCGAATCAATTATCGGCGAAGGCTGTATTATCAAAAATTGCGAAATTGGTCATTCGGTTTTAGGGATTCGCACTCGCATTGAATCCGATTGTAAAATTGAAGATACCTTGGTGATGGGGGCAGATTATTACGAACCTTTTGCCGAACGTCAATCAGGCATTCAAAATGGTAAAGTTCCTATTGGTATTGGCGAAGGTTCGACCATTCGCCGGGCAATTGTGGACAAAAACGCTCGCATTGGCAAGAAAGTTTTAATTCTCAATAAAGATCGGGTTGAAGAAGCGAATCGCGAGGATGAAGGCTTCTATATTCGTAGTGGGGTTGTAGTGGTGTTGAAAAACGCCGTGATTGCCGATAATACGGTGATTTAATCCTTTTTAAGCGGAGAAATTAAATTGCGATCGCACGAGATAATATTCTCGATTTCTGCGATCGCTTTTTTGCTCAGAGTCATTGTCAATTGATATCAAATACTATCGGTAACACTGCTAAAATTAAAGGCTTTAACCCGCACCCCCGGAACGACAATTGACCCGCAACGCCGCACAGTTGTTAAGCTATCAATATCGCGCAACATAGCGGGCAAACATTGGTTAAAACGCAAATTTTTGATCGGATGAGAAATCTTGCCATTTTCAATCCAAAATGTGCCATCCCTCGTCATTCCCGTAACTTCCAAAGTGCGAGGATTAACATAACGGACATACCAAGAACGATTGACAAAAATTCCTCGTTCCGTTGTACCGATTAAATCCGCTAAACTGCGATCGCTGCCTGCCATAACAAAAGGAAACAAACTTCCTGTCGGAGATTGCTGTTTTTCTTGCGCCCAATAGCGACTATAAGAAAGAGTTGTAGGGATTCCTCGATCGATAATATCTAAAAGAGAATTTGGCAAGCCATTATTAAAAAAAGTACTGGTTTGTAGGAGAGGGTGCGATGGATCGCGTCTAACTTTTAAAAGGGGACTAAAAAGAGGTTCACCGACGCGATTCCCGATCGCTTGCCCGGTTTCATCCGTGCGAGACATAAACGATCGCCCCTCATCGGCTGCCCTTGCATCCATATTCCAGATCGTCCAAGCCAATAACTCGGCAAAGGCAGAAGGGGCAAAGATTACGGGATAAACACCGGGAGAAATGTCGCGAGGATTTTGCGCTTTTTTAGCGCGTTCGATCGTTGCTTCTGTGGTCGCAATGAGAGGGATATCTGCGATCGCCAAGGCGGTATCATTGCCCCAACTCGAGCCATTTTCCCCTCGGGCAGTCAAACTAAAATCGGCTTCGGTGGTGCGATCGCTTCCCCGCAGTCCCGCAGAATTCCCAATCGCCGCGATCGCAACTTCCGTACTTAAACTCCCGGATCCTTCCATTTGGGCATTGCGAGAAAGGGTGCAAGCGCGATCGACCAATTCTCCTCGTTCTCGAGGGGATAAAGTTGCCGTCCTTTCGTCAAAAGCTGGAGTTCTCCCATCGTAAATTTGAGGAGAAAGCAGAGGCACCCATTCGGGATCTTCCGGGGCAAAACGGGCTAATTCTTCGGAACGGTGCAGGGTTTCTCGCAAGGCTTCGGGACTGGATTCTGTGGTAGAAGAAGAGGCAGTACGCTTACCAAAATAACTGGTAATGTTTAGCTTAAAGTGGTTTTTCGTCACATTTTGCCCGATCTGATTTTCCGAAAAGCGACTGAGTGCAGATTCTCCGGCTTTCAGGCTGACGAAAACGCCGTCGGATTGGGATTGGGCGACGATCGACTCAATCAGAGACATTGCGCGTTCTTCGCTGAATAGGGTAGGAGATAGAGTTACACTCATACGGATTTATGATTGGGGCTTTGAAAAGAATTTTAGCAGGGCGATCGCGCCCTGCTAAACTCCACCACAATAAATAACTATATTGAGCGCAATCAAACCAAGTCAGTGTAAAAATAAGATAGAGGATCGCGATCGCTTCCGCTTTATAGAAAGGCGATCGCCAAGCATTGAAACAATAACAGCCAAATAAAGCAAAATAGCTAAAAAATCCGATAATTCCTAAAGATTGCCAAGTATCCAAGATTAAATTATGAGCCTTGTAGGTGGGAATGGGACGACGGCGAATTTCTCCGGTGGCGAATTCCCCCACAAAACTGACTGCATCGATACTCAGCACTCGCAAGGGTGGCGTTGTCCAGCGATCGCTATAAGGACTTGCTACCCCATGTCCATCATATCCCCAGCCCCACACAGGACGCATTTGAATGCCTCGAATCGCCTGTTCCCACATTCCGACTCGTCCCGACGCAGCTTGATTCATCAGAGAAAGATTATCAATTTGTCGCCATGTCGTCCAACTTCCCATCGCGATCGCACCGATTAAAATCAAAGGAAGCAATTTTTTAATTTTGTCTCCTAATAGGTAAACACTCGACCCCAAGAACGCTAAAATTCCCATGCGGGTTTGCGTAAGAAATAAGGCAATAGTTAGAGGCAATAGTAAAGCGATCGCTTGTCGTTTGGAGAAGGAATGCGATCGCCACAAAAGCAAAATTAAAGTGCTAATAACAGCAAGGACAAAAGCAGCATGACCGCGATGGGAATACAAGCCGATGGGTTGCTGATTGCGGAAAATCGTGCTGATGAGAACATTACTTTGTAATAATTGCCCGGAAGTCCTAGTGTAGTCAATGCGCCAATCAAGAATTTGCGGGAAAATACTGAAGGAAAGAAGTAAGCCGCCAAGAATCAGTCCTCGGCATTGAGCAAGAAAAAGATGAGGGTATACTTGCAAAAGCAAAGCATTACTGAGAGAAAATACCGCGAGAAGTAACCAATAAAGCCAACCGTCTCCCATTTGTTCTTGACCGAGGAAAGAATGCCAAGAAAAGGGACTTTTTAAAGTAGAAATGAGTCCGCAAGTAAGAAAAATGCCCCAAAGACAGAGTTTGATGTACCAAGTACGAGAAAGTCGAGGAGATTTTCCCAAAGTTAAACAAGATTCTAATAAGATAATCAGGTTCGAGAAAGTAATGAAAAGGAGCATTAAAACTTTAGGGAAAGTCCAAATTTCTCCTCGCATTTGACCCCAAGGATTAATCAGAATAATACTGAGCGCAAAGAGAACAGTGTAAAGAGATTTCATCGGTTTTGTTTAATGCCGAACCAACCAAGAATTGTGGAAGCAAATAAGCCTAAAATAATCGCAGGTTCGGGAACGGGTTTAGAGAAAGGACGCATTTTAAAACTGCCTCGATTACTATCAAAAGCGAGTCGAATCGGAAAGGCGGTTTCGGGGGTTGAACCGAAGAGAGAATCAATCCCTGTAATTGTAAAATTGTCAACCCCTTTTCCTAATAAATCGACAAAATTGAGATTGTCACCGGGGCTAAATTCACCCAGAATTGTCCCTTCTACTGCAACAGTGAAGAAGTCATCAGCACCGATGGGAAAATCGACAATTTCGGTGAAAAGAGTATCGTCAAGTACTTGAAATTCAAAACCATAGGGAGTAGGAGGATCGTACCAGCGACAACTAGGAACATTGCGAAAGATTTGCCAGTCGCCGTCGGTTTCGTTGGCGAGGAGGGGGTTATTTTGAGTACGACCGATAGGCGATCGCTTTACAGGATTGCGAATCACTCCACCCCCTCCACTTGTTCCCAATGTCACAATTTCAGGATCGGGAATTTCGCCGGGATCGTAAACTTTGACATAGAGATCGTAATTGCCTCCGTCTTCTCCACGTCCGCCATTAGCAGAAACTTCTAGATCGATCGTTCCATCTGAGGAAACATCACCAATAAATGCAGAAGCAAGACCATCACCTAAAAAGCTACTATCTTCATCCTCGTTGTAGTTATTAAGATCCAATAAATTGGTGTTGGGATTACAGCTATTTTCAGGGCGATCGTTGTCGATCCACGCGAGATATTTTGAGCCAACTCGGAGATTATTGAGTTTGAAAGTATCGGTTTCACCAGCTTCTAGACTGTCAGAGAATTTTTGAGTCGCTCGAGGGAAAACTCTATTTTTCCAGCCCCAAGAAATGCCATCAAAAATTGTTACTGCTTTGGGAATTTGCGGATTGCCAAGATATTCTTCAGTCCATGTTCCTTCTGCTACTTGTAATGCAACTAAATAAAGTTCGGCAGACCAGTCGTGAGATTCATACGGATCGATTCGTAACGGAATATCTTGAAAAAATTGCCCACCCTTTCCAAAAGTTGAAAGACCAGGAATCAGATCGTAAAAAGGATTATTTTGAGTAGTAGGAACATCAATAAGATCTTCAAGGTCTCCATGCTTTTGTGTAACTCTACTATGATTACTTTGTACTCTTTGAACCCAATGAAATATACTTGGATCGGCTAAAGTACCATTAGGCAAAGTATAATTGAATTCGATACGTCCACCTACTCCAATAGTATGCTCAAAGCCCAAGTTAGGATTTATTTCTTTTACGAGACGAGGTTCACATTGAGATATTTCAAAGTGACCTCTCCAAGAATCTGTATAATTTTGGAAATACCACCCTTGACTTTCAGGAAAACTTTGACGTAAAACATCTAAAAAATCAGGGCTTCCTCCAACACTAAGAGTTTGTATTGGGTCAATTTTAACATATCCTTGAACTGGTTGATTGTTATTATTAGCATCGAGTGCTAAATAAGAAGATTGATTAAAATTAGTGGGCGAGCAAGTATTAGTAAAGCTAAATGAACTTGCCAAACTCTTTTGTTTTGTCAAGGGCAATGTAAGAGTTATGATAACGAGAATGTAGAAAATCTTGACTGGTTTCATAATAATCTTCTGCTGATTCAATTAGAAATGATTTGAATGAGTGTAGGTTTTGGATAAACGCTTCCAACCCAGAGATCGTAAGCTAATATCAAGGTGTCGGTTTCTGGGTCGTAGAATTCATAGAGACTGGAATCAAAACGATGAGGAAGATGGGAATAACCTAAGCTGATTTGATAGCGATCGGGCTTAAGATTAGAGTAACTAAACATTCCGCCAAAACCTTCTTCGGCTCGAAGTTTAAGATCCTCATACCACCACATCAATTTAAAATCGATAGAAAAGATAATACTTTCTCCGGGATTGACTGATAGTAAATCAGACAAGGATGGCCCCGTTGAATAATTACGAATTACACCACCCGATATTGTTTTTCCGGCTGAGTTTATCATGTTTAAATGCAGATTATCAAAGCGAGTAAATCGTTGTAGTGTCGAGGAATTGTTAGTGATTTTTAGACTAATCTTGACTAGAGTATAATCATCAGAACCTTCATCAGGAATGGGAAAAATACGCCCTTCGATAATATTCTCAAAGCGAATTCCATCTACTTCTACAGCATTACTTTCCTCTGCTTCTACAATGAGAAAACTAGCTTTTTCATTGGTTCTTGCAAGAGTCAGTAAATCTGAACTGTGAGCAAAATGGCTGAAAATTATGACTCCAGAAAACCCGATCGCTAAAGCTAAGATAATTGACCAAAACTGACGCATTTGTAGAATTCCTTGATGAATGAAATCACCGCCATTGTATTGCGTAGAGATGCCAGAGGGAATATTCCCACTAACAACACAGCACTATATGCGAGACTCCTTCAGAAGAAAGTCTCAATTACTCGATTGTAAAACTCAATTAAAGTAGATGCTTTGCTTCTCGCACGCCAGTTATCTTATTGCCAACCCCGATCGAAGATGAGCGAGAAGAGGTTGTACTCTGAGTACAACCTCTTCTTGAATGCTGGAATCCGTAGATCTGCTGAAAAATATCTCGATCGCTTCAGAAAAATCGCAATCTACCCAATTATGGTGATTGGGTAAGTTAACAAATCCGATCTTGTCAGAATGAGATCGCTTTAATAGGGACAAATCCGCCGATAATAGAAAAGAATGCCCATCTTTCATCGCCCCATGATTTGCCCAGACTTTTCCCAATTTTGCGAACTTGCCAAACAAGGTAACTTTGTCCCCGTCTACCAAGAATGGGTTGCCGACCTCGAAACCCCAGTTTCCGCGTGGTACAAAATCTGTGCAGGACAACCCTATAATATTTTGCTCGAGTCCGTAGAAGGCGGGGAAAATTTGGGACGTTATAGCTGGTTGGGTAGCGATCCGGCATGGATATTGGAAACGAGAGGCGATCGCACCACCCAAACTCACAGAGATGGCACGATTGAGACCTTGATAGGCAATCCCTTCAATATTTTGGCAGAATGTCTCGCTCCCTATCAACCCGTCAATTTACCCCAACTGCCTCCCGGAATCGGCGGTTTATTTGGCTTTTGGGGCTACGAACTCATTCACTGGATCGAACCGCGCGTTCCCATTTACCCCCTACAAGAAAGGGATCTCCCCGATGGGATCTGGCTGCACTTCGATAGTTTAATCGCCTTCGATCAAGTCAAGCGGAAAATTTGGGCGATCGCCTATGCCGATATTCGCGACCCCAACACCGACCTCAGACAGGCCTATCAAGAAGCTTGCGATCGCGTCACTTCCCTTGTTCTCAAACTGAAACTTCCCCTTCCCATCGAAGCAACCCAATTAGAATGGCATCCCCATAGCCACAATAGCGATCCCCTCTACGAAAGCAATACCAGCAAAGAACAATATTGCACCAGTGTCGAAAAAGCGAAAGAATATATTCGGGCGGGAGATATCTTTCAAGTCGTCATTTCCCAACGCCTTTCTTCTGTCTATACGGGGTCTCCCTTCAGTCTTTATCGTTCCTTGCGTCTGGTGAACCCTTCCCCTTATATGGCCTACTTTAACTTTGAGGATTGGCAAATTATCGGTTCGAGTCCCGAAGTGATGGTGAAAGCCGAAAAACTTCCCGATGGGAAAAATCGCGCCACCGTCAGACCGATCGCGGGAACGCGTAAACGAGGAAAAACCTTCGCCGAAGATAAAGCCCTAGAAGAAGATCTCCTCAAAGATCCCAAAGAACGTGCCGAACATGTCATGCTTGTCGATCTCGGGCGCAACGATCTCGGGCGCGTCTGCAAAAACGGTAGCGTTACCGTAGACGAACTGATGATCGTCGAACGCTATTCTCACGTCATGCACATCGTCAGTAATGCGATCGGCGAATTGCGGGACGATAAAACCGTTTGGGACTTACTGCAAGCCACCTTTCCTGCCGGAACCGTCAGTGGTGCCCCCAAAATTCGCGCCATGGAAATCGTCAACGAACTCGAACCGGAACGACGGGGGGTTTATTCGGGGGTTTATGGTTACTATGACTTTACCGGACAACTTAATAGCGCGATCGCCATTCGCACCATGATCGTGCGTCCTCAAGGTAGCGATCGCCATCTCGTTTCCGTCCAAGCTGGGGCGGGTTTAGTCGCCGACTCTGTACCAGAAAACGAATACGAAGAAACCCTCAATAAAGCACGGGGTTTACTCGAAGCCATTCGCTCTTTAGGGTAATCAGGAATGGGTTCGGCGATCGCGCGCGCGATCGCCGACAATCCCCAAATTACAATTCCGTCATAATCACCGCCCGATAAGGAACGACCCCCGAATCTTTACTCTGCAAACAGCGAGCAACCCCGCGAGAAAGATCGAGAGTCCGGGGATGAATATAGGGTCCGCGATCGTTAATGCGGATAATCATGGTTTCTTGATTTTCTAAATTCGTTACCTTCAAATAAGTATTGAACGGTAAAGACGGATGGGCGGCGGTAAAGGCTTCTTGGTCATAGGTTTCGCCATTCGCAGTGAGGCGACCGTGAAAATAAGGACCGTACCAAGAAGCCAGACCGTGAAATTCTCGTGGGGTTTCGGCAACGCGGTACATTTGCTGCTGGGCTTCCACCAATGGCAAAGGTTCTGCATCTAAGGCTTGGCGAATGGCATTGACCCAGTTAATGAGAACCAGTTCTATGTTTTCGTCCTCCTCGAGGAAAAACGAGTCATCCGCCACAAATAATAAGCGATCGCCCATCATCGCAGCAGGATATTCCCCTAAAATTGCGGGTTTAATCAGGTCGGGATCGAAATCGCGATCGGCGAGAACCCCTTCCAACCGCGAGGCAATTAATCTGACCTGTTGCGAGTTGGATAAGGCGATCGTAACTTGTCCGTTAATGAGAATGCGATACTCTTCTCCTGCGAGAGATAAGTCCTCGGGGAGTTGTGGCGTAGGAGAGTACCAAACATTAACCAAATGAGAATGCGAGCGCGGAGATAAGCGTTGAGGAGACATCGGTGGATCGATTTCGACCACGGGAAAAGAACGACTGCGAGCAACTTCGGAGTTCGGCCAGTCAAAAAAACTTTGGATGACCTTGGCCAGTCGTCCCCGCAAATGCAAATTAAAAAACTGAGATTTGGGGCGATCCACATCCGGAACTTCCGGTAATTGCGACCATTGTTCCGTTTTGTTGGACGAGGAGGGACAAAATGCGCGTTCCGAGGCCGGTTCCCAAGCAATTTTTTTACTCGCTAACCGCCAAGGTACTGCGTTTGCCGTCGATTGGTCTCTATTATTTCCAGAACGATATTCTAAGGCACGTCCGAGTACAACTCCTGAAGCTAAAGATGTTTCGGCGCTGGCGATCGCGCTATTTGTCTGGCCGACAATGGCGAAAGCGCGATCGCTTCTGCGGTTGAAAGTAAAGCCAGGCGTTGAGACGAGGACAATCCCCAAAAAGGAGGCGACCCAAGAAGTTTTGAAAGAGAACATGAGCGGTGACTCCTGGTGTTAAGCACTCGGATTCTGAAAGCGACTCTTAGTATACAAAAATTTCGGGATCGGTGCGGAATTAACCGGGGATCCTTACCCCTCATTGTCAAGTTTCCCTAGATGATAAGCCAATTTACTTAGGAAAATGATAAGTTGTAGTGACTTAAATGATTAGAATTTATTAACTCAAAAGCATGTCCGAGGGAATTTTTTACATTGTCGATGTCTTTGCCATCGATCGCTATACGGGGAATCCATTGGCTGTCTTTACCCATGCTGAAGGATTGAGCGATCGCGAGATGCAGGCTCTGGCCAAAGAAATGAATTATTCGGAAACGACATTTATTGTCGGGGAGAAGCAAAACAATAAGGGTTACACCACGCGCATCTTTACCCCCAGTAAGGAACTCCCTTTCGCCGGACATCCGACCCTTGGCACGGCTTATGTTATCCATCAATATTTGAGAGAAGCAACGCGATCGCCGATTAATCTCGATCTCAAAGTCGGGCAAATTCCCGTGACTGTACAGAAAGGAGAAGATGGCGAAGAATTATTTTGGATGCAACAAAATACACCGACATTTCAGCAAGAATTAACCTTGGCGGCCTTAGCAGAAGTGCTTTCCTTAAACTCTGAAGAAATCGATAGTAATTTCCCCATCCGAGAAGTTTCTACAGGATTACCTTTTATTATCGTCCCCTTGAAAAAACATCTTTCTCTCAAACGAGTTAAAGTACAGCGAGAGAAGTATTTTTCCTTAATCGAAAACACGGAAGCCAAGGCAATTTTAGTATTTTGTCCGGAAACAAACTTGCCCGATAACCAATTAAGCGTCCGGGTTTTTGGGGAAGCGTTAGGTATTCCTGAAGATCCGGCAACGGGTAGCGCTAACGGATGTTTGGCGGCATATTTGGCACGATATGATTATTTTGGTACGGGTTCTATCGATATTCGTGTCGAGCAGGGTTATGAAATCAATCGCCCTTCTTTATTATTTTTAAAAGCAACAAAAAAAGATACGGAAATTGAAGTATTAGTAGGAGGAAAAGTGATTGAAATTGCCCGAGGACAGTTAACCTAAACACGAGATTTATTTTGATACTCGATTCATAAACTTGTGCCGCTTTTGAGATTGTCCGGGCAACTTTCTCATCATTGCGCCCGTCTTGAAACAGAGAGCAGAGCCAGCAAAAAGTTTCCGGATCGGGACTGGAATATTGTGAAAGTAATGAATATTTCTCCCAAGCACCGATCGCGAGCTTCGATCGCGCTTTGTCTCAAATTTTTCTCATTGCGATAATCTAGAATATCCCATGAAATCCAATTGGTTTTTCTGGGGAGCGATCGCGGCGGGTACAACGTTAAATTGTGCCTCGGCTGCGGATGCTGCCCAACTTATTTCGTGGCAGTTTGATGCCCGAGAAAACCGCTTAATTTTTAATACCGATGCCGGGGTTCAACCTCGTGCCAAATTCATCGCCAATCCCGATCGCTTGGTTATCGATTTGCCGGGGACGCGGTTGGGACGGGGAACGGTGAATCGCAAGCTGGATGGCGCGATCGCCAGTATTCGGGCGGGACAATTCCAAGCTCATACGGCGCGGTTAGTGGTGGAGTTTGCCGAAGGATACACCATCGATCCCCAGCAGGTGAAGTTTGTGGCGAGAACCCCTCATCAATGGATCGCACAACTTCCCGATCCCATTGCGCGATCGCGTTGGCGTAGCCTTCGCTTTGCGAATAGCGTGTCTTCAGACGTATCGCCTCAAACTATCCGCGAAACGCCAGCCAAGGTGCAGATTACCCGCAATGGGTTATTTCTGCCGCTAAACGGCCAAACGCCCAAAGTTAGGGTCGATCGCAGCCGCGATCGCCGTCAGGTTTACATTCATCTCGATGGGGCAAAACTGCCCTCCTCTCCCACTCAACCCGTGAATCGCTATGGCGTGAGAGATTTAGCGATCGCGCAGGTTACACCAACTATCGTGCGCCTCACTTTAAATGTTTCTCCCGATAGTCCCGATTGGACGGCGGCAGCAAGTTCGACAGGATTAGCGATCGTTCCCGAAGACGGAATGCAGTCGTTACGAGAGGATAGCCCCACCCCGGAAAATAGCTATCCCGTAGTCAGCCAGCCCCTACCCCGCCCCGATGTGAATATTTCTGTTCCCAAACCCCCTTCTACGACCCGTCCTCCTGCGACTCCCGCACCGACCCCCACGCGGAGAACCCCGAATACGCGGGTTTTAGTCACCCTCGATCCCGGCCATGGCGGGCGCGATCCCGGCGCGATCGGGGTGGGGGGACTGCAAGAGAAAAATGTGATTTTGCCTATTTCCAAGGAAGTCGCGCAAATTCTAGAAAAGCACGGCGTTGCAGTGATGCTAACCCGGCGAGACGATCGCTTTATTTCCTTATCGGGACGGGCGGAAATGGCCAACCGAGCGGGTTCTGATATTTTTGTGAGTATCCATGCCAATTCCGCCGGACGTTCTCGGACTCAAGTGAATGGGGCGGAAACTTTTTACTATTCTAGCGGTCGTTCCTTGGCGCAAAATATTCAAAGTCGCATCATTCGGGATACAGGCATGAAAAATCGTGGAGTGAAACAGGCGCGGTTTTACGTCCTTCGCAATACGGCCATGCCCGCCGCACTGGTAGAAGTGGGTTTTGTGACCGGGTATTCCGATGCAGCAAAATTATCGAATCCGCAGTTTCGCAGTCAAATGGCAGAAGCGATCGCCAATGGCATTCTCGACTATATCGGACGGTGAAGCTACATTGAAAATAAGCCGAATAAAAAATTTTCCGAGAGATGAAAAAATATCTGAAAAAATGGCGATTGGGCTTAACCTTCGTCTTGTTAGGCTTATTCTTGACCATGACTTTAACGGGATTGCTGGCCAAAGTTTCTTCCGCCATTCGAGCGCGATCGCACTCCTCTCAAACTCATTCCCATCACGATAAAGCTGTCAATATCAAAATTGTAGGAAACTACCGCATTCTCGAATCGGATGGCATTCCTAACCACACAACCGGTCAATTTCCCAATCCGGGCAATCCGAATGCCATTTCCGCCCAAAATTACACCTTTCGCATTCCTCTCAATCCCGCTCGCAGCGATCGCACGATTTCCGGAAGAGGGATGTTTTTTGGGGTTGCGGTTAATGGCATTCCTTTTGAACCCGGTACGGCTGAATATTGGACCGCTTCAGGACGCAGAACCGGCGGAAGAGAAGCGAGAAATGCAGTCTGGAATTATGAGGCACTCTCGGGCAAAATTAACCTCGGGCTGGATCGCAATAATGCTCATGTTCAACCCGGCGGCGTTTATCATTATCACGGTTCGCCTCAAGGTCTGATTGATAGTTTGGGTAATCGCCAGAAAATTCAGCTTATCGGTTATGCGGCAGATGGATTTCCGATTTATGGTGCTGAGGGTTATCAAAATACTCGAGAGCCTCGAAGCGGGATCGGGAAAATGCGATCGAGTTACCGTTTAAAATCGGGAACGCGATCGGGAGGTCCGGGAGGTACTTACGATGGAACTTTTACCCAAGATTACGAATATATTGCAGGATTGGGGGATTTAGATGAATGTAACGGACGATTTGGCATAACACCCGAGTATCGGGAGGGAATTTATCACTATCACATCACTGAAGAATTTCCTTTTATTTCTCGCTGTTTTCGCGGGATTCCCGATAATAGTTTCCGGAAAGGACCTCCCGGAAGGCGCGGGAATGGCGATCGGCAACGACCCGATCGCCCTTTTCCTCGCAGAAGGCCGGGTTCTCCACCCCCTCGATAATCATTTCCGGTGGCGATCGCGGTAATAAGAGTGTTTAAGGATAATTTATCCTCGCTCTCCTTCTTCCTCTCCCTGCACGAGGTATTTGACCATGAGCAAACAATTGCGCCCATCGTCCGAGCGTTTGGAGATGGCTAAATCCATACCCTGATAGATAATAATCAAACCTCGTCCGCCCCCCGCAAGGCCGTCTCCATCCTCAATCCTCTGCAAAGCCGCACGGAGGCGAGCTTCAAAATCGAAAGGGATGCCAAAATCCCAGATTCTTAACTCCAACCGATGGGGAGAAAGCGTCACCTCCAAATCAATCGGGGTATCATGGGGAAATCCCTGATGAGCATGGCGCACGACATTCGTAAATGCTTCGATTAAGGCGAGTTTGCATCGAATCCGCTCGGTTTCAAGAACAGAAGCACAACTATGGTCAAACCAGGCTTGAACTTGGTGGGATTCCTTTAAATCGGTAGGAACTCGGAGAGAAAATTTTTGTTTGTCCAACAGCTTATCGTCCTCTGCGATCGCACTCAACACCCTTGAGAATCAATATAAATGATGAGAATTTTGCTAAAATTATTGAGAGTTCTTTATTTCTGTTGCCAATAGAAAAAGAAAAGTCAGAAATTCCCACAAAATTTTAACGTCTGGAGTATCAATTCTCCAATATTATAGAATTTGTTGATTAGGTTAGCCTACAGATCAGACTGAATTTTGACTTGGCTCGATGAATTGTTAACACTCCTACAATCGGGAGAACGATTCATTCAAGTTGTTTTTAGTTAATACGACCCGATATCCGCACGATCGCACCCGCTATGGCTCTAATTTTAATCGTTGACGACGACCCTGCGATTCAACTGTTGCTCAAGCGTACTTTGACTCATCGAGGTTATGAGGTGTTAGTAGCCAGTGATGGTATGGAAGGATTGATGATGGCGAAAGATCTCGCTCCAGCATTGGTGATTTGCGATTGGGTCATGCCGCGCATGAATGGGATTGAGGTTTGCGCGCACATCAAAGCGACGCCAGAACTTTCGACAACGTTTTTTATTTTGCTCACCTCCAAAGGCTCGGTAGAAGATCGCGTCGAGGGTTTGGATGCGGGAGCCGATGATTTTTTGTGCAAGCCGATTGAGATGTTCGAGTTACAGGCAAGGGTGCGATCGGGTTTGCGATTGCATCAACTCAGTAGTGATTTACAAAAGCAAAAACAAATCTTGGAAACAGAATTGACGGAAGCGGCTGAATATGTCTGTTCTATTTTACCCGAACCTCTCAAGGACTCGAAAATCGCGATCGATGTACGTTTTATCCCTTCGAGTCAGCTAGGAGGTGATAGTTTTGATTTTTATTGGCTGGATGACGAACATTTGGTGATGTATTTACTAGATGTGTCCGGTCATGGTTTGCGAGCGGCTTTGCCTTCAGTTTCGGTGATTAATTTATTGCGCTCCAAAAGACTATTGCAAGTGGATTATTGCCAGCCCAGCGATGTTCTCCGAGGGTTAAATGACACGTTTCAAATGACTCAGCGCAATGATAAATATTTTACGATTTGGTATGGTGTCTATAATAAAAAAACACGACAATTAGTGTATTCCAGTGCCGGACATCCTCCTGCTATTTTACTGTCTCCTGATTTGAATGGCAATGGGCAAATGCAGGTTGAATCGTTAAAAGCTCCCGGTTTTCCCATTGGAATGTTTCCCGATGCAGATTATGAAGAACACAGTTGCAAGATTGATACGGCTGCTAATTTATATTTGTTTAGCGATGGAATTTACGAACTCGATCTTCCCAATGGAGGCATGTGGGGATTAGATGAGTTTATTGAAGAATTGAAGCAATATTCTCAAAAGAGCGATCGCCATCTGGATCGGATTATCGAGCGGGTGAAAGAAATTAATATTAGCGATCGCTTTGATGACGATCTCTCTCTGGTTGAGGTGCGCTTTGATTAAAAATATTGTCGGTTTTTAATTCTGCGATCGCTCTCAAAAAAATTGCTTAATATGAGGGTGAAATTATACCAGAGATAACAGCGTTTGAAAATCCTCAAGGATTTCCGCTTCATTGTCTCGCGTTAAAATGGGAACGTGGACGAATAAACAATGACTAGAAGATTGCGATCGCTGCAAATAATGGAGAATCTCAAAATACAATCCTTCGCAAACAAATTGTCCGGCATCGTGACTAATTTCTGTCGTTTTAAGTTGAGAGACTAACGGAGGCAAAGCGATCGCGGTTTTGAAGCATTCTTTACCGCGACGGGCATTGGATTCTAGGGTAAGATTGGTGCGAGATTCTGCCATGCCGCAACAAATAACGCGATCGCAAGGAACTTTTTCTAAGCAGGCGATCGCTTCTCGACTCGCTTTTTCTATCTCGACAGGTAAATCTCGCAGGAAAAATAACTCTAAATTGGCAAAAATTTCCCCTTGAATTCTGGCCAGTAATTCGTCAGAAGAATTAGACTTTTGATGGGGCATCCATGTTTGAAATGAAGTTAAAAGAATCTTTTTCATTCTGAAGCCTAGATTACTGTTTGTTGAAATTACAAATCGGGAAAAACTTCACGCACGGCAGGATAAACAAGCTGATGATGTTTAATATTCACCCCCAAAGCAAGGGCTGAGTCCATTGATACGGCTTCTAAACCATGATTCGCCAATTTAATTGTATAGGGCAGCGTACTATTATTTAAGGCTTGAGTTGCCGTCCAAGGCACTGCACCGGGCATATTAGGAATGCCGACATGAACGACTCCTTCCTCAATATAAGTGGGATTGCTGTGAGAAGTTGGGCGCAGGGTTTCGATACACCCTCCTTGATCGACCGCCACATCAACGATAACCGACCCCGATCGCATCTGAGCCACTAAAGCGCGAGAAACCAAGGTTGGTGGGCGTTTTCCTACCACCAACACCGCCCCGATGAGCAAATCCGCATCTTTGACGGCGGCTTCAATTTGCGCGGGACTGCTGTAAAGTAACTCCACTCGCGAACCGAACAAAGTCTCTAGCTCATTTAAGCGTTCAACATTAATATCGATAATCCGGACTTGCGCCCCCAAACCCACGGCCATTTTTGCGGCTTCCGTCCCCACGACCCCGCCACCGAGAATCGTCACTCGCCCCGATCGCACTCCCGGAATGCCCCCTAAAAGAACCCCTCGCCCCCCTTGTTGTTTCTCGAGGTAGCGGGAGCCAAATTGTGTTGCCAACCGCCCGGCAATGACGCTCATGGGGGCAAGGAGGGGCAATTTACCATCGGGCAGTTCTACGGTTTCGTAAGCAATGCCGACAACTCCCGATTTCATTAAAGCTTCTGTGAGTTGGCGATCGGCGGCTAAATGGAGATAAGTAAATAAAATTTGGTCTTTTTGTAAGAACTGATATTCTGAAGGGAGGGGTTCTTTCACTTTAACCACCATTGCTTGATTCCATGCTTCCTCTGCTGTGAAAACGATCGCCGCGCCGGCATTTTCGTAATCGCGATCGCTAAAACCCGAGCCTTGTCCTGCTTGGGTTTCCACAAAAACCCGGTGATTTTGTCCGCATAAAACCCCCACGCTACTCGGACTCAACCCAACGCGGAATTCTTGGTCTTTAATTTCTTTGGGAATCCCAATATCCATAATTCTGCTCCGGCTCTGTCCTGATGGTTGACAAATGCACCCATAATGGGAAAGTGACTGTCCTTTATATTATTCCCCGGAATAGCAAATGAATTGAAGAGAATCTTGCGGAATCTCTCAGTCATCATTGATAATTGATAATTGATAATTGATAATTGATCGTGGAAATGAGCGATACAGCTTTGCAGCGCTTACCCGAACGCTCCCTTCAACTCTTCCTGATAGACGACGATCCAATCTTTTCCTTGGGTCTCGCGACTGCTTTGGCTGTATTTGAGGATTTTCAGATTTGCGATCGCGTTGATACCGCGAGGGCTTTGGCTGCATTAGCGACCTTAAACGAACGAGAAAATTTAATCGCGATCGCCGATATTCCCGCTCCGGATCGAGAAATCGATCCTTTACAATTTTTTCAGCAACTTAAAGAAAATTATCCCGATCTTCGCGTTTTTCTCTTAAGTGCAGTTGTTGAACCGCGTCTCTTAAAATCCTTACAAGCTCTCGGGATTGCAGGGTATCGACCCAAAGGAACGAGTCGCGAAGAATTAGCGCCCATTTTGCGACAAATTGTCACCGGGAATACAGCTTGGCCGACACAAACTACCAAGATTTTACAACCTCTCAATTTACAATTATCCGTTCCCGAATCTCCCCCGCAATGGCTTTTTAATTTACGGCGATCGGGACTCTCTCAAATTGAAGTCAGTTTGGCTAAAATCAAGCAACAATTAGAACAGAAAAATTTACCGACCTTTGATTGGTTTTATTGGCAAGGTCGTCAACGAGAACTCAAAGTTGCGCGATCGCTTGTAGATCGCCTGCTTCCCGTAGAGGTGGTTATTGTCCCTCCCATCGAGAAAGAACCTACTCAAAATCCCCCTTCTATTCCGCCGACCTCGAGTGAATTGGTAGCTCTTCCTTCTCCGATCGAGGCACTTTTAGGAAAGATTCGCTTAGGGGTTAGCAACAAAACAAAACTAACCTTAGAATTAGATATATTACAACTAGATAAACGACAGGAATTACTTTATATCACTGTTCGACAATTACAAGACGTATTAGAAGAGTTACGCTTTCTGAAAGTGACTCGCGAGGAACTCTCCTCGAGAATCGATCTCTTTTTGCGAGAAATATGGCAAAAAACAACGATTGAATTTTTGCATAAATATTATTCAGAAACCAAAGAAAATCTCTCTCTTGTAGATTTGGTGGGGCAAAATTCTGCCGCGATCGCAGAAAACCAACTGCAACAGATTCCCTTTATTTTTGAACTTTTAGATTACTTCCTTTACGAAGGAGCGATCGCGATCGATAATGTCACCTATCGTCACGAGTCCCCGGAAGCAAAAGCGAGAATTACTGACTTGTTAGATAATCTGGCAATTTACATTGCTAGAAGTACAATGCAATTCCTCTTAAATCAATTTGCCGAAGATGAGACCATTAAATATAATCTCTACGATCGCAATTTCATCTCCTCGCGAGAAATTGCCCGCTTGCGAAACGAACTCTCTTGGCAATTTCGTCAGAATCGCTATTTTCTCGAACCGAAAGCCATTTTTGAGAGTCGCTATCGCTTATTTGTTCTCACAGGCAGTCAAATTCAAATTAAATCTATTTCTGCCCCGCGTTTGACAGATTTAGAAGCCTTGCGAGGGATTCCTTTTCTCGTTACCCTCGCCCTAGAAACTCGAGATGCTTTTGCCCCTAGAGTTCGGGCAGTTGTTGCCTTTTTAGGAAGAGGTGTTGTCTATGTTTTAACACAAGTGATTGGGAAAGCGATCGGTTTAATCGGTCAAGGAATTATTCAAGGTCTCGGTAATGTCATGCAAGAAACTCGTTACCGAAAGAAGTAAACTACATTGAAGATAGACAATTTTATATCTATGAAAATTGTATTTATGCAAGCAAACTTTATACCTTTTATGAAAAAGCAAATCGCGATCGTGTTATTATCGATTTTTATTGCCAGTATTTTGAGCAATAGTACATCGGCACAACCCAATGGAACTCGAAAAGTTTTGTCGGTTATAAACTGAAGCGATCGCTCCTTCCCTAAGATACAGATTTATTGCCATAATAGCGATCGTCTTACCTCTAAAATAAAAGATGCAGCGATCGCGTCGGGAAGCGATCGTTTTGACCTACACCCCCAATAAACCATCATGCGCTTGAGTCGGCTTTGGAAAATAGGATTATTTGTTATTGTTACAGTTGTTGCGATCGCTTTATTCGGTCGTAGCGTTTTAATCCGCAACAGCAATGCGAAAACTGTTTCACAATTGGTTTTCGTCAGCCCTAGCAATCCTTCTACATTTAATTACCCTCTCAATCAATCTGCCTTCAATATTTTTGGCTTGATTAACGAAGGCTTGCTAACGCAAAATGGCATAACAACAGAATTAGAACCGGCTTTAGCAGAATCTTGGCAAATTTCCGAAGATAAACGCAAAATTATTTTTACCTTGCGAGAAGGACTACGATGGTCGGATGGTGTTCCTCTCACCGCCGATGATGTAGTATTTTCTTACCAAGATATTTATTTAAACCCAAAAGTCCCGACAGGAATTCGAGATATTCTTAGAGTTGGCGACGGCTACCCTTCCGTTCATAAAATTGACGATCTTCATGTTGAATTTACCGTTCCCAAACCTTTTGCCCCTTTTTTGCGTTATGCTGGCGGTATTTATATTCTCCCCAAGCATGCTTTAGAAAAAGCAGTAGAAGAGACCGACGAAAAAGGCGATTTAGTTTTGTTAACTACATGGGGAACCGACACAGATCCTCGGGAAATTGTTGGGGCTGGCCATTATCGCATGATTGATTATATCCCCGGTCAGCGCATTATTTTTGAGCGCAATCCGTATTATTGGCGCAAAGATAAAAGCGGGATTTCTCAACCTTATGTGGAAAAAATTGTCTGGCAAATTATTGAATCTGATGAAACTCAATCAATTGCCTTTCGTTCGGGAGAATTAGATAGTTTGGATGTCAAACCCGAGGTATTTAGCTTACTTAAAAAAGAAGAAAAGAAAGGTAAATATACAATTTATAATGGTGGTCCGGCTTCAGAAAGTCGCTTCTTTAGTTTGAATTTATCCAAGGCCAAAAATTCAAAAGGAGAACCTTTTGTCGATCCCATTAAATCTAAATGGTTCACCGATCTACGCTTTCGTCAAGCAATGGCCTATGGGATCGATCGCGATCGCATGAAAAATAATATTTATCGAGGATTAGGAGTGGTTCAACACTCTCCGATTAGCGTATCGAGTCCTTACTATTTCTCTCCAGAAAAAGGATTGAAAACCTATGATTACGATCCTCAAAAAGCCAAAGAATTACTCCAAGAAGCAGGATTTCAATACGATCGGGAAGGACAATTACTTGATGCTGACGATAATCCCGTCAGCTTTAACTTATTAGTCAAATCAGAAGAAAAGACCCGTGTTGATGCTGCCGTCCAAATTCAACAAGATTTAAAAGCGATCGGCATCCAAGCCGATTTACAAGTTCTCAATTTTAATACAGTTTTAAAACATTTGAGAAGTCGAGATTGGGAGGCTTATGTCGGTGGTTTTGGTGGCGGCGGCATTGAACCTAATAGCAGTTTTAATATTTGGTATAGTGGCGGCACTTTACATCAATTCAATCAAGGTCAATATCCCGGAGAAGAGCCAATTCAAGATTGGGAAGCTACAGAGTGGGAAAAAGAGATCGATCGCCTCTTTGAAGCAGGTGCAGGAGAGTTAGATGAAGAAAAGCGGAAAGAGATTTACGGCCAATTTCAAAAAGTGGTTGCAAAAAAAGTTCCCTTTTTATACTTGGTGAATGCTCTCTCCTTAGAAGCCGTCCGCGATCGTATTCAAAATATCAAGTTTACTGCCTTTGGGGGCGCATTTTGGAATCTATATGAACTTCAAGTTGAAGAAGACTAAATATCTTACTGACAAACATCATTCTGGAAATTCCTTTCGATAATCTGTAAAAAATGGAAACATTGCAAACAATATTAGAAGCAGTTTCAGCCGGATATATCACCCCAGAAATTGCCCGCCAAAAAATCCAAGAAACGGGTTATCAATCCGTTGCAGAATATGCGAAAGTAGACCATCAGCGTCAAGATCGAACGGGATTTCCAGAAGTCATCTGGGGACAAGATAAAACCGCCGAACAAATTGCTCGTATTATAGAAGCGATGAGCAAGCATCAATCGGTTATTATGGCAACTCGTATTGAGGCGGAAATTTATGCAGAAATCAAACCTATTATTCCCGATCTCCGCTATTATCCCATTGCCAAAATTTGTGCTTTAGGAAAGCCAAAACCGCAAGAAATCTTTGGAGAAATAACCATTTTAACAGCAGGAACATCGGATTTACCAGTTGCAGAAGAAGCTGCAATCACTGGTGAATTGATGGGGTTTCCCGTGCAACGTCTTTGGGATGTAGGTGTATCGGGAGTTCATCGTCTTTTAAACAACCGTCATATGATTGATGAGGCTGATGTTTTAATTGTCGTTGCGGGAATGGAAGGTGCATTACCCAGTGTTGTAGGAGGTTTGGCAAATTGTCCCGTAATTGGCGTTCCCACCAGTATTGGTTATGGTGCTAGTTTCGGCGGTCTTTCTGCTTTATTAGCCATGTTAAACTCTTGTGCGGCAGGTTTGGGGGTTATGAATATTGATAATGGGTTTGGTGCCGCTATTTTAGCCGGACAAATTTTACGGACGGCGGCCAAAATCGCAGCAAAATCTAAGTTATAATCAAAAGGCTGACCTAGATTGAATAAGACCCGTGCAAAATTCTGAAAATGTCTTACAGTGAATTTACTTTTCTAGAATTAGAAGAAAAATTTGAGCTTTCTATTGGTGAAAGTGAGATTCTGTTTGAATCTATAGAAATTGTAGAACCCAGTAATTTACTCAGAGAAATTTTATTAGAGAATATTCCTCTCGCCCTTGAAATCAGTACAGAAAAAGCACGATCGGAATTAATTATTGCTCCGATTTTAGTCGAAGTTCGTAAGTTATTCGATCGCGAGGCGATCGCTAAATATTTTTCAATTTCTTTCTCAAGTTTCTTCCTCAATGTCCCATTATCTTTTAGAATGATTTAAGATTTCAGAAAGGAGTTCTATGATAGAAACTGTAAGAAGCATTTTGCTTCCTTATTTAAAGTCGATCGCAACATGGTTTAGTCCCTTTAACTTACCCGAACCAATTATCCATTGGGGACACCCATTAATGATGGGAATTGTAATTTTTGTATTAGGCAGTTTTACCGCTTGGGTAGGTTGGCAAGGACGCATTTCCCAAGATACAGAAACCTCTATCAAAAATCGGCGATCGCACCGCAAACTTGCTCCGTGGTTATTCCTATTTATTTCCTTGGGTTACACAGGAGGCGTGCTATCTTTGGTTATGCAAGAACAATCCATTTTTGAGAGTCCCCACTTCTGGACGGGTTCTACTGTTGTCTTTTTATTGGCATTAAATGGGTTTATTTCTGCAACTAAATTTGGCGGTAACAAAGAAGCATTAAAAACTACTCATGCGTACTTGGGAAGTTTTGCATTATTACTCATGTTTATTCATGCCTTCCTCGGCCTGAATTTGGGTCTTTCAATTTAATTCTTGAGGTGGGCATTGCCTACCCTACGAGATAAAATAAGCAAGCTAAATTTATGAACCGTCAGGGCTGGGTAATTCTTTGTATTGCCTATATTTTGGGTTTATCATCTACAGGAATATTAGGTTCTCCTTGGAAAGGAGTGACCTTTATACAAGGGTGGGGATTGGCGATCGCCTGGATTGTTTTTGGTGGAATTGTGGGCGCGATCGCCCGTCGTTTTTGGCGTAGAGTTCCCCGAATTCCTATTTGGATCGCCGCCGGAATTGTGGCTGCATTGGCGATCGTCCATTTCCAATTGCGCCTGCCTCAACCTGCTGATAATGATATTAGTTTATTGCTGGCCAATACGCGAGGAGAAATTACCGTAACGGGACAAATTCGCGATCGCCCCCGCTTCAACCGCGCTCAAAAATTACGCTTTATTTTAGCCGTCCAAAAAGTTAATGAAAATACCGATATTAGCGGTAAATTATACGCCACAATTCCTCCACAGCAAAACTTAGAATTAGTTCCCCAACAAACCATTACGATTAAAGGCAGATTATACGAACCCCAAAAAGCAAAGAATCCCGGTGGCTTTGATTTTAAAGCATATCTTGCCCCCCAAGGAGTCTTTGCGGGATTGTCGGGAGAATTAGTGGCTGTTTCTCCAGAATCATCTTGGGGATGGTGGAAACTGAGAAAACGTATTATTCGCATTCATAGTCAAGGATTATCAGAACCCTTTGGATCCCTTGTAAGTTCAATGGTTATGGGACGCAGGGCGATCGATTTACCCTTTGATATTCAAGATTTGTTTATTCAAGCCGGATTAGCGCATATTTTAGCGGCTTCAGGGTTTCATGTTTCCTTATTATTGGGGGGAGTTTTAGCACTGACGCGAACATTAGAAGACAAGTATCGCCTTGCGATCGGAGTTGTAATTCTCTTTGCATATATGGGATTGACTGGACTGCAACCTTCTATTTTACGGGCTGTTTTAATGGGAATTGCCGTCTTGTTTGCCATGACAATAGAAAGTAAAGTTAAACCTTTAGGGGTATTACTTTTAGTCGCAACAGTTCTTCTCTTATTTAATCCGCTTTGGATCTGGAATTTGAGCTTTCAACTCAGTTTTGTTGCGACTCTAGGATTAGTGGTTAGCGTACCGGTAATCACACAACATTTGGATTATTTACCACCTACGATCGCGACAATTATTGCCATACCTGTTGCAGCGACAATTTGGACATTGCCCATTGCTTCCTACTATTTTAGTTTTCTAGCAACTTATGGCATTTTAGTCAATATTCTCACGATTCATCTCGGTTCTCTGATTATTTTAGGCGGGATGGTGAGTGCGGGAGTCGGATTAATTTTTCCCTTGGGAGGAAGTGCGATCGCATCACTACTATTCTACCCAACTTTATTTCTAGTTAATATCGTCCGTTTTTTCGTCAATTTACCTTACAGTTCCCAAGCAGCAGGAAATTTTAACATCCTACAAATTTTAGCAATCTATGCAATTATTTTAAGTGTTTCTTGGTGGAAACCTTTACAGCAAAAGAAAAGATGGTTGGGAATGGGATTCCTTGCGATTTTAATCGCGATCGCACCTCTTTTATACGCCAATGCAACTTTAATGCGCGTAACCGTCCTTTCCACCGGACAAGAACAGGTTATCGTCATTCAAGATCGCGGTAAAATTACCCTCATTGATGCCGGAGATACTGATACGGCAAACTATACCGTTTTACCCTTTTTAGCACGCGAAGGAATCAATCGCATCGACTTGGCAGTATCGCTGAAAAATTACCGAGAACCGGGCTGGAAATCCATTTTTGACAATTTAGTTGTCAAAACCTTTTTACATGCCATCCCGACCTTTGAAGCAGGAAATGAGGAAGTGTTAGCAAGGCGCTTATATCCTTTTGAAGTCGGGCAGAAAGCAACAGTAGGTCGCGCCAAAATTGTCAGATTGCATGATGCGATCGCGCAGTTACAATTTGGCGATCGCAATTGGTTGTTATTGTATGCCCCTGATGAGAACATTTTACCCACGGATTTATCGGCGCAAGTGTTATTATTTGCAGGCAATTCAGTTCATGAAAATGTATTGAGGGCATTTGGGGGAGATGTGGCGATCGCGTCTACTTCTTATGTCTCAAAAGAAACCTTTCAAACATTGCGGCAAAAACAAGTTTATATTTACATCACAGGACGACATGGGGCGGTACAATGGACTCAGAAGCAAGGATTTACGACAATGTTAGACTTTGAATGAATGCGATCGAGAATCGAGAAGTTGACGTTAGAATTACCAGCCAATTTTATAGTGAATAATCTCTAAATCTCCATGATATTTTGTGCCAATTAAAGTTTTTACATTAGCATCAGGAGACGCTACCATTTTTGCAATGCTAATTATAGTACCATTTTGATATTGAATCGTGACTGGAACACAACCCCCATTTTTGATTGCCTTTTTATAAGTTATCTGATGTACTTTTTTTCCGATCGCCGGATTATCCAACCATTTTAACGCTTGTTTTAATGCAGGATCTGCAAAGGCAGCTTTTTTAACATTAAAAGCGATTTGATGGAAGGGATCGACATCAAGATAAACATATTGTTTTTCATTAATTGGGTTGCCCGTCGCACCTGTTAACTTTTTAGGAGGCATACTCTCTACCTTTCGTCAGCATATCGAAATTCTAAACAATAATAATCTAACAATAGTAGCTCTGTCTATCAATCTATATAAAGGGATGTAATCTTATTTCGTTAAGCTAACAGCAATCTGAAGTTAAGTCACTGCAAATTCTAAAATCATGTAACATGGGATTTGATAGATCGAGTTAAGCGTACTGTATTTCCCATAAGGCTCTAGAATAGAAGAAACGGGAAATTTCCCCCTTATATGAACGAGCCAGCTAGTCAAATTACTATTCCAACACCCTCTCTCAATTTAGAGCAACTTTTTCCCTTTCCACTCGATCGCTTCCAAAAACAGGCGATCGCAGCCCTCGACTCGGGAAAATCCGTCGTCGTTTGCGTTCCTACGGGATCGGGAAAAACTCTCATCGGCGAATATGCCATCTATCGCGCCCTCAGCCGGAAGAAGCGAGTTTTTTATACCACCCCCCTCAAAGCCCTCTCCAATCAAAAATTCCGCGATTTTCGCCATCAATTCGGCGAAGAAAATGTCGGTTTGCTAACCGGAGATGCTTCCTATAACCGGGATGCTAGCGTGTTAGTCATGACGACCGAGATTTTTCGCAATATGCTGTATGGGACACCCATTGGACAAGTGGGCACATCTCTCATAGATGTCGAAACCGTAGTTCTCGATGAATGCCACTACATGAACGACTCTCAGCGAGGCACAGTTTGGGAAGAATCCATTATTTATTGTCCGCCAAAAGTGCAACTCGCCGCCCTTTCCGCTACCGTTGCCAATGCCGACCAACTTACCGACTGGATCGGACGAGTTCACGGTGAAACCATTCTCATTCAATCCAATTATCGTCCCGTCCCTCTCGAATTTAATTTCAGCGGCCTCAAAGGTCTTTTTCCTCTCCTCAACGAAAAAAAAGCAGGTGTAAATTCTCGCTTATTCCCCAAAGGACGGCGTAACCCCAAACAGCGCTTGCGAAAAGAAGATTGTCCCCCCATTATCCAAGTGGTGAAACAACTGGAAATGAAGGAAATGTTACCCGCTATTTACTTTATTTTCAGTCGTCGGGGGTGCGATAATGCCGTCAACCAATTGCCCGGATTTCATCTGGTTAACCCGGGGGAAGCGAGAGAACTAAAACGACGGATCGAAGAGTTTTTAGCGTGGAATCCCAGTGCAGCCCGTAGCGGACAAGTGGAACCCCTCCATCGCGGTATTGCTGCCCATCACGCCGGCATTTTACCTGCTTGGAAAGGCTTTGTCGAAGAATTATTTCAGGACGGACTTATTAAAGTTGTCTTTGCCACAGAAACCCTCGCTGCCGGGATTAATATGCCCGCCCGCACTACAGTGATTTCCGCCATCTCCAAACGCAGCGATCGCGGCCACCGCCTTCTTACCCCCTCAGAATTTCTGCAAATGGCGGGACGTGCGGGGCGACGAGGCATGGACGAACAGGGGTATGTGGTAACGGTACAAACCCGCTTTGAAGGTCCCAAAGATGCGGCCAATCTCGCCTTAAAATCCGCCGATCCTTTAGTGAGTCAATTCACTCCCACTTACGGTATGGTTTTGAACTTGCTGCAAACTCACAGAATAGAGGAAGTCAAAGAACTCCTCGAACGCAGCTTTGCTCAATATATTGCCACTCTCGCCCTCGAACCTCAAAAAGAAGCGATCGCCTCTCTCACTACCGACCTTGCCAAATTAGATGTCGAACTATCCCTCGTTAATGAAAAGCAATTCTCTCATTATGAGAAATTAAAAGAACGCCAGCGAGAAGAACGCCGCTTATTAAAAACACTACAAGAACAAGCCGAACAAAGCCATCATAAGGAAATTGCTCGCGCCTTAAACGAAGTATCGAGCGGGCGAGTCATCTATCTTAAAGGCAGACATATTAAAGTTGCCACCCCTATCCCCGCCATCGTTTTTGCCCAAACCCCCGGAAGTGGCAAAGCTCCTTATTTCATCTGTTTGGGAGCGGATAATCACTGGTACGTTGTCGCAACTGCAGATATTATCGCCATTGATGTGGCTTCTTTATCTCTCTCTCTTCTCGATACTTTAATTCCTCCTGATACTTTAACGATAAAATTAGGAAATTCCATTAAAGGAGAGGAAATTAGTGCTGAAGTTGCCCGCTTGATTCCCGATAATGCCCTCGAAACTCTCGAAACCCCCGAAGTTTACGAACAGCGCCAACGCCTCGAAGCCGTGGGGGAACAATTACAAAATCATCCCCTTGTACAATGGGGAAAACCGGGGAAACTGCTCAAACGCCACAAACATCGCTTGGATTTGCGATCGCAATTGCGCGATCGGCAGGACAAATATAAGGAATATCAAACCCATCACTGGCGAGAGTTTTTAAACCTCGTCAAAGTGCTGCGAGAATTTGACGCATTACACGAATACGATCCCACCGATATCGGTAAAGCGGCGGCAGCACTGCGAGGAGATAATGAGTTGTGGTTGGGTTTAGTTCTCATCTCCGGTCATTTAGATCGATTGACTCCTCAAGAACTCGCAGCAGCAGCTTATGCGTTGATTTCCGATCCGCCTCGCCCCGATACCGGAACGGTTTATCTGCCCCCAGAAAACACTTTAATTGCCCTCAGACAACTAACTCCTTTACGGCGAGAGTTAATTAAGTGTCAGTATCGTCATAAAGTGAGCTTTCCAGTTTGGTTAGAAGAAGAGATATTAGATCTCATCGGTATTGTCGAACAATGGGTATTGGGTGTTGAGTGGGATGAATTATGCTATAACACCAATTTAGATGAAGGTGATTTAGTGAGGATTTTACGACGGACGATGGATTTCCTCTCCCAGATTCCCCACGTTCCCGGATTGTCGGTAGAATTACAACAGAATGCACGAGAGGCATTACAATTAATGCGGCGTTTTCCAGTAGAAGAAACAGTATTTTAAACGATATTAACTTAATATGAAACAACTTTCTTTATTTGAGCCGATCGCAGCCGAAGATCGTGATATTTATCAATACATTGAAGGGGATATTCCTATCGATCTCTCAGAAAATACATTTATTTCCCTCGATCGCAAAACTCCCTTAAAAATCTATTCTCTTGGTTTTCAACCTGCAAAATCTATTCCAGAGATTCCGCGTTGGTTCTTACAAAAATATGGTTCTGAAGATTTTACTGTACTCGAACCTTTTGCGGGTTCGGGAACTACAATTCTGGAAAGTTTGCGCTATGGTGCATCGATTTATTGGCTAGATTATAATCCATACAGTCAGTTGATTTGTCAAGTAAAAACAACAAAATTTAATCTGGTTGAAGCGAGAGAAATCGGTCTACAAATTCTTGAAAAGGTTGGCGATCGCAAGACTGCTCCAGAAACTGTACAATTTTCCAATCGAGATTTTTGGTTTCAACAACCCGTTCGAGAAGGACTGGAAATTCTCAAAGAATATATTAATTTAGTATCTCAAGATATTCAACCTCTTCTCTGGCTCGTTTTTGCCTCTACTGTTAGAAAAACATCCGATATGAATGATGGTATGATTTTGGCTGCAAAACGTTCTCATATTAAAGATATTCCTCAAAGATCTCGTGAAGATACATTTAAATATTTTAAATTTTATTTGGATAAAACATTAGAAGCTCTTGGAGAGTGGCAATATTTTTTTGATCGTTCTTGCGATCGTTCTATTCAATTACCTCTAGAAGATGCCAAGAAAATTGATGGGAATTTTCAAGTTGAAGCAATTATCACTTCTCCACCTTATATTAATGCGATCGATTATATTTGGGCGTGTAAATTTGAGTTGCATTGGTTGGGTTTAGTCACAACAAATAAAGAACGATTGGATTTATATTCTCGTGAAATTGGCACGGAAAGAATTCCTAAAAAAGAATATCAAGAATTAGGATATACAGGTTTTCTTCCTCTCGATCGCTTAATCGAAGAAATTTATACAGGACAAAAGTATAAAGCGAGTAAGGGGCAAAATCAGCTTAGAGCCAGAGTTGTCTATAAATATTTTCTAGAGATGAAAGAACACTTTCAACGTTGTTTTACTCATCTTAAGAATGGTGGTTATTATTGTTTTGCGATCGGTAACAAGAGCAAAATTTGTGGGGTCGAAATTCCCGTAGCCGATCTCTTGACAGATTTAGCAGTAGAGATTGGATTTAGGAAAGACTTTTCTTTTCATTTATTATTGAAAAACCGTCGCCTCAATCTTCCCAGAAATGTTGATTGGGCAAGTACGATTAAATACGATACAATTGTTGTATTACAGAAATAAAATTGATGAACTCAAATGAAATAGATAGCTCTTTAGAAACTATTTTGACAAAATATAGCGAATCATTTTCAGCAAAAGTTTTTAACGAACAATCTTCAGAAGAAGACGCTCTGATGCGCGTTTTTGGTTTAACTCAAGAAATGAAAAACACTAACCGCCAGTATTGGGGGAGAGAATTAGGCGCGTGTTGGGAACGCTTGGTTAAAGAATTATGTCGATTAACTTGCGATCGCTTTCAAGAACCTCATAATACCAGTTACGATCTTGCGATCGCTAATGATGCTATCGATACAAAATATCGCTTGGGTTCGGGAGATGCCAAAACATTAAGAGGATTCAAAAAAACACGATCGCTTTACTCTCTAAAACAATGCCAAATTCTTCTCAATTCCCTACAACTAAAATGGTATTTTGTCCGCCAAAACCAAAACTAAAACAAAGGGTATTTTGAATATTCGCCGATCGCACTTCGCGAACAAAATTCAAGTCAAATTCCGGCTCTTGCAACCCCGTACAAGGGGGTAAAACTTGATGTTTGAGTGCCAATAAACAAAAAGCAACCCCGATCGCGCCGGATGCCCCTAAAGTATGTCCTGTTGCCCCTTTTGTCGAACTGACGGGAACGTTTTTGGAGAATAAATGACGAATCAATTTCGCTTCATTGCTGTCGTTTAAGCGAGTGCTAGTTCCGTGAGCGTGGATGTAATCAATATTTTCTGGTTTGAGATGACTGCGATCGAGGGCATTTTTAATTGCGATCGCAGCACTTTTCCCCTCAATTTCCGGCGCACTGACGTGATAACCATCCGCCGTCGCGCCAAATCCCAAAATCCTACCGTAACACTTCGCCTGACGGCGTTGCGCGAGTTCCTGAGATTCTAAAACTAAAACCGCCCCACCTTCCCCCAAAACCAAGCCCTTGCGACGCTTATCAAAGGGATAACACCCGGTTTTTGCCAAGGCACCCATTTTCGCAAATCCCGCCAGAGTTAAAGGCGTAATCGGTGCTTCTACCGCCCCTGCAAGGACGCGATCGCACTCCCCCGAGCGAATCAGTTCGACTCCCCGAGCGAGCGCCCAAAGTCCCGTCGCACAAGCCGCCATCGGCGCAAGTACAGGCGCTCTCGTCGCGATCGCCCTCGCTGCTAATACCGCCCCTCGATTGGGCAAAGTATCGAGCCAAGGGTAATGGGATAACTGGTGACTGGCAACTGGTGTAGGGACGTTGCATGCAACGTCCCTACTGGTGACTGGTGACTGGTGACTGGTGACTGATTCCCACATTCCCTGACAGCCGCGACTCGAGCCGATCGCGACACCGCAATTGGGTAAAGGAGGAGATAAACCCGCATCGGCCAAGGCTGCGAGAACTACCTTTTCGGCGATCGCTGTTAATTGTTGCGGTTGGCTGTCAATCAACCCCAAAGGATAAGGGGGAAGTTCGAGAAACGGCTGATGCCACTGGATTCCCACTTCCCCCTCAATTAAACTTTGCCAACTGGAATTTAAAGATCCCAGTGCCGAGATTAAACCAATCCCGGTCACAACAACTTCCACTCGTTTGATTAAGATTTCTTAAGGTTTTCTAATCCTTCAATCACTGTTGCCGACTCAATGCGATCGCCTTGATTAATCGCTTCAACAGCTTCCATGCTTTCCGGGGTGACATAGCCAAAAACAGCATAATCGCCATCTAAAAAGCCTAACTCCGCCAACGTAAAATAGAACTGAGAGGAAGCCGAGTCCGGCATCTGAGACCGAGCCATAGCGATCGCTCCCTTGGTATGGCGTAAAGCCGGAGGAGCAGAAACTCGCGCTTGTTTGAGAGTTTTGCTGTAAACCGGAGCATCTGCTCCTTCTGGCGTAATTTCTAAAGGAATATAGCGCGGGCGATCGGTATCCGGATCGATAAAACTTCCCGACCCCAAACGAGCAACCGGAAAACCGGGATCTTTACTTTGCGGATCTCCCCCTTGAGCCACAAAAGGTTCGGGTTCTTTAATCACGCGGTGAAAAACTAACCCATCATAAGCCCCTCGTGCGACCAAATCGACAAAATTTCCCCCAGTAATCGGAGCCTTGTCGCCATCAATTGTAATGCGGATCGGCGAACCATTCACCTTCATTTCCACAATCGCCGTCCCTTCTAACTTTGGTAATTCACTCATTTGCAGACTGCTGGCTCCTGTTGTAATAGTATTGGCTTCGGCGGTATTTGCGGTCGAGCTTGCTTGGGGTTCGCTACACCCGACCAAGATAAAAGAAATGGCTGCGATCGCTAAAAGAGAAGTTTTCAACCACATCCGTGCTTTATTTTTCATGTTTTCTGAATCACAGTAAAGGTAAAGAAGTAAAGATGAGGCAATTTTATAACCCTTCTAAAGGCACTTGTAAAAATCGCGCCAATTCTGCACCTTGATTTTCCAATTCCGAGAGAGAGAGGGGCTCTCCCGCCCGAGAGAGAGGAATATCGCGCTGTTTTTTCACTCGCAGGTAAAGCGATCGCTTGGGATTCAGTCCTTCGCGAACCTCAGCCCGTACCGATTGAATATCATCCAGAGGATATTTAATCTCAATGCGGCGATCTTTACCCGGAAATCCCCAGCGAAAAATAATCATTTTTCCAGTTTCTTTGTTGAATTCGTTGTAACCGCCGCCAACATCCAACAAAATGACAACCGTTAAATATACTGCGACGAGACTTCCCACAGAGCCGTAAAACAACAGCGCAACCCCTTGAGGAAAAAACATTAATTGACTCGTATCGCTCACCAACAGAAAATTTTTCTGGAAATAGCTTGAAAGTCCTGCTAAAAAGAAGCCGACCCCTCCCATCGCTGAAATAATCGCCCAAAAATAATTGCTGAAGCGACGAGAGCCAATAATTTCTTGGCGCAGGATAAGATTGTCTTGCCGTGTCGTCGGTGCTGTCATGGAGTCAATGCTGCTCTGTTTGTTCAACAATCTCCCATTGTAAAGGAAGAGGGAGCGAGAAGCAGTGGCCAGTCAATTTGCCTTTCCCAAGTCAGATTTCTGAGGAAAAATGTGTCATTTTGTAAAATTTTCGGTAATAATATCTTAAGCGCGCAAACTAAGCGTCTGAAAACTTGAGATAACCCTAGGGAAGATGGGGTTCTGCCTGTGGACGCTGAGTAAGACCAAGAGAAACTCGTTTCTGGAGGCCTCGGCGGTGGAAGCAGGAAGCTGGGATTTGATATCGTCAGCACTTCATGCGGGTCAAATGCTGATTTCTATATGGTCTCAGTTAAAACCAAGACTGACAGCAAATAGATTTTGGTAATTTCCGACCCTGATGTAATGTTAATAAACATAAAGTTGACCGTTTCGGCATCGCAATCCGAGCGGGAAGAGATCTAAAAAAGTCCCTGAAATCTCTGGTCTAACGGCTCGAAGATTTCAATCACTGTAAAATAGTCTCTTTTAATAAATCTTGCCCCAATTGATTAAGCAAGAGGTTTTTTGATTATGACCGTAGCAATGGGACGCGCTCGCGCCCAGAGAGGATGGTTTGATGTCCTCGACGACTGGCTCAAACGCGATCGCTTCGTCTTCGTCGGTTGGTCGGGTTTACTCCTGTTCCCCTGTGCCTATCTCGCCCTCGGGGGCTGGCTCACCGGCACAACCTTCGTCACATCTTGGTATACCCACGGTTTGGCATCTTCCTACTTGGAAGGTTGTAACTTCCTCACCGTTGCCGTTTCTTCTCCTCCCAACAGTCTCGGACATTCCCTGATTTTCCTCTGGGGACCCGAGGCGCAATGGAACTTTACCCATTGGTGTCAGTTGGGAGGACTCTGGACCTTCGTCGCCCTTCACGGCGCATTCGGGCTGATCGGCTTCATGCTGCGTCAGTTTGAAATTGCCCGTTTGGTGGGAATTCGTCCTTATAACGCGATCGCCTTCTCCGCCCCTATCTCGGTATTCGTCAGTGTTTTTCTGATGTATCCCTTGGGACAGTCGGGTTGGTTCTTCGCCCCCAGCTTTGGGGTAGCGGGTATTTTCCGCTTCATCTTGTTCTTGCAAGGCTTCCACAACTGGACCCTCAATCCCTTCCACATGATGGGAGTCGCGGGTATCCTTGGCGGGGCATTACTCTGTGCCATCCACGGAGCCACCGTAGAGAACACCCTCTTTGAAGATGGAGAATCCTCCACCACTTTCCGAGCCTTTAATCCCACCCAAGCCGAAGAAACCTACTCAATGGTGACGGCAAACCGTTTCTGGAGTCAGATTTTCGGGATTGCCTTTTCCAACAAGCGTTGGTTGCACTTCTTCATGCTTTTTGTCCCCGTAACGGGATTGTGGATGAGTTCGGTAGGCATTGTCGGTTTAGCCTTAAACCTGCGAGCCTATGATTTTGTCTCTCAGGAGATTCGGGCAGCAGAAGACCCCGAATTCGAGACATTCTACACCAAGAATATCCTGTTAAATGAAGGTCTGCGAGCTTGGTTAGCTCCCCAAGACCAACCCCATCAAAACTTTAAATTCCCTGAGGAGGTATTGCCGCGTGGTAACGCTCTCTAATACATCTTTCGCTGGCGCAGGTCGCGATCTTGAATCGTCCGGTTTTGCTTGGTGGGCGGGCAATGCTCGTCTCATCGAACTTTCCGGTAAACTTCTCGGCGCTCATGTCGCCCATGCTGGACTAATCGTGTTTTGGGCTGGGGCAATGACCCTATTTGAAGTTGCCCACTTCAACATTGATAAGCCCATGTACGAACAGGGCTGTATTTTGCTTCCCCACCTCGCTACTTTAGGCTGGGGTGTCGGACCCGGTGGCGAAGTCATCAATACATTCCCTTATTTCGTTGTTGGCGTACTGCATATCATTTCCTCAGCCGTCCTCGGATTGGGTGGAATCTACCACGCCATCCGCGGCCCTGAAGTTTTAGAAGAATATTCCGATTTCTTCGGTTACGACTGGGCTGATAAAAACCAAATGACCAACATTATCGGCTATCACCTCGTCCTTTTAGGTTGCGGTGCATTGCTATTAGTGTTTAAAGCCATGTTCTTTGGCGGCGTTTACGATAGTTGGGCACCCGGTGGCGGTGATGTCCGAATTATCAGTAATCCCACCTTAAACCCTGCCGTTATTTTCGGGTATTTAACGAAAGCGCCTTTTGGCGGCGAAGGTTGGATTATCAGCGTCGATAACATGGAAGACGTTATTGGCGGTCATGTTTGGATCGGACTCATTTGTATCGGTGGCGGAATTTGGCACATTCTCACCAAACCTTTTGCTTGGGCGCGTCGCGCTCTGGTTTGGACGGGAGAAGCCTATCTCTCTTACAGCTTGGCGGCTGTATCCCTGATGGCTTTTATCGCCTCGTTCTACGTCTGGTTTAACAATACAGCGTATCCCAGCGAATTCTACGGACCTACCAATGCGGAAGCTTCTCAAGCTCAAGCGATGGTGTTCCTCGCTCGCGACCAAAGCCTCGGTGCAAATATCGGTTCGGCTCAAGGACCGACAGGCTTAGGTAAGTACCTGATGCGCTCTCCCACTGGAGAAATTATCTTTGGTGGTGAAACGATGCGTTTCTGGGACTTCCGGGGACCTTGGCTCGAGCCTTTACGCGGGCCGAATGGTTTGGATTTGGATAAGCTCAGAAATGATATTCAGCCTTGGCAATTACGTCGTGCTGCTGAATACATGACTCATGCTCCTAATGGATCTCTCAATTCTGTCGGCGGCATTATTACCGAGCCGAACTCGTTTAATTACGTTAATCCTCGTGCTTGGTTGGGAACTTCTCACTTCGTTTTAGGGTTCTTTTTCTTGATCGGACACTGGTGGCACGCCGGACGCGCTCGTGCGGCTTCTGCTGGTTTTGAGAAAGGAATCGAACGTGAAACCGAACCCGTTCTCTCGATGCCCGATCTCGACTAGAATTTTGCGCTTGGCATTATTCTCAATTGAGTTAAAACTCCTGCCTTCGGGCGGGAGTTTTTGCGATCGCATTGATTTTCTTTCTAAGGTAGGGCTTGCTGAAAAGAGTGGGAAGGGTTGCAATCGAAGGCTGAGAGAAGCCAAAAAATGGATAAAATGTAAGAAAAAGCTGTAAAATCGAGGAAATCTCTTGCACCAGCCCGAAGAAAATGTACCGAAAAGTAGAGAAAGCAGAAAGTAGCGAAGAGAAATTCCCTCTCCTTTTTGAAGGGAGATTATGTGAAGAAAATCGCTGGGTAATAATGTCCAAGCTAGTTCCTTGGTCAGAATTTGAAGAGGAATATCAAGAAAATTTTTCATCAGAAATGGGAGCGCCAGCAAAACCATTTAGGATGGCATTATAGAAACTTATTAGTAGGATCAGAAATCTTTCGTCAACAAAAATGGATGTATGAAAATAAGAAAGAGAGAATTGATAATAGAATTGTAAGTTTAAGTCAACCGCATATTCGTCCAATGGTAAGAGGAAAAGCGGGAGCTAATGTAGAGTTTGGAGCAAAATTATCAGCAAGTTGTTTTGAAGAATATGTATTTTTAGACCGTGTCAGTTGGGATAGTTATAATGAAAGTGGAGATTTAAAAGCACAAGTTGAGGCCTATAGAGAATTGACAGGATATTATCCAGAATCTGTTCATGTGGATAAAATTTATCGGACGAAGGAAAATCGCGCTTGGTGTAAAGAAAGAGGAATAAGAATGAGTGGACCTCCTTTAGGAAGACCCATTTAGTCTTGAATCTTGTCACCCCGTAAATCATTATCTCTCGTTATAGAGGGGGGGGATTATTGACAACCTAAAGTTATGATTTCTCACATCTAAAACTGGATTGCCCTCTACCCCCATTTTTTCTAACTTTTTCAGCAAGCCCTATTTTAACAAGGTTTGGAAGGTTCTTCTGTTAGAAAGTCACTCCAAAGATGGCGCTGGATAATTTCAAATTCTCCAAGGCGATCGCGACATTCCACAACATCTAAAATCAATGCTCCTATCCGTAAGCGAACTAACCCAGCAATTGTCTCAATTACCGATTTATACTTTTCAACTTTTAAACGAAATCTTTCTTGAGCCACTCGAAAAATTTTTAAAACACCAATGATATGTTCTACAAAAATTCTCAAAGATGAAATTTGCCGATTTTTTTCTTTTTATTCAGAAGAAAGCTCTCCATTTTTGGGCTTTTTCTGCGGAGTTCTAATGGCTTCCTCTCCCACATAACCTTTATCTCCCGAAAATTTTTGCTTAGGGTTAAATTCTTGGTGTCGTAAACGCCAGAGATTTATATCACTGAAAGGTCCTTTTTTTCCAGCTATCATATCAACAATATCTCCTCCCCTTGGTAAGACAATTAATTGATTTTTAAAACAATGTTTCATTCGCTGTTGTTTCACTTACTTGAAACAGTAATCCTAACACCTGAAATGTTAAACCTTGACGCAAATAAATCAGGGTCAACACAATTTGGTCTTCCACAGATAATTTATTTTTTGTTCCTCCACCTCTACGAATCAGTCTTATCTTTTTTGCTTCCTTCTCTTTTTGCTTTTCCTCATGCAATCTTTTCCCTAGTTTGATTATTAAATTCAATTGTTCTTCCCGGATTCCTACTAAGCGCGTTGCTTCTTTCGGATGTTTTTGTAAGTATTCCCATGTATAACTCATACTTTTCCTCAGATTTTTACTTTATCAGACTATAATATCCCAATTGAGGTATTTTGGAGAGGTCTATTGCTGGAGCATATAATTGAGGAAAGATCCCAAAAGATCAACTTTGGACAGGGTAGTCCTAAACAGATAAGGATGAGTTGTAGTAATGAATAAAGAGCCAAATAGCACCAATATGATTTTCCAGCTTTTTAGAAAAAGAGAGAGTTTTTCTCACCAAACGAGAAATGCGTTGTCGCATCGTACAATTGAAACGTTCAATAGCATTTTTCTTGGTTGGTTGGATAAGGCGAGGAAACCTCGCCATCCCCCAACCGCAGTTTTTCCAGTTTCTTTACCAACCGCTTTATAGCGTTTACTGGGGAATACGAGGGCATAGGCGTTCCAAAAATCCGTGTAAGCGATCGCACATTGGCGATAAATTCCGGGTAGCGATCGCCAATGTGCGATCGCGCTCTTTTCAGAGCGATCGCCAACATAAACCCCAACAATCTCACGAGTATTGACATCAATAGCCAGCCAAATCCATTGATTGATTTCAACATCTTAATCTTCTCTTTTTTATTCTATCATTACTTCTTCAGGAGTACCTCGCGACGTTATCTTGTCCCCTCAATCTTTGCCGTTGCGCTTCATAGAGAAGAAGTGCGGCAGCCACGGCAACATTGAGAGATTCTACCCCGATAGAGACAGGAATAGAGACTTGCAGATCGGCTAATGCGATCGCTGCTTCCGACAGTCCCGCACTTTCATTGCCCAAAAGAATAAGACTGGGTTGCTGCCAATCCACATCCCAATAAGTGAGAGAGGCTCGCGGGGTAGTCGCTACGATCTGTACGCCGCGATCGCGATAGGTGTTCAACGTTTGCCCTAAATCCGCACTGACCTCGATGGGCAGGCGAAACCAAGCGCCGGTAGATGCTCTCAAGGTTTTAGGATTGTCGGCTTCAACGCTATCGGCACTCAACCACAACCCCTCAGCCTTTGCCGCGACTGCAGCCCTTACAATTGTCCCGAGATTTCCGGGATCTTGCAATCGCTCCAGAAACAAACCTAAAGTGAGGTTTTTCGGCAAAACTGAATGAATGCGCTGGCGAGGGATAGCGGCAACGATGCCATCGGGGTTCACCGTTGTCGCGATCGCTTCTAAAACCTCTGGCGCAACGATTTCCGCTCTTTCCGCCCGTTGATAGATATTCTCCCATAAATGAAGATAACGCGCTTGCCAAGCCAAAGTACAGCAGGCGATCGCGATCGGGCTATGGGTTTCGCAAGCCGCTTCTAGTAAATTCGTTCCTTCTAACAAGCACAAATTTTGCTCTCTTCTGGCTTTGAGATAGCGCAATTTCTTTAATTTTTTTACCAATGGGTTCTGCAAGCTGGTAATCATTGGATGATGAATATATGGGTGAGAAAATCAGCGATCGCCTCTCGCCTTCCACCTCAATTCAATCATCCTACGACCGCTCTCGCTATTTTCTAAGAATATTTTCTAAATTTAAACAAATTCAAAATTTCTCGTCTTGCTTGTTCGTAAAGGGGAATTTTTCGAGGTGATTTAATCGTCGCATAAACTTTGGCACCGGGTTGTAATGTACCTTCAGTGGAATTAATCAGAGCGGTGACTTGGAGCGTAGACTTTTGCAATTGTTCGTTACGTTCCAAAACCGTGATAATTTCCTCAATGGTGGTCGTAAAACTGGGCAAACCGGGTTCTAAGGGTTTAAATTTCACCTCCGAGCCGGCTCTCACTAAATCGCGATCTTCTTGGCGCACCTCAATAATGGCAACCAGTTGAGCCGGATCTGCAATTTCCATTACCACTTCACCGGGTTGTAGGGTTTTTCCTTGCAACGCAAAGAGATTTTGCGTCACAATAGTTCCCTCGATCGCCGTGCGAATGACGTGACTTTCCTGTTTTTGCTGGGTGCGTTTGTCTAGTTCTTGCTGAATTTGTGCTTGAATGGGCTGGCGACTGTTGACTTGTGCCTGAGCCGAAATGTATTCTTGTTGGGCGACGGTGACGGTGGTTTGCAAGCGATTGAGTTCATCAGTTCTGACTTTTAACTCATCTTGTAATTGGCGTTTGGCAGTTTCGAGAGCCGAACGATTTTGACCGATTTGCGCCGCGATCGCCAGTTTGCGCCGTTGGACTTCCGCCAATTGCTCTCGAGAAATGGCACCTTCTTTAACCAAAGTTTGCAAGCGTTGGAAAGAATCATTTAAGCTGGTTTCAGTGGCTTGTAAGTTGGCAATCTGTATTTGGTAGCCTTGAATGTGAGCAGGAGGAGAGCCGGCATTCATGCGATCGATCTCTCCTTGTAGTTGAGCAACGCGATCGCGGGCATAGTTATATTGTTGTTGGCTCTGGTTTAAGCGAGCCTGTGCGGAAAACATCTGTTGTTTGGCAGATTCTGTCGTCGCGAGATTTTCTTGCAAGCGTAACGTCCAATTGCCGATTTCTGCCTCAATTTGTTCGCTTTCGACAATGGCGAGAGGTTGATTGATTTGTACGGGTTGGTTGGGGACGACTAAAACCTCTTTAATCAGTCCGGGAATTTCCATGTGAACCATTTGACGCGCCTCGGGATCGGGTTCTAACCATGCTTCCGCACGGATAGAAGGTTGCACGCGGATTTGACTGATAATTCCCACACTTAGCAGGATACTCCCTGCAATCCACCAACCCAAGTAAGATTTTTTCTGGCTTTCGGTTGGACTGGGAGCGACTAAATTAGACGGTTTGGGAGCAGTTGCGAGATTGGCTGCAGAAGTCTGGCTCTTTTGTTCGGTAGGTTGAGGCAGATCTCGTACTTTAGTGTCCGCCGTATTGTTTTTTTCTGGCGGTATTTTGGGTTGCAAGGTTTGGAAATGACGGATTTTGTTATTCATTGTTATTGGCTTGCCTTGAGCGAAGTCGCAGGATGATTGGTTACTTTTTATTCATTACTCGTTATCAATCTGGTCTGGGAAAAAAGAAGTAAATTAACCATGCAAGGATGAGAAATAAAGCAGTGATGGGAAGATAATCTAATGTCCAATAAATAACTAAGCGCAGAATGCTGCCGAAAACAAAGAGGAGATATAAGAGACTTAAGGGAGCATAGATCGCTAAAATGCCGCAATCTTGAGGGTGTTCTTCGATCGCTTTACCTTGAAATAAAGTGGCGTAGAATTTGAAAGAGCGATCGCGCAGATTATTAATGCCGGTAACGGCGACGGCGAGGTGATAGCCGTCAAATTTGGCCATGGGGTTGAGGTTGAGGGTGAGGGTAAAGAGGGCAGTAACCATGAGCAAATAACTGGTGGGTTTGAGCCAGCTATTATCGACGGAGAAGTGCCACAACCAAAAGGCGATCGCACCGATGGCGAGTTGGCACAACACCCCCGCCCCCACCACAAAAACGCGCTGTCGGCGTTTCACCAAGCAATAGGAGTCGCTGGTATTGGTATAAGCGGCGGGCATCAAGAGCATAAATAATAAGCCGATTTCTGGGACGATGCCGCCGTAATGCTTGAGGGTGAGGGCGTGGGCAAATTCGTGAATGGTGACCACCAGCATGGCAAGGAGACCGAAAGGGATAATTAAAAGCGCCCCTTGGGTTTCCCAGAGCAATCCTCCTTCATAGAGAATTTGCGATCGCAGATTTAAACCGTAAATCAGGGATGTCGTCAGAACGCCCAAAAGCAAGAAGAAAAAGGGTTTACTCCAAATCCAGCGCAGGACTCGAGCCGGGGAATGCAGCCAGCGATCGGGGTTAAAAAGAGGAAGCTTAAAATAGAGCAGTTGCAGGGGGGTAAATTTCTTTTTGGGGGGTTGAGGGGGATGAGTTCCCACAAGCATTCCCGTCGCCGCGAGGAGTTGCAGAATATAGTTCAGTTGAGCAGAAGGGATATGGTAGAGTTGCGCGATCGCTTCTATTGGCATTTTTCCCAATTGCGCGATCGCCATTCCTGTATCGCGATCGATTTGCAAATAAGTAACATCTTCAGGGTTGCGAAGAATCCAATACCCTTCCGGATGTTCGATCCACTGCACGCAAGACTTAAAAGCAGGCGAAGAAGCAGAATTTTCTCCCCTTGCTTCCCTAATTGGTGACTGGTGGCTGGTGACTGGTGATGGTTCTCCTATCTCTTCGATCGCCTTCAAACTCACTAAACGATCCAATAACTGCACCACAAAATCCGAAGGGATGTCCGCAAATTGCTGCTGGCAATAGTGCTGAATTTGTCGCGTGGTAAATTCTCCAGTAAAGTATTTCAGCGCATAACCTTCGAGAGGATTAACAGGATAGCGGAGCGTTCCGTTTTTATTAGTGAGAATCTTTTGTTCTGAGTTCCGCAGTTTGGCAACTCGCCAGTAAGCGGTAATATCGGGACAAAGATAATCGGGAATAGAGTTAGATGTTTTGCGAGCGGTAGATGTCACGGTTCTTTGGGAGCGAGAAACTCTTAATTACATTAGTCTATTTTTGCTATAAAAGTAAGAAAGAAACCCGGCCATTTAGCTGGGTTATCACAATAAGGTGTAGGTTTTGGACATCAACAAAAAGAATCTGAGATGCCGTTAATGAATTCTCTGGAGAGTCTGGAAAGATTTATGCAGTTTTTTACTGTATTTACAATTTGTTACGAAAAATCGGCGATCGCACCTCAAATTCAGAAATTATTGGCGAAAATCAACGGACGTGAAAGCGATCGCGATGAATAAAAATAGTGGAGATATTCTTTCTCTGTATCTCCTTTTCATTTACTTAGGTGTCTATACCCATACTTCAATACCACCCAAATGGCAATCGCTATCCAGCAATAGTACAGAAATAATATGGATAATGATAGCGATCGCTCGCAGATTCCTATTTTTCTATATCTTCATTCTGTTCTCAGAAGAAGTGGGTTTTACCATTTGAGACTATTCTTAATAGTTACAATTTATTACATAGTTTATCAGGAAATATCACGAAACATAGAGCTCCACTAAAACCTTGAGGATTTTAATCATTTTCTTAATTCTCGTATTGTATTCGTTCAAACTTAAACTTTTTTTTAAGATCCAAGCGCCGATGAAGTATTTTAAGCTAGAAATAACAAGCATTATCTTGTTTCAATTAAATGCTCTCTGTATATGAACTTATTATTAAAAATGTGAACTTTGAGTGCAGAAAGCACTCAATAAAATTGGGTCTACCGAACCTAGTATGTAGAACTAAGTTGAGAAAAACGAATCCAACCCAACTCTGATTTTGAAATTATCAAAGTTTCTGAAGCCGTATCCTTTTCGTTTGTCTTGGTCGATTGGATATGGCGAGGAAACCTCGCCATCCCTCGACCGCTTAATTAGTTTCAATTTATTGTTAATTCCTTAGTCTATACTTACTTCCTCGATTCCTCTCAACACCTCCTCTCCCCATACTTTCAGGTATTCTATTATTACTTCTTCTACTCTTTTTTCGATTATTCCTACCACTTGACTTTTCTCTATATCTATCAACACTACATAATAGTTTTTTTGTCCTTTCACTATTTTTTCTTTTAATCTTTTTGTATATGTTCTTTTCTTTTCCACAAATTCTAAGTCTTCGCTAAATTTTTTTTCCACAGCGATCGCAACGCATTTGTCGGCGATTGACTTGTCAATATACTTCTTGTTCTCCCCAAGGTAAATCTCTGACTGCATATTGATGATTCTGATAAAGTTTATCGGTTAGATTTCCACACTTTGGACAAGCTACCTTTTTTTCTTCTTTTTCAAGATATACTATTAATCCTATTCCCGATACAATTTTGTGATTTTTAACGACAATTCCTTCTATATTCAAGATATTTTCTATAAAATTTTTAGTCGTTGTCGTTCATTTTCTTTTTGTACTATTTCTGACTTTTTCTACATATCATGTTCGGTAGACCCGTATAAATTATCTACAAGAAGCACGAAAATTGACCGAGAAAGCATTATTCCTCGCACAACCCGGACAATACCCTCATATCGCTTATCAATGGGAATGGCAACTCGGACGATTGTTACACGAACAAGGAAATATAGAAAGTGCGATCGCATCCTATCAAGCAGCAATAAAAACTTTAGATTCAGTTCGCGAAGATATGTTAGTTATTAACTCAGATGTTCAATTTAATTTTCGCGATTATGTCGAACCTGTTTATCGAGAAATTGTCGATCTTTTGTTTGAAAATGCAGAAAATTTTCCTAATTCTTCCCAAGAACAAGAATCTTTAAAAAAAGCTCGCAACTTTATCCAATCTCTCCAACTTGCAGAACTTGCCAATTTTTTAAAATGCCAAATTTCCGCTCAACAAGATGTGACTATTGATGATATTGTTGAGATTCAAGATTCTCAAGAAGCAGTTGTTCATATTATCTTATTGAATAATAAAGTGAATCTCGTGTTAAAATTACCGAATGAAGACTTGGAATTTTATAGCTCTCAAACCGATCGCGATCGGTTAGATGGGACAAAAACCATCGAGCAAACTGTAAAAGACTTAACAACAAATCTCCCAGAACCCAATGCAGAAAATGCCGTTAAAAAAGATGCTCAACGGATGTATCAATGGCTCATAGAACCGTTGCGATCGCAGTGACTTCTGGCTTACAACTCCAAGACCCCGAATTAATCGAACAACAACGTTTAAATGCTTTATTAGGTGGAATGACTGAATTTGAAGAATATCGCAATATCGCTAATATTGAAAGACAATTTGCCAAGATAAAGGCTAAAATTCCCAGTGAAATTTTACTCGATGAAAACTTTACCATTGCAGCATTGAAGGCAAAACTTGAAAGATTGTCTATTCCCGTCCTACATTTAGCCACCCACGGTCAATTTAGTTCCGATCCTGAAGAGACATTTATTGTCACGGCTGATGGTAAAATGAATGCCGATCGCTTGGGAAATATTATCCAAAATAGTAATGCGATCGCATCGCAACCCATTGAATTACTTTCTCTCGTCGCTTGTGAAACTGCAACTGGAGATAAACGAGCAACATTAGGCTTAGCTGGTTTAGCGTTTAAAGCAGGTGCAAAAAGCGCTTTAGCGACATTATGGAAGGTGATAACTAATGATTCTCCTGGAGATTTAATGAGTCGGTTTTATGAACTGCTTCAAGATGGTACAATGAGTAAAGCAGAAGCATTACAAAAAGCACAATTAGAATTTTTACAAAGCAGAAATCGACGTACCCCTAACATTTGGGCTCCCTACATTTTGATTGGTAATTGGCATTAAATGAGTAACCGAAAATTGAGTTAAACCGTCTATCGACTCAAATAACGAGTAATTCCTCTGAATTTTCCCCAACCAATTTGAGGTTTTATTGGGAATAAAATTAATCCATAAATAAATAGGCGAAAAAAGCGGAATAGGAAAATCGGAAAAGGTGCATATTTTTTTAAAGTTAAGAGATAACTATAGGTACTATGTTCTATTTTTTTGCCGATATTGCGATCGGTAATTGAGGAAGGATGATGCACGATCGCAATGCGATCGGTAATCGCAATTTGATGTCCTTCTTTCTGATATCGCTGACAAAAATCGAAATCTTCATAATAGAGAAAATATTGCGGATCGAATTGAGGAAGATCGGGAAATTTCTCTAAGTTAACTAACAAACTACATCCGCTTACCCAATCACAAATTGCATAAGGTTGGCGAGAAGAATGAGCCAGTAAATTTTCTTCAATAATAGCACCACGACACGGGATAAATTTTCCACCTGCAAACCAAATTTCGCGATCGGGAGTATAAATAATGGTTCCTAAAATAGAGATATGCGAAGATTGAGAAAAGAATAAATTAACTTGTTCTAAAGTATTTTCTGGTAATACCGTGTCGGGATTAATAAGCCAAACAATTGCCTTACGATCGCGCTCCCAAGCCCATTTTAATCCTACATTACATCCACTACCAAAACCAAGGTTTTCCTCTGTTTCTAAAACAAATACATGTTCCGATTTTAATTGCTCAATAGTGCGATCTTCAGGAGAATTATTAACAATCACAAACTGATAAACAATATCTGAACTCTGCGACAAAGATTGAATCAACCGCTCGATTAAATCCGTCGAATAATAATTAACAACAACCAAATAAATAGTTTGCATCACTGATAACTGATAACTGAATTAAGGCATTAACTCAATTTTGCAATCATCACCAATCATAAATCTCAGAGCTTTCGGACGCTTCTGTGCAAGAATTAATTGAGCGCGTTGTCCGATTAGACTATCGACGATACGTTGATGAATATTGACAATTTTTGCTCCAGATAAAATTACACTGTGATCGATATCTGTATCGATAATTGTAACGCGATCGGCAATACTGCTATAAGGACCGATAAAACAATTTTCTAAGTGACAATTTTCCCCAACGATCGCGGGTCCGCGTATCGTACAATTAATCAATTGCGTTCCTTTTCCTATCTCAACGCGACCGTATATTTGAGAGTGTTCGTCGAAATTCCCAGCAATTTTAGTTTCTAAGAACTCATCGAGAACAATATGGTTTGCTTCGAGGAGATCGTCTTTTTTCCCGGTATCCAACCACCACCCCGATAATTGCATAGCTTGCACATTATGCTGTTGGTTGATTAAAGTTTGAATTGCGTCAGTAATTTCTAACTCTCCTCGTGCTGAGGGCTGAATTGCCGCGATCGCATTGTGAATGCTACGATTGAAAAAATAGACCCCCACTAACGCTAAATTTGACGGCGGATTTTTGGGTTTTTCTCTAAGTTCTAGAATTCTGCCGCGATCGTCAACACTTGCCACACCAAAAGCACTGGGATTTTTAACCTCGCGTAACAAAATTAATCCGTCTAATTGTTGTTGCTGAAACTTGGCCAGAAATTCTTGTAAGCGATCGCGAATTAAATTATCGCCCAAATACAAAATAAAAGGAGAATCATTCAGAAACTCTCGAGCAATTTTGACAGCATGAGCGAGTCCAGCCGGTTTTTCTTGGAGAATATAAGTAATCCTAACGCCAAAACGACTGCCATCTCCTGTTTTTGCCTTAACTTCTTCCCCAGTTTCCGGACTAATAACAATACCAATCTCGCGAATTCCTGCCGCCGCGATCGCTTCAATTCCATACCATAAAATCGGCTTATTGGCAACAGGAACGAGTTGTTTTGCCCCCGTATAAGTCAGGGGACGCAAGCGAGTTCCTTTTCCACCCGAGAGAATTAATGCCTTCACGTTTTCAATTATCCACGAACAGTTTTCAATTATCCATGAAAAGAGAACAAACAACAAAAATGACTAACTGGTGACTGGTGACTCTCTTGCTCGGCATTCCCTTGCGTCTTACGCCGACGCGGGGTCTGAGCACTGGTGACTGGTGACTGGTGACTGGTGACTGGTTCTAAGTTGGCCGCAGGCGGCATCAGCTTCTAAGCCTCGAGAATAGCGAATGCTGACGGCTATTTTATATTGTTCGAGGGTATGTTTAAACTGTTGAATATCATGGGTGCTGGGGCGTTGATAATCTGCGTCAGAAATGGGATTATAAGGAATTAAATTCACGTGAGTTTGCAATCCTTGCACTAATTTAGCCAAAGCGATCGCCTGCTGAGGAGCATCATTTACTCCGGCGAGGAGAATATATTCAAAGGTGACGCGCCGTCCGGTCATATTGACGTATTTGCGACAGTCAGCTAGGAGTTTTTCTAGAGGATAATGTTTGGCACTGGGAATTAATTGCGCTCTTAATTTTTGCTCGGGTGCATGGAGACTGACCGCAAACGTGATTTGTAAATTATGTTCGGCTAATTGGCGAATGCGGTTGGGAATGCCAACAGTAGAAATCACGAGCGATCGCTGACCGATGCCGACATCTTCATTCAATGTTCGTACCGATGCCACCACTTCATCTAAGTTTAATAAAGGTTCTCCCATGCCCATAAACACGACATTAGAAACCCGACGCTTAAAATCGTCTTGTACTGTTAACACCTGATCGACAATTTCCCATGCTTTCAGGTCGCGGACAAATCCGCCTTTTCCCGTCGCGCAAAAATTGCAATTCATGGGACATCCGACTTGGGAGGAGACGCAAACCGTAAGACGTTTTTCCGTAGGAATGCCGACAGTTTCCACGATCGCGCCATCTTCGAGACACAGGAGGTATTTCCGAGTTTGGTCGGGGGCTATACTGCGATGATGCAGGCTCGATCGCCCGATTTTGACCGCTTTGAGTTCTTCTCGCCATTGTTTGGGGAAAACGGTAATTTCCGAGAGCGATCGCGCCCCTTTCTGGTATAACCATTGATGGAGTTGTTTGCCGCGATAGGGCGGTTGACCCTGCGATCGCACCCATTCAGTGAGTTGCGCGAGGGAGCGCCCCAATAAAACATCATCTTGTTTGGGTTTTTCTCGAACGGGTACGGTCATTCCTCAAACTCCCTAACGGTATCGTTTTCTATTGTCACCGAATTGAGGCAAGATTGACACGATCAATTGCTGAACCTCGCTCAAATCATTGCGAAATGTAAAGCAATCCGGTATAAATAGAAAAAATATAAATCTATAAAGTAAACAATGTAGAGTAATTCCCACATTTGTTTACTATTCCCAGTTGAAGGCTTTGATATGATAAATCGCAATATTTTGCTGGTTGAAGATAATGTCGCTCACGTCCGTCTCATTGAAGAGGCTTTTAAAGAAAGTGGAGGCTCTCATCAAATGATGAATGTGAATGATGGTGTCGAAGCGATCGCCTACTTGCGACAAGAACAAAAATACTCTAGCGTTCCCCGTCCGGATTTGATTCTCCTCGACTTAAATTTACCGAGGAAGAACGGCCATGAAGTCCTCGCCGAAATCAAAACCGATCCCAACCTCAAACGCATCCCCGTCCTCGTCCTGACGACTTCTAGAGATGAAGGAGATATTCTCAATAGCTATGCCCTTCATGCTAATTGCTACTTAAATAAATCGAGCAATCTACAGCAGTTATTTGAAGTCGTCCGCAAAATCGAAGAATTTTGGCTGACGACGGCGATTTTACCTTGCGATTAAATTCAAACGTTCTTTATTGGACTTCCTGCCTATGCTTTAAATTGCTGTTATTTTCCGTGGAAGTGGATCCCTCACCGGAATTCCCCTCTTCATTGCTTGTTTCATTTCACTTTCACCAACGTTAAGAATTATAAATAAATATATACAAACCCACTCAGAGTCAAGTAAATATTAAGACATAATAAAAACACAGCCATAAAATTAAAGCCATAGAATCATGCAGGAGAACTCAGTAAAAATACTCTTGGTTGAGGATAATCCTGCAGAGGCTAGACTGCTACAAGAATTGTTGAAGGGTGTAGGCACGAGTCAGTTTAGCTTTTGTTGGGTCAAGCGCTTGCGGGACGCTCTCTCTGCTCTCGAAGAGGGAGAATTTGATGTCATTTTCTTGGATTTGACCCTGCCGGACTCTCGGGGCTTAGAATCCTTGAACCCTTTGCTGGAAAAAGCGCCTCATTTACCGATAGTTGTCTTGAGCAATACCAACGATGACGAACTGGCCGTAGAAGCCGTGCGTCAGGGCGCTCAGGACTATTTGGTCAAACGACACATCAATTGCGAATTGTTGATGCGTTCTTTGCGTTATGCCATTGAACGCAAGCAGACCTCAGAAGCCCTCAAACAGGCGAAAGCGGAGTTAGAAATGCGCGTGCGCGATCGCACCGTCGAACTCGCCCTCGCCAATATGGCTCTCAAACAGGAAATTAGCGATCGCCAGCAGATCGAACAAGCACTCCTGCAAGAAAAAGAACTGGCCCAAATCACGTTACACTCTATCGGCGACGCGGTTATTACCACCGATGCAGAAGGAAGAATTCAATCGTTAAACCCCGTGGCTCAGACCCTAACGGGATGGAGTGAAGACGAAGCGAAAGACCACCCCCTAGAGAAAGTGTTATGGCTGTTCGATACCTCGACGGGATCTCCCATCAACGATCCCATCGCGCGAGTGTTAAGCAGGGGGAACACCCTCGAACCCTCCAATCATATGCTCCTGCGCTCGATCGATTCCCAGGAATTTATCATCGAATATTCTGCTGCTCCCATCCGCTTAGAGAGCGATCGCATTGTTGGAGCCGTATTAGTCTGTCGCGATGTGACTTACTCCCACAATCTCGCCAGCCAGCTTTCTTGGCAAGCCAGTCACGATGCTTTAACCGGACTGGCCAACCGACGAGAATTCGAGAGCAACCTACAACAAATTCTCCTTGAAGCCAAACTCGCCCAGCAAGAACACATTCTTTGCTATCTCGACCTAGATCGCTTCAAAATCGTCAATGATACCCAAGGTCACGCCGCCGGAGACCAACTGTTGCGCCAAATCGCCGATCTCCTACAAAATCAACTCCGTCCCACAGATATTCTCGCCCGTTTGGGTGGAGATGAGTTTGCGATTTTGCTCCCCTACTGCTCTCTGGTCAAAGGACAACAAGTCGCGACGCGATTGATCGAGAGCGTGAAAACCTTCCGTTTTAATTGGCGAGGGAAAACCTTTAGCGTTGGTGCGAGTATCGGTCTCGTGGAGATCGATCGCGAAGTCGAAAGCGGGGCAAAACTCCTCAGTTGCGCGGATGCAGCCATGTATGCCGCGAAAGATCGCGGCGGCAATCGTACTTATATTTATCAAAATGGCGATCGCGATCTCGAGCAACGTCAAGGGGATATGCAGTGGGTGTCGCGAATTATTAAAGCACTGGAAGAAGATCGCTTTTTTCTCTACGCCCAACCCATTGCCGACCCAAAAAAAGAGAGCGAGTTTCATTACGAATTGTTAATTCGCCTGAAAGACAGTCGCGGACGGCTGATTTCACCCGGTGTTTTTATTGCAGCAGCAGAGCGTTACAATCTCATGCCCGATATCGATCGCTGGGTCGTCCGGAAATTATTTTCCACCCTAGCCGCTCATTTTCAAGCCTGCAACGGCGTGATTCCTTCGACGTGGTACGCCGTTAATTTATCGGCTTTGAGTCTCAACGATGAAGGATTTTTTGAGTTTCTGCAACAGCAATTTGCCCGCTATGAAATTCCCCCAGAAATCATCTGTTTTGAAATCACAGAAACGGCAGCGATCGCCAATCTGAACCAAGCGGCTAAATTTATCCGCAAGTTGAAAAAATTGGGCTGTTCGTTTGCCCTTGATGATTTTGGGAGTGGTATGTCTTCGTTTACCTACCTGAAAAATTTGCCCGTGGATTATCTGAAAATTGACGGTCATTTTGTCAAGCATATCACCAGCGATCCGGTGAATGCCGCCATGATTGAAGCCATTAATCGCATTGGTCATTTAATGGGACTCAAAACCATTGCCGAATTTGTGGAAAATGATGCCATCTTACAAGAGATTACTGCGATCGGTGTCGATTACGTTCAAGGATATTGCATTGCCAAACCGCACCCATTTGAGTTAAGTTTGCAACCTGCGATTTCAAGTTTTAATGTAGCATAGGATAACCAATAAGCAATAATCAAATCAATGCAAGCTAGCTATAGCCTCAGTCAATCTCTTATTGCTCGCGATCGCCAGACAACCTTAGATTGTCTGATTAATTTTCAAGGCCATGAACCGCAAGAGAAGAAAGTATCTCGCCGTCCTCTCAATCTAAGCATTGTTTTGGATCGTTCGGGTTCGATGGGAGGAACATCGTTACGAAATGCGATCAAAGCAGCTAAAAGTTTGTTGGCTTATTTAACAGAAGAAGACCATCTTTCGGTTGTGACTTATGACGATCGCATTGATACGATTGTCGAACATCAAAAAGTCCAAGATAAAGCAGCGATCGAACAAAAAATCAACAGCATTCGTGCGGGAGGGTTAACTAATTTAAGTGGAGGTTGGTTGCAGGGATGCGATCTCGTGAAATCTCAATTTTCCCCAGAGCAATTAAATCGCGTTCTTTTACTCACTGATGGCCAAGCCAATAAAGGGATTACACAACCTAATATTTTAATTAACACCGCCCGGGAAAAAGCAGAAGAAGGTATCATTACGACAACTTTAGGCTTTGGCAATTATTTTAATGAAGATTTGCTGATCGGCATGGCTAATGCAGCCGCAGGAAACTTTTATTACATCCAATCTCCCGACGATGCAGGGGATGTATTCCGGATTGAAATTGAAAGTTTGGTCTCGATCGCAGCACAAAATTTAATTGCGACGCTACACCCCCAAAACTCGCTAGAAATTGCCGAAATTCTCAATAATTATCGCACTCAAACAGAAGGAAATACAGTACGGGTCTTTTTGGGGGACGTTTATGGTGTTGAGAAAAAACCGCTTGCGATCGCATTATCTATTCCACCTCAAACAGAACTGGGAGAGCAAAATCTTTTGGCGGTTTCCTATCAATATCAGACGGTTATTGATAAAACAATTAAAGAAGTAAAAGCAGAGTTAGAAATTAAAGCGACCATTGTATCGGAAACAGAAGCGAGTCAAGCACCTTTAAACACGGAAATATTAGAACAGATCGGACAACTTCGCATTGCTAAGGTAAAAGATGAAGCTGTAAATTTGGCAGATGGTGGGAAGTATCAAGAGGCTTCTCAGAAATTGCAAGAAACCATTGAAGATTTAAAGCTGAAAACTTTACAAGAATCTTTTGCAATTGCTGAAGAAATCGACCAATTAGAACATTACGCGCAAAATTTAGAGCAAAAACGTTTCGATCGCAGTCTGCGGAAAGAAATGCGAGATCAATCTTATCAGGCGAGAACTCGCGATCGCGGCGATTTAAAATTGCGAGGAATTGCGGCAGGTTCAGCAAGTAGTTTAGCAGGGGTTTCTCAAGTAGATGGCGGTATTTTAGTCAAGTGCGAACGAATGGGCGGAAAGTTAAGAATTCGAGCGGTTTCTGAAGGGTATGACGGTAATTTAAACGTGCAGTTTCCCCGCAGCATTCGCCAAGCAGGTGTTACCTATGTCGTAGAAGAATTGAAACTTTCTGGGAATGGTTCATTTTATCGCGCATCCGGGGCAATTAAACAGTTAGTACAACCCGGGGAAGAACGGGCGGCGGGATCTGTGGGAACAGCGGCCAAAGCGAAGGCGAAAAACTTGCAATCAGCCAAAGCAAACGGAACATTAGAAGATTTAGAAACTACGGATAGTATCGGGGATGGGGTATTAGTACAATGTCTGAAAGATGGAAAAAAATTGCGGGCGCGGGTTGTTTCCGATGGCTACAACCCCGATTTTAATATTCGCTTTCCTCGCAATATTCGTAAGGAAGGAGAGTTATTTGTAGTTGATGCCATTAAAGAAGCCTCTAATGGCGGTTCTTATATTGCTTGCGGGAAAATTCGCCGCTTGGTGCAATAATTAAATTGCCTCGAGCAATGTTTCGAGAGAATCGGTTTGCAGGAGTAATTTAGCGATGGTAGAGTCGATCGCTCGTTTGAAGTCGGGATCTGAGGCGTAACCGCTTGTATAAGTCTAATTCTCGGCGGCGTTTTTGGTTGATGTAGATATAACTGATGCTTATTTTTATTTGGTTAAGTTAGATAGGGCAGATTTCACGAATGCTCGATTATCTTCTATTTAACGTCAGTTCGGGATAAGGAAAGGAGGATGGAGTAAGCTGAAATTGAGAAAAACATCAGCCTCCGTCCTCCGTTATGAATACTAGCTTAGAAGAACTTTTTTGCCATGTCGATGATTTCTGCAAAGTCTTTGAACCTCAATGGCATCAACAACTGTTGAGTAATGGATTAAAAACCCGCAAGCGTAAGCGATCGCTATGTCTAAGTGGGGCTTGCTGAAAAGAGCAGGAAGGATTGTAATCGAAGGCTGAGAGAAGCCAAAAAATGGATAAAATGCAAGAAAAAGGTGTAAAATCGAGGAAATCTCTTGCACCAGCCCGAAGAAAATGTACCGAAAAGTAGAGAAAGCAGAAAGTAGCGAAGAGAAATTCCCTCTCCTTTTTGAAGGGAGATTATGTGAAGAAAATCGCTGGGTAATAATGTCCAAGCTAGTTCCTTGGTCAGAATTTGAAGAGGAATATCAAGAAAATTTTTCATCAGAAATGGGAGCGCCAGCAAAACCATTTAGGATGGCATTATAGAAACTTATTAGTAGGATCAGAAATCTTTCGTCAACAAAAATGGATGTATGAAAATAAGAAAGAGAGAATTGATAATAGAATTGTAAGTTTAAGTCAACCGCATATTCGTCCAATGGTAAGAGGAAAAGCGGGAGCTAATGTAGAGTTTGGAGCAAAATTATCAGCAAGTTGTTTTGAAGAATATGTATTTTTAGACCGTGTCAGTTGGGATAGTTATAATGAAAGTGGAGATTTAAAAGCACAAGTTGAGGCCTATAGAGAATTGACAGGATATTATCCAGAATCTGTTCATGTGGATAAAATTTATCGGACGAAGGAAAATTTGGACAAGGTAAGCGACGATTTAATCTCGATCGCGTCATGGCAAAACTTTCTAATACCTCAGAAACCACCATTGCTATTACCTTTTTAGTCATGAATCTTGTCACCCTGCTTCGGCAGTTTTTTTGTCCTTTTTTGTGTCAAAATTCCCCCGATCGCATCTTTTGGGGGAGACTCATTATCTCTCGTTATAGAGGGGGGATTATTGACAACCTAAAGTTATGATTTCTCACATCTAAAACTGGATTGCCCTCTACCCCCAATTTTTTCTAACTTTTTCAGCAAGCCCTATGTAGACAAAACCTCTAAATTTTTAATTGGAGGATTATTAAGGAGGAAAACAATGGAAGAGGTGAATCGAGTAACTCAAGAAAAGTTTAGTAATCTGGAGCAAAAGAAAAGAAAAACGATAACCTATGACAACGGCAAAGAATTTAGTGGACATCAAAAAATTAGTGAAGAATTGGGAGTCCAATGCTACTTTGCTCGACCATATCATTCATGGGAACGAGGATTGAATGAGCATACAAATGGATTGCTCAGACAGTTTTTTCCCAAAGATACAAACTTTAAAATAGTGACCGAAGACGAGGTGCAAAAAGCTATTAATTTAATCAATAATCGACCTCGAAAATCTCTTGACTATCGTACCCCTTATGAGGTATTCTATAGTCACACATCAGAGTCTGTTGCATTTCAAAATTGAATGGGCGCTTTCGCCCAGTCTTTCTTTAACATACTCTTTGGACTCATTCATTGCATATCTTCTTGCAGTAGCAAGATGTTTCTGTATTGTTTGAGTCGCATTGAGTTCAGTAATCGTAAACAATCCCGTAGGATCGCTATAAATCAGAGGGTTGTTATAAACAAACTGATAAGGATTGCTACTCTCAGGCTCGTATTCAATAACATCAACCGGATCGCGACTGACAAACCTTCCCGTCTCAGGGTCGTAATACCTTGCTCGGAAATGGTAAAAGTCCGTATTCGACTCTAACCACTGACCTTGGAAGCGGAAATCTCCTCCTAACTCACTCGGCATTCCCGTCGCACTATTCCGCAAATTGCCAAAACTATCATATTCAAACTCTGCCACTTCGACCCCAGAATTGTCTGCCAATCCCACAATCGAACCCATGCCATCTTCTAAATAATAAGTCGGATTGCCTTGCTCATCCAAACGCATTAACGGCATATTTCCCGCATACACATAAGCTGCTAAAGGAGCGTTTGCTCCATCCATCACCAAATGCGGTGACTCCAACCCTTCTCCCATCAACGGTATAATAGGTTTCCAATCCTGCACCAGTATCGATTTCCATTAACTGATGAATGTTTTCGTAATCGTAACTGCCTTGTGCTTCTCCACTCGATACCGTCTGGCGATTTCCCTCCGCATCATAACTGTAAGCAATTTCCTCTTCTTGCACCCCATTGGCATCGTAATAGGTTTCCTTCTCCAAGCGCCAAGATTCGTCATACTTCAACTCCACATAAGAACCATCTTCTCGCGTTATCTTCGTCGGTTCCCCACTGTCAGAGCGGATGTATTCCACCGATGACATCACCGTGACTCCATCGGGTGCATAGTGAACGATCTTCTCGATCGCGTCAGTCTTTTCTTTGTAGGCGTAAACGGTTTTAATCCCATTGGGTAATGTCCGCTCTTCAAGGCGATTCACTGCATCATAAATCATCACTGTTGCTTGAGTGTTGGGGTCGGTGACTTTTTCGATGTTCCCATTGGCATCGTATTCGTATTCGGTCACGTACTCCGTTGCTCCATCCTTGTCGGGTTTGACGGTGACTTTTTCCACTCGTCCCAATTCGTCCCGTTGATAGCGAATGCTGCTATTGTTGGGATAGTCCAATCCGGCAAATGCTCCGGTATTGGGGTCGTAATGATAAGTGGTGATTCCGGTGGGGTCTGTGACGCTTAAAAGCTGTCCAGTTTCAAAGTTCCAATCGGTGACGACTTCATAGAGGGGGTTTCCATTGAGAGAGTAGACCCGTCGCGTTTCCAATCCCGAATCTGCATCGTATTTGTAATCAATGACCTCTCCAGAGGGTAAGGTTTCCTGCATGAGAGCATTGGTGATGGGGTCGTAAACGAAAGAGCGCTGACTCTCATCGAGATAAGTAACGGTTTCTAAATCTCCATTCTCATCGTAATTGTAGCCGAGAACTGTCTCTCCATTGGGATTGCTGGGGTCGTGTAATTCGGTGCGGGATTTGAGATTGCCGTCGCTGTCGTAGTCGTAGGTGACAATATTGCCGTTGGGGTCGGTGATTTCGATGAGGTCGTCCCCTTCGTATTTGAAGCGGGTTTCGTGAGTTATGCCATCGATTTGATTGACCTGACGGATGACATTGCCTCGGTTGTCGTATTCGTAGAGAGTGGGTATGCCGTTGGCATCTTTGATAATCTGAGTGTTGCTATCCGGGAGGTACTCGAAGGTTATGGGGTCGTTGTCGATATCGAATACTTGTTGCAAGCGACCGTTGGGAAGGTAGGTCGAACGCACTACCGGACGGGTTTCGAGGGGGTCGATGACTTCGGTGAGATAGTGAGGATATTCGGGATAGTCGTATTTGTACTCAATTTTATTCTGCTCTTGGTCGATGACTTCGACCAAATTGCCCGTCTCGTCGTAGTTATAAACAACTTCATAGTTGCGAGGATCGATAACCTTCTTAATCCGTCCTTCTGCATCCCGTTCAAAAGTAACGGAAACCCCTGTATCGCTGGTAATTCCCGCATCGGAGAAGGTGAGTTGGTTACCGTTGGTATCGGTGGCTGTTAACAAATCCCCAGAATTGGCATCGATTTCATACTCAATGCCTCCCTTGGTTGTCAGAGTATACTTGCCCCCCAAACGTGGATCTTCAGGATTGTACGGTAAACCCATCGGATTCGCACTGAAATACTCTCCTGTATCGCTGTTGTAGGAAAGCAGTACATCTTTGACTGTCAGAGTCAACTCGCTGCCATCTTCCGCCACAAAACGAGGACGGAATGCCGATGCGGGTTGTCCTGTCAATCCTGCCGCCATCCCTAAAATGCGATCGGGTATGGGGTCAAAAGTGAAGCTCTCTCGCTTGCCTCCGGGTAGGGTAATATACACCCGCGTGTCATCGCGAAAGGCACTCTTGAGACCTAATAATTCTTCTTCTGGAGTCGGTGGCGGGACGTTGGTTTGCAGGTTCGTATCTCGGAACTCCAACCGCCAGCCGTAACCGAAGTTATCTTGCTCGTTGGCGTACAAACTATCATAAGTCCGGGTCACGGTGATGGGAATCCCCGCTACTGGCACTTCGAGGTCAGTAAAGGAGAGTTGGAAGTTCCCCAGTTTTAGGTCTCCTGCGACTTCGATTTGAGTTTCGATCGCTGAGGTCGCCCCGTTGTTGTCCACTGCACTCAAGCGTAGGGTATAGGGTCCGTTGGCTAAAATTACACGACTTGGAAGGTTAGAGGGAACAAGAAGGGTAAAATCGAGTAGAAGAGGAGAAAAAAAGCGATGTTGCCATTGGTAGGGATACCCAAATCAATAGAAGCAGAATTGCAGGAGTATAGAGGAAACTTCAAGAAGGAAGCGGGATACAAGCATATAAGCCGATATGTATTGGGTCTAATAGTGAATGAAAATAAAACAGTACAAGGGATTTATGATAGAATTGTGTGGGAAGAGGGAGAAGAAGTGAGTCGAAGAGCGATGCACGAAGCGATATTTGAGGCAGGATGGAACAGAAAAGAATTAATGAAAAAACATAGAGAAAGAATGGGAGAAAAACATAGAGGAAGAGGAAAAGAAGTGATAGGATTAGATTGGACATATAGCCATCACGAGAGAGGAAAAGAAATCTATGGGACGAAAAGAATGTATGACCAAGTGTCAAAAAAAATGAGTAGATATCAAACAGTGATGACAGCAGTAGTGTCAAATCGAGAAAGAATAGACGGTATAATGGTAGAAGTGCAAACCCCAAAATATGAGGAAGAAGAGAAGAGGTATTTGGAAATGACAGCGAGAGAAAGCTACGAAGAAATGGACGAAGTGAGACAAAGGTTGATAGAACTATTACACTATCAAAAAAATCGGTTAGAATACCGAAAAAGGACGGAAATGGCAGTAGATATCGTGAAAACGATAGAGACAGAGGGTAATTTTCCAGAGGCCAATTATGCTTTTGATAATGGATTATTGTGCTTGCCGTTGGCTCAAGAAATCGAAGCACATGGAAAGTATTGGGTGAGCGAGATTGAAAAATCAAGACTGATAAATTGGCAGGGAGTTTGGAGAAGAGTTGACACGGGTCTTGAATCGGCTCAGCTACGCAATGAAGAAGCGGTTAAACGCCACTTCTGTTTAAGTTGTCTCGCGCAGTCGTTACTTCAATCTGTTCCTTGTTCTGGCGGGAAATCTGAACGATTTGCCTTTGCTGATGGAGCAAAGACTCTTGGACAACGACTCTATACCCTCTCTCGCGAAACTCTGTCCAATTTGTTAAATCTGGTTCAGGGACTTTTTGCTCAAGGATTGCCTTCTTCCCATGTTTTGGAGGTGCTTATGCCTGCTTAATTTTAAACAACCTTCCAAGTCGTGTAACAGGGTTGGGTCAAAAATTCCCAAAGTCTCTCCTTCATCAAGATTTTCGAGACCGCCACTCTCGGAAAAGACTTCGACAAAAGTATCGCTGCCTACGGGGGCGACTTCGACTTTATAGGATTGCAATCCCGCATCGGCCTGAATCATGCCGGTTAAAGGCGTTGGTTGGGTGATGGGGGCGATCGCTTGAGTTTGGGGATCGCGAGGTGGATTGATATTGAGTTGGATTGCATCCCTCGCCGGAATATTCAGAACATCAAAGGAGAGAGTTTGCGTAGAAATGTTCCCGGCTTTATCCGTTGCTGTGGCGAGGAGAGTATAGTTTCCCGCATCCTCAGAACTCCATTTCACCATGCCCGAGGCATCCAACGCCACGGGTTTCTCGTCAATGCTCAGGGAAATATCCTCCACGCCCACATTATCCGTCGCCCGCACGGCAAAAGTCACTTCGTCATTGGGATAGGCAAAGCTGAGACTCTGGAATATCTCCACTTTCGGCGGTTCTGCATCTCCATTCACCTGCAAAGGAAGCGGTTGTACTGCTGTCGCACCGTATTCGTCGGTGACAACGACTTCTATCTCGTTGAAACTCTCATTCCCTGTCACTTCTGTAGGAGGTGCAGACAGGATTTCGGGGGCGTTGTTATCCCGCACGTTAAGGTTGAAGCGTTGAATTCCTTGCAATCCTTGGGTGTCTTCTGCGGCAATGGCTACGGTAGGGCTTGCTGAAAAATTAGGAAAACAGAGATATGGAGAACAATTCAATATTAGATGTGAGAAATGATAATTGGAGATTGTGGAAAATTCTTTCTCCATAAACAAAGGTGATGAATTGTTCCAAAAAGTGTGTTTTCTCGAAAAATTGACACAAAAAACCTGCCGAAGCAGGGCAAGAAGATTCATCACCAAAACCGCAATAGCAATAGCTGTTTCAGAAGTATGAGAAAGTTTGGTCATAACGCGAGCGAGACTAAATCTTCGCTTACTTTGTCCAAATTTGCCCTCGATTCCGTTGCGACTTTTTTCATCTTCTCTTGCTTGTTTTTTCTCGGCTTGAGTGGGATTATTTTTCGGTCTTCCTAAAGGAGGGCCACTCATCCTTATGCCTCGTTCCTTACACCAAGCACGATTGGGCGAACATGAGGTTGGGTCAAACTGACAATTCGATTTTCAATTTTGTCGGTATTATTTGACCACATCCATTATCCATTGGGAGCAGGTCAAACCTGCTGAACACATGAACTATTGACAAATAAGATAAAAAG
>NZ_JCAMRX010000058.1:0-3567 GCF_059821285.1 Spirulina sp. LEGE 11439
GAACTTGTGGCTCTTCGTGAATATCTGAAAAGCCGCCCTCCGCTTCGCTAAAGGATGGGGCTTTAAACCCAGTTTTTTTGGTAATCTGGCAGGAATCGATCTTCGAGGTGCAGATTTGTCAGGTGTGGATTTTGTCTGTGGATTAAATCTACTCAATCCTTCGTCAATCATATCTTCAACAACTAAAAAAATCTAAAATTTGTTTGAATATCAGCGAGAAAAATTAACCTAATTTAACTTGACTCCCGCTCAAACTAATAACCCCTTTCGTTTTTAAATCGATCGCATTATTCGCCTCAATCGAAAGTGTACCTGTCGAACTCATACTTATCTTAGAATCATTATCATCCAAAATCAACTTGTGACCGCCTTTTGTGACAATTTCAATTTTCCCTTGACTATCATTCAAATACACTTGATGCCCCTTCTCTGTCTTAATTCTCACTCCTGCCTGCGTCCCGCTTTTATCTTCCTCAATAAACTGTAACAAATGCCCTTTGCGAGTTTTAAACGATCGCAAGCGCACCTTCCCGTCTGTCACGCTATCTTCCACTTTTTCTGGGGGCGCATCCTGACCATTCCACACCCCACCCAACACATAAGGACGATGAATGTCTCCATGTTCAAATCCAACTAAAACCTCATCCTCGATTTCTGGTAAACAGTCAAAACCTCGTCCCTGACCTGCTCCCGGACTCACGATTCGCGCCCAATTGCTACTATGTTCCTCTGTTAAACTGGGAAATTTGACCTTAACCCGTCCTAAACCTTCCGGATCCTCATTATCTGTGACAATTCCCACTAAAAAAGTCTGTCCTGGTTGCAAGCGATCTGGTGACGAAAGTAAGGTGAGTAAATTTCCTCCGCGCAATCCCCGCACGCTGAACTCTGTTGTATAAATCCGCTCTTGAAAAGTGTGGCGCGTCTCCGTCACGTAATATTCACCACTATATTTTCCCATTCCTTGTAACTTCACTACCCGTCCCGGTCGAATTTTTGGGTTTCCTTCTCCTCGGGCATCTGCAAGGATAAATTTCCCTCCGACTTCATTACATAAAGCCTGCGCCATTAAATCCGCTTCCTTGGGCTGTTCTACAGGGCGATCGACCACATATAAAGTCGGTGCGGGAAGTCCGTTAAATTTCCCGCTAGTCTTGCTACCTTTGCCATTTTCCGTTTCCGTCACGACTTTTTCCGAGTTTGCTGTCGAGACGATCGCTTGTTTTTGGGTATAATCCCATCCTCGCACTTCTACAGATTTAACCTGTTCTGCACTGGTAGTTCTGACGCGAAAATTAGAGATATCTTTTAACCATTCTAAATCTAAAGTCTCATCTTTTTTAGGTTTGCGAAAATTCAATTTACCATCTTGAATAAAGAGTTCAAATCCAATTCGAGAAGCACGCGATCGCAAAAACTCCATATTGGTCTGATTCTCCTGAAAAAGATATTCGTGAGGAATTCTACTTTCATCGACTTTCCCTACAGAAATCCCTACTTCTCCTGCAATCTTTTTCACCAAATCGCTATCAGTTAAATTCTGAAAAGAACGATTCCATTTTCCCCGATGCAACCGATGAGAAATATCATAACCACGGACAACAATTGGAGCCTGTGTTTGGTCGCTAAAATGTGCCTCAATTGCCGTAATTTCTCCCTCTATTACCTGACCTTCATTCTCATCCTGAAAACCCTGTGATGCTGTCGTACTCGCCGAAAAACCAATCTTAACTTTTTTACCGATTTCTAAATAGTCATATTGCCAAGGTTCGTCAGCATCTTCTCTCATTCCCGGTTGGTAGTCATTGCGAATAACTAAAGTAAACATTGCCGGAAAATGCAGACTTTCCTCGACCAAAACTTGCAATAAATCTTCATATAATTTGGATTGAGCTTCGTTTCCTTCAATTTCAATTTTAGGTAGCGCTTGATAGTTACCGCTACGGGATTGTCTAGAATTAGATAGGGAGTTACTGGTAGCAATCATTTTTTACATTAGATGAAAACATCTTTTTGAGAGTTTTAGATTCGCAAGCGTTCTACATTATTTCGTCTTTGACATTTTTGATAGTCTCAATTATTTGTCCAAATTTAGATTTTTCCTTCCAAAATGTTAAACTTTGATCGGTTTCGCGACTTGGCTTTTTAGGTTGTTTTGCCGTCATGCCTCCACTCGGTTTAGGTTCATCAGTTTCTTTGAGGGTTAGACTATCAATTTTTGCTCGAACTGGCGTACCATTCGGCAAAAACATTGTTAATGTATAGCTCAAATTTTCAACAAAACAATATCTTAAATAAGTTTGAGATCCCCATTCAAAACGGTAGGTTGGTGGACGTTGCTCTTGACCATTCTGCACGAATTCTAAGGCTTTTTCTAAATAGATTATGTATTTGCTGAAAACATTTATTCCTTCTTCATAAGTATCAAAGAGAATATTACTTATCGTTAGCTTTGTAGCTTTTCTGTGAGAATAGTTGACTTTCGATCGCCCTGTTTGTTTACTTTTTGCACCCGGACTTTCTACTGTTTCCATGACTACATCAAATTTAAGTTCGCTGGGATTGAACATAAATTCGATATCATCGCTAGAAGAAAGGTTTATTAATTTGGCTTTTGCTAGTTGTTGATACATAATTAATTTTCTCCTGAAATCATGAAAAATTTAATAACAAATTCCTTGCCGATCGCGATCGCATTCTATCCGCATTTGCAAAAGAACATAAACCTCGCGAGCTAAAATTGATAAGCGATCGCTAGTGTAAGGATTCACTGTTTCTAGGGTCGCTAGCATTGCAGTTGATGAGAGAGAACTTTTCTCATCGCAAGCAAAGTAGACCGTATCCAGCCAAAAAGAAGCACCTCCCAATTGATTATATTGTTGTTCTCTCTCAATATTCAAGCGCGATCGTACCAAACGATAAACTAATTGTGCTAAAAATTCTAACTCTTCCTCTCTAATTGGTTGTTCGAGATCTGATAATTGTTCAACGATTTGAGGAGTTGGTGGGAGTGAGGGATTTTTTTCCTCTTCTATCTCCTCAAAGGAAATGGGAATCAGAAGTTCTCCTTCAATAGGATCGTTTTTAGCTTGTACGATCGCATTACTTTCAGGTGGACTTTCTGGGAGTAAATTTGTATCTCCCATCAGTCCGGTGAATCCTCCCCAATCTTCTGTTTTTCCTGAGTCTGTTGTATCAGAAGAATCGCCGATTAATTCAGAAACATTTGCCCAAGATTTCGGAACATCTAAGGTTTCGGAAGGAGAAATAGAAGTTTTTGAAGTTTTTCCTCCTGTACCTTCTTTTTTCTGAATGAGAGAAGGATTATTTTCCCCAGAATAGTCGAGAATCTCTTTTAATGATGTGGAAACAAAGGAAGAAGGTAAATAATCAGAGTCTTTCGCAAGGGGTTGAGATTGTCCGAGGGGTTGGAGTTGTAAAAATCCTCGTCCTTCTGATAGGGTTGTTACCGGACTTTCCTCGAACGCAATATCAGTTTGAGTTGAAATTGGAGGAGTCTCAGAAAGCGATCGCTGTATTTCTGGAGTCGGACTTTCTGCAATATTA
>NZ_JCAMRX010000058.1:3667-37800 GCF_059821285.1 Spirulina sp. LEGE 11439
TACTGTCGGAGATAATATCTTGATGAGTTGCTTGAGGAGTCGATAAGGTAGGAGTCTCAGAAAGCGATCGCTGTATTTCTGGAGTCGGACTTTCTGCAATATTATTACTGTCGGAGATAATATCTTGATGAGTTGCTTGAGGAGTCGATAAGGTAGGAGTTTCAGAAGGCGATCTCTGTATTTCTGGAGTCGGACTTTCTGCAATATTATTACTATTGGAAACAATATCTTGATGAGTTGCTTGAGGAGTCGATAAGGTAGGAGTTTCAGAAGGCGATCTCTGTATTTCTGGAGTCGGACTTTTTAAAGATTCCTCTTGAGGTTGAACTGATTCTGAAGAGGATAGGTTAGAAGGTTTCGGAGAGGCAATTTCATTTACTCGTTGAAGAACTTTTCTTGCAATGGGCAAGGTATTTTCAATTGCATTGGAGGTAAATTTACTCAGAGAAAATTTAGGACGAGGTTGAAGATTATTCTCTGAATAAACATCTTGATATCCCGGAAGTTCTGCAAGAGGAATGTTTGAGGGCGATCGCTGTACTTCTGGAGTTGTATTTTCTGAGATACTATTACTATCAGAAACAATATCTTGATTGTTTGTTTGAGGAGTCGATAAAGGAGGAGTCTCAGAAAGCAATCGCTGTACTTCTGGAGTTGTATTTTCTGAGATATTATTGCTATCGGAAACAATATCTTGATGAGTTGCTTGAGGACTGGATAAGGGAGGAGTTTCCGAAAGCGATCGCTGAATTTCTGGAGTCGGAGTTTCTAAAGACTCCTCTTGAGGTTGAACTGATTCTAAAGGAGAAAAATCAGAAGATTTTGGCGAGGTAATTTCACTCACTCGTTGAATAACTTTTCTCGCAATCGGAACAGTATTATCAATTATATTGGAGGTGAATTTACCCAAAGAAATCTTTGGACTAGATTGAATATTGTTCTTTGAATAAACATCTTGATATCCCGGAAGTTCTGAGAGAGAAGGATCGGAAGGCGATTGCTGGATTTCTGGAGTTGTACTTTCTGCAATATTTTTATTTTCTGAAATAATATTTTTTTGAGAGATTTGAGGACTGGATAGGGGAGGTATATTTGAGGACGATCGCTGAATTTCTGGTGTTATTCTTTCCGAAATATTGTTGCTTTTGGAGACAATATTTTTATTGATTGTTTGAGGAGTCGAGAAAGAAGAGTCTTGACGTGCTTGAATTGGACCAGTTGAACTCTGTTTCCCATTTCCCATTCCCCATCCATCTCGAGGAGAATAACTCCAATTTCTCATTGTTCCACTCTCTTCTAAATTAGCAATAGAAGGAAGTGGAGAAGTACCCAAAGGTAATGTTGACTGACCCAATTTTTTTCGTTGAATGGGTTGTCCTAAAGGAGACTTAATATAATTGTGTCCGAGAGGTGCTAAAATCATAATATACTCAGCATTTATTGCGATCCATTTCTAATCCTTGACTCAATAAAATCTCCTGAAGAATGGCGAGTTACTCCTTCGATCGCACCTCCTCCTTGCGATCGCGAAATTTGCAATCCTTCGTAAGCAAGGGTTAATTCTTCAATGGCGATATCATTCGCATCTGCTTTGAGATCGGGAGTTTTCCATTCAATCGGGACAGCACCAATTAATGTCCAGCATTGCATTATTTTTCCGGCTTGATTAAATAATAAAATATTAATATTACGTCGTTTTGTCGGCTTTTTCATCACGGAGATGACCCAATTCCAAAAACCTAGATCGTCGGTAACTCCTCGCTTCAGCGTTACATCAGAATACTCGACTTGACCGAGAATAACACGCTGTTGATTATTTGCACCGCCAGCAAAATGCTTTTGGGATTGTACCTTTGCAGAAAATCCCGAACATTCGCTAAAAGATGCTGCAATATTGCTTTCAATTTCCACATAAAAGCGGTTGGTTGTTACCAAATTCGCCGTGCGATTTCCTTGTTCAGTCATTATGTTAACCTCCTTGAATTTCCTTGCCGATCGCGCTGATTTTCGGCTTCTTCTTGCATTAACCGATAAACACGATCGGTGAGTTTTTGTAATAAAAGCGGATCTTGTTTAATGCGATCGGCAAGTTTGGTAATTTGTTGTTCTGTTAAATCTGGCATTGTCCTCCTTTAATTGTAACTTGTGCTGTAGTATTGGGAAGATTAATTACAGGAATTAATCCAGCTTCTCGCAATAAAAACTGTCCTTCCAAGGTTAAAAGAATTTTAGCAAACTTTTGACCTGCTTCGGAATCTGGAGAAGAAACTACTGCTAACGGATAGCTAAATTCATATTTTTCAATTTGATCGGGATTTCCCCAGTAACTCCCTTTATCATCGCAGAGATCGACTTGTGGAGAAAGTCCGCGATCGTAATTATCCTTGACAACTTGCTGACCATAAGCGAGAGGATAAACAGAGCATTGACCTAATACCATACTCAGCCAACCAAACCCCAAACTTCTTGCTCTTTTGTTGTTATATTCAGCAAACATTGTACCAAAAATATCGTAGGTTGTTAAGGATTTATAACTTTGAATCTGTTGTTTTTGTTCGTTGAACTTCTGGTTCATCCAATTTTGTAATGACTCAATATTTCCTACTTGTTTTTCCTGCATTTTTTCTAGAAAAAAAGTTCTCACATCTCTTTCAAATGGAATATAATCGATCGCATCAGAACTTTCTTCTTGATTATCTTGAGGATCTCGAATAATTCTCAGATCATTCTCGTTGATGAGAAAGCGATCGAAGTTAATTTTTCCGTCTAAATAGATTTGTCTTTCGAGTTGTGTTGGCTCTATTATCGAATCATTATCAAAATTTTGCTTGACAACATAATGATTATTAAAAGGAATAAAGAAAACTAGAGCATCGTAAGCAACAATAGTTTGCTGTAAACCATACTCTTTCAATTCAGATTGCTCCATTTTTCTCATCAAAGCAAAACGTTGCTGTTGATTTTCAAGGATTTTTAAAATATTGGAATTATTTGTTTCTTTAACAAAGATATTATCATAATTTAAGCTCAATCGTTGTTTTAATTTTGTTTCAAGATTAGTATCATTAGCAGCAACTAATCCCGTCTTTGAGAAAATACGTTCCCAAGTACTTTCTCGTTCAATTAATCCAAGTTGAGGGGAATTCACAAGAATTTCCGATCTTTCTATGTTAGCGATATAACATTCATGGTTTTCTGTGATTCTTTCTTCTGGTTCTTGAGAGAATATATTGGTAGGGTTAGGAAGTTCTACACCGAGAGGTCTGAGGGGAATTCTAGCAAGAACAAATATGAGAAAACAAACACCGCAAAAAACTGAGATCGTTACTAATCCATTAATGCGCTTTTTCGTTTTTAGAGGTGTTAAAGGTGTTAAAGGTAAAATAAAATGTTCGCGATCTAAACTTTCTTGAAATTCTTCCTCAATTTTGTCTCTGAGAGAAATTAATTTATTTCTGGCGAGATCGGCGCTGGTAAATTTTCCTCTTTCTAAATCTTGCAAAAATCCATATAAAGTTTTACTTTTTTTCTCCTGCAAATACTCCAATAAACTTAGGTTTTCTCTTCTTAAAGATTTAATGGTTTCTACTTTTCCCAACCATAAATTAAAACCAATTTCTCCTAAATGCTGTAAATCTTTCTGTTTCTCAGTCTGCGATGCGGCTTTTTCTTTCAGCAAATAACGAAAATCGGTAAATACTTGTAGGTTAAACACATAAATCCAAAAGTTTTGACCTGCAAAATTACTCTGCTCCTCATTAGCTACCCATAATAAATTATCAAGTGTTAAGTTGCCATGAGCTAAACCGAGTTGTAGTGTTTCTTGGGATAAACGCAGTTGATAATGATGTAAAAACCATAAACTTTGTAGAACGAGATCGAGAAATCTTACTACTTGAGGAACAGCGATCGCGCTTTTTTTATCGATATTTTCAATATATTCGAGATGTTCTCTCAACGTCCAACTTTTCTTTGGCCGTTCTGCGATCGCATAAATTATATTCTCTGAAGGCGATCGCGTTGCAATATTGGTAGGAATAATCAGTCGAAATTTATCTCGTTGTAGGGGACTCAAACTAAAACTTTCTACTAATTCTGACAGTTTCTCTTCGATTACTTCTCGAGAACGATCGATGCGATCGCAAGAATATTCAAAGATAAAAATAGGTTTATCGCTCTCAGTATGAATACCTTTATAAATTTGAACTGCTTCTGTTTGCTGATAGCAAGAAAGTAGATCGTAAGGAAAGTCGCGATCGCTTTCAACTTTTCCATTTTCATATTGACGAAAAAGATCTTGACTATTACCCTCAAATGTATCTTGAATCCTATTCGTTGGTGCATCGCTTTCTAATTCTGGTGGAAGATCGAGAATCTGTCTCTCTCGTCCATTCAACTGTCTCAATTTTGGTCTGGAAATGTCAATATTTTCGTAGGCTTTTTGTCCTTCTAAACGCGCACGCTGAGAGAATACTCGTACTGGATTCTGCACGAAGTTTCTTAGTGTTCTAAATTTGTGTAGAATTGGATTGACGAGATCGGGAAGTGCCACGATAATATCTTAAGAATGGGTTCTAAAATTAGGAGAGAAGGCGCTATTCTTCTAAACCATTAATCTGACGATAAAATTTATGTAAATAGTTCAGATCGTCCGCAAAAAGTGCTTCAATGACTTCAGGAGTTATCTCTTCCAATGCTCCCAAACGAGTAATCACTCGCGCTAGAATCACAATGGTAGAATAAGCAGGATTTGCTTGCACTCGCGGATCTTGGAGGGGTTCAATTTCATCCACCGCACGCGATCGCCGCATGATTCCTTTACGATGTAAATTATCCTCGCGATCGAGATACCCTGTTGGTAACGTAAACTCAAATTCAGTTTGCATAAATTAAAGGCTCTTATTTGGTGCGTTTAAACGTTTCCACCGCTAATTCTAACTCTTCAATTTCAATATCAGTGCTACTCGCACTCACATCACTTACCTTGTAACGACTCGGCCAAGCACCAAGGAACTCAAATCTCGCTTTCTCTTGTCCGGATTGATCGTAAATGGCTAAAGAACCATCTCGTACTTGTTTCGCCCAATTTCCTTGCTCCACTGCATCAAACCATTGCCACAAGGTCGTTGAATTCGTCATCCCTCGCTTTAAAATAATATTCCCTGTATCGGAAGATCCGGGTACTTTAGTGTGAATGGCACGTCCTTTTTTGGATTCTCCCCATTTTTGCGGAGTCACTTCAGCGAACTTAATTACCTCTTGAGTGCGCTCAAAGCCCTGACATTCTAAAAAAGTTGCATCAACTGTATCATCGCCATTATCTAGCTTTAGCTCCAAATAAAAGCGACTTGCCGTAAGAATTTCTGCAAAGTTAGACATTATTTTTGCGAATCTGAACTGCAATCAGTAGGTTGGGTTGCACGTCAGCAAAATTCAACGAAAGGCGATCGCGTTGAGTTTTGGCTCCTAACCCAACCTACATTTTTAAACACAAACAAACAATTCCTGCAAGCACGAAACGTAGGTAAAAAATAGAATAAAAAGTGCATTTTCCTGTTTCTTCAAACAAGACTATTGAACTCGTTTAATTCCTTCGTGAACCAACTCGAGAGATTCATTCGCCATATTAGAATCCCCAGCCGTAAACGTCGGTCCCTCGTATTTACAAGGGTATGCTTGAATGATTTCCCAGCGTGCCTTCATCGACCCAGCTTGATCGTAAGCACTTACCGATGCAGCTTTTCGATTAGCCGACCAATTGGACGAACCCGCATCATTGCTATTGCAATTTTTATACCATTCATACAGGTCTTTGTCCGTTGTGGCCACCAATTTAACCGCGACATGGGTAAATTTTTCGCTGGTGGGAGTTGCTTGACGGCGTTTAGCACCGCCTTTACTCGACCCAAAAACGCCACCATCTCCAGCCGGAGGAGATTCTACCGATAACCCGGACACTTCGAGAACTTGCTTTTCAGAAACGCCATCTGCTTCAAAATAAAAGCGACAACCTGTTAATAATTCAGATTCAGCCATTGTTATGCTCCTTTAGAAAACAATTTCAACTTCAAAACCTAGCGATCTTCATTGGGAGACCATTGACTAATGCGGAAAATAATAAATTCCGCCGGACGCACCGGACAAACCCCAATTTCAACGTACAAGCGACCTAAAATCATCGTTTCTGGGGGATTCAATTCCTCATTACATTTAACATAAAAGGCTTGTTCGGGAGAAGAGCCAAATAATGCCCCGTCTCGCCAAATCCGTTCGAGGAAATTGCTCACCGTGCGCGTTACTCTCGCCCATAAATCTTCATCGTTGGGTTCAAAAACTGCCCATTGCGTACCATCTTGAATCGATCGCTCGATATAGCTCATTAAGCGGCGCACGCTAATATAACGCCATTCCGTTATATCCTTTTCGACCAAAGTCCGCGCCCCCCATATGCGAATGCCGCGATCGGGGAATTTGCGAATACAATTAATCCCCATAGGATTCAAGAGTTCTTGTTCGCGGAAATTGGTGTTATAGGCGAGACTAACGACTCCTCTCGGCGTAATGTTTGCCGGCGCTTTATGCACTCCTCGACTCTCATCCGTGCTGCACCAAACTCCCATCATATGACCGCAAGGAGGAACAAAAATTCCTGCACCGTTGGCTCGGGGGTTAGGAACTTTAATCCAAGGATAATATAGGGCGGCAAACATCGAACGGCGCCCCCATTCTTGCAACCAGTTGGCAACATCTTCCGGCTTACTTTGTTCGGGAGCAACGGGAAGGGTATCATGTGCTTTGACCGGCGGTGGATCGAGAACCACCATGCGATGAGTCGATTGTTCGCAGTTGGTAATCATCACCTCCATAATGCCGTGAACTTGCTCGAGATTGAGCATTCCATGTTGGTAGGCCAGCATTAAATCCGGACAAGCAACAGTAGAAATTTCATCAATTTCAAAGAGTCCTTGAACTCCCGTTCTTCTCTTCTGATTGCCATACAATTTAGGGAAGAGTTTTTTGGTGGGATAGACTTCTAAAGGCGGAACGACTTCATAGGACTTATTCGCTGGTCGCCGCGACAATGCCGAACCTCTCGCATTGCCTTCCAGTCCGGAAATATCGATCGCCTCGAGTAATTCCGATTCTGCCAATGCCGTTTCCACATAAGTCCCCTCAATGGTTGATTTATCCATCGAAAGATAACGATAAGGTCCTTCGATCGTTTCTCCTTTTTGCTTGATGGTGACTTGAAAATATTCTCCTGTATCGAAGGGTTCTTCATCATCGCTTTTTTCGGGATCGGGAGTGTCAGATTCTACCAATACTTGAAGGCGATCGCGAGGAATCTCTTTTGCGATCGCACCTCCACTCGTCCCTTTATCTGTCTTAGTCAAAGCTCCATTTTGAGCAGATGGAGGATCTGATTTAAACTTAAACTCCAAACAAAGACGCTTTCCTGCTGTCGTTGCTTGAGTGGGAACAGCCTCCTGTGTGGGAGTATCTGAGGTGGGGAGTTGCGTACCGATACTCACGACCCAACATCGCCCCCCTCCATTTTCAAACCATCCCCGCACCGCAAAAGGCAGATAGGCATCAAAATCCGTATATCCATCGGAGCCAGTCTTGGCAAAGGATTCCAGATATTGATTCCAGTCCGTAATTAGTTTAGGTTCAAAGAGTCGAGCATCGCCGCGCACATCCTCGGTAAAGCCGACGAAACCCGCGACGCTCATATTCACTCCTTCGATGGGGCGACTGCCGCGGTTCATTTCCTCGACATAAACCCCAGGAGCGGAATAATCTAAACGAGCCATAATAGCAATGTCTATCTGAGTTGCTTACTAGGCTATATCATATCCCAATCTCTGAAAAAGTTGTTCAAAAAAGTCACTTAATTTTTTGTTACTTTTTCTCATTTCTTATCATTCAATACAATGAGCAATCATCTCGCTATTGCAACCGTCACCGCCGTCCTACAAAAAATCTTACTAGAGGAAATTCGCGAAGATTTGCCCGGTGCAACAGTGACGACAGCACGACCGGATCGAGCAGGTGGTAGCCCTCCTAAAGCAGGAATTAATATTTATTTATATCAAGCGACACCGAATCCAGCATGGCGCAATGCCGATTTGAGAACGCGCCGTCCCAAAGGGGATTTAATCAAACATGGGCAGGCAGGACTAGATTTGCATTATTTATTAACATTTTATGGCAACGAATTAGAACTAGAACCGCAACGATTACTCGGTAGTACGGTAAGGGCTTTGGTGGATCGTCCTATCGTTACCCCAGAAACAATTCGTGCCACGTTAACGGGATCGAGTTGGTCTTTTTTGCAGAATTCTACCCTCGCAGAACAAGTTCAATTGGTTAAATTTATTCCTGCGATGATGACGGCGGAAGAATTGTCGCGCATCTGGTCGATCTTTTTTCAAATTCCCTATTCTTTATCTTTTGCTTATCAAGCTACTGCTATTTTAATTCAGGGGGAAAAAGCTGGTAAGGCTGCGTTACCCGTACGCGCTCCTCAGTTTAATATTGCCGTTTCTCGGCCTATTATTGAAACAGTGGAATCAGTTCGAGGAGAAAGCCGCACGATCTTTACCAATAGCGAAATTCAGATCCGAGGTCGAGATTTTCGCGGCGATACCGTTCGCGTTCAAATTGGCAGTGCGACGTTAACCCCCGATCGCATTGAGGATACTGAAATTCGCTTACGATTATCTCCTCATGTTGATGAGTTGCGGGTGGGGGTACAAAGCTTGCAAATTTTTGCCGATAGCACAATTGTTCCGGAAAGCAACGATCCTGAAACTGGAGAGATCCGCGAAGCAAAAATCTCTCGGGGGGTTTCCAATACTGTTCCTATTATTATCTGTCCGCAAATAGTCGGAGAACCGAGAGTCGCAAGAGTAGAATCAGAGGAGGAGGAAGAAGATTATCGGCTGGCAATCATTGAGGTTGATATGCTTATCGTTCCAGAACAAAGGGTATTTTTATTAATCAATCGCATTGAGGATGGAGTGAGTTCAATTATTCGCTCGCATCGACGCGATCGCGACACCCGAGAACTCCATTTTCGCCTCCGCAATCTCGATTCTGGGCGTTATTTAATCCGCGTACAAATTGACGGTGCAGAAAGTCCTTTAATCATGGATTCGCAACAAAGGTATTCGAGACCCAATTTAGTTTTAGAAGAATTTTAAAAAATTAAGTTAACCTTATATTGTTTTTTTATACACAGGAGACAATGTTGACACGAGACCTAAGCATCAGGAAAAATTGGCGCGATCGCGATCGCGTTTTTTGGCAAAATGAAATTGAGAATCTTCCCCATACCAATAATACTTTTGTTCGATCTGCAATCGCTAACACTCAAGAACATTATCCAGACAGATATAAGACGATTGCCGAAAGAAGTGATTATTATGCGGTTATAGATGCTTTGGCCGCAGTGGGAATCTTACCGAGAAAAATCAGATTTTTTGGTGCTGCATCTCAAGTGACAAACACTAAGAATGTAGGGTGCATTGAGAGAATAATAGGTAAAATTCTGCATTCGGAAGCGGCGATCGCTCTTTTGTCTGACATCAATCAAAAACTATTTGACGTGAATATGAAGATCGCGAGAAAACTCTTGAATGTTAACGCGATTATAGATCCGAAAAATCCAACTTCAACTCAATCCATATCAGCGATTCATTTTGACTTGAATATGGTAGAATTCGAACAGAATATTCTGGAGGAGTATTTACAAACAAAACTCGAATGTCTACCCCAAAAAGAGCGAGAGAAAGCCATTAAAGATTGTAACCGAGATCTCAATTTTTCAGGTGCGATCGGGACTATCCTCAAATTAATTGCCGATACGCAGCCGATGCAATGGGCTCGATATGCTTTGGCGGTTGAAAAACTAGATTTTCTGAAAAGAAAGCACCGAGAAGCTATAGGCAAAGCAATTGTTTTATCACTTCATCAAAATACTTTTCAAGACTATAAAGCTCATATTATTAGTGGTGTCATCCCTACAGAAAAATTATCTGAGGATTATCATAATAACGCAAGAAAGTCAATATATATATCAACCTAAACGGATTAAGCTCGTTTGACATCCTGTTGTTGATAAAGCGCAAAATAGCGACCTTGCAAGGCCATTAATTCTTCATGGTCTCCTTGTTCCACGACTGCACCAGAATCCATCATTAAAATAATATCGGAATGCTTAATCGTGCCGAGGCGATGGGTAATAAAGAAAACCGTGCGATCGCCAAATTCGCGAGCCAAATTCGCGCAAACTTGTTGTTCGGTGGGATAATCTAGCGCACTGGTGGCTTCATCCAAAATCAATAAAGCCGGACGTTGTAGCACGGTTCTTGCGATCGCAATTCGCTGTCGCTGTCCTCCAGAAAGAGAGGCACCCTTTTCCCCGACGCGAGTATTATAACCGCTTGATAAACCCATAACAAAATCGTGGGCAGCAGCAACTTTTGCAGCCTCGATAATCTCTTCGCTAGAGGCTTCAGGATTATTCATGGCAATATTTTCTTGAATCGTACCATCGAATAACAAAGGATCTTGAGGAACGACCCCAATTTGTCGCCGCACGGAATATAATTCTACTTTTGCCACATCATAACCATCGACAAAAATACGCCCGGATTCGATTTCATAAAGCCGCACTAAAAGTTTGGTTAGAGTACTTTTTCCCGCCCCACTTTTACCAACGATTCCCACAAATTTTCCGGCAGGAATTTCTACACTCACATTCACCAATTGTAAAGGGGTGTTGGGTTTAAAACGGAAAGAGACATTTTCATATTTAACATGACCTGTAATGGGAGGCATGGGAATATTACCTTTATCTTCTTCCGCTTCTTGAGGCGTGTCGATAATGTCTCCCAATCGTTCTAAAGATAACCCGACTTCTTGGAAGTTTTGCCAAAGTTGCGCGAGGCGTAATAAGGGGCTGGTCACGTAACTGGCGATAATTCTGAAGGCGATTAACTGACCTAATGTTAACTCTTGTTGTAAAACTAAATAAGCTCCGACCCATAAAACTAATAAGCCAGAAAACTTGTTTAAAAAATTACTGCTGGAGTTGGCTAATGTCGAAGTTTGTACGGTTTTAAACCCGGCCGAGACGTAACGGGCGTATAATTCTTGCCAGCGCCAACGCGATCGCAATTCAATATTTTGTGCTTTTACGGTTTGAATTCCCGACATCACCTCAACTAAATGAGATTGGGTTTGGGCATTGCGTTCCGCTTTCGTTCGCAACTGTTGGCGAACAATCGGAGAAAAGAGCAGGGTGATGAGAATAAAAACGGGAATAACTGATAAGGTCACAAGGGTTAATTGCCAGCTATAAACCACCATGACCACGATATAAACCACAGAGAAAACCGAATCTAAAACCACCGTTAAGGCTGTTCCTGTGAGAAAAGAACGAATATTTTCTAACTCATTGACGCGACTGGACAGTTCCCCCACGGGACGGCGATCGAAGTAGCGCAAAGGTAAGCGCAATAAGTGATCGATAATCTCCGAGCCGAGGGTCATATCGATGCGATTGGTGGTATCAACAAACAGATAGGTGCGAACGGTACTGAGAATGGCTTCAAAAATTGCGACAGCAAGGAGAAATATTCCCAAAATTTGCAAGGTATCGGCGCTATTTTGGACGATAACTTTATCGATAATAATTTGAATAATGAGGGGATTGGCTAACCCAAAAAGCTGCACGAGAAAGGAAGCCACAAAAACCTCAATTAAAACCCCTTTATAGCGCCAGAGTGCCGGCACGAACCAAGAAAGACCGAATCGTTTTTTCGGCGTTTCTTTCGTGGGTTGAACGAGAAGAATTTGACCGAATTTCTCCCATGTTTCAATAAAATCGGCGGGTTTGCGGCGTAGAATGCCCAGTTCTGGGGAACCGATGACGAGTTGGCGATCGCTAATTTCGTACAAAATCGCCCAACTTTCCTGCCAGCGTACCAAAATTGGAGGTTCTAACCGAGTAATCGTTGTCGCGGGAATATTCACCATTTGGGCATTGAGTCCCAAAAGCTCGGTAACAGCACCTAAGTGGTACAAAGACAAACTTCCTTGACGCTCGACTTGTTGTGCCAATACGCGGCGAATCACTTCTCGGCGAAACGGAACTTTATAATATTGACAGAGCATTTGGAAGCAAGCGACAGTCCCATCGAGTTCGCCACTGCCGCGAACGTGAGGATACTTAATCTGCTTGTGTTGGGGCTGCGTCTCTAAAGCCAAGTATCCTTCGCGAACTTCCGGTGCGTAGGGGATGACCGCCGAGATATTTTCTGAGGGGGGAGTTGCGCCGTCAGAGGAAACTGCGTCTTGGATTCCCGTTTCTGTTCGGCGCTGACTGGTTAAATCTGCACGAAGAAAACCCAGTAAACGGGCGGGAAATTTACCCTTCACGTTCAAAACGCGCTGATTTTCTGCGAGTTTTAAAGGTTCCCCCGCAGAGATATTGTCAATAATGCCGCCGCCACTCACTAACCAAATCCAATCGGGATCTAACAAGGGCTTTAAAAGAGGGTTAGTGAGAGAAGTTCGTCCGGGGGGTAAATTGCAAAGTTGTACGCTTTCACTGGCTTTCGTTGCCAAGCGTTTGAGGTCGCGAGTGCCTTGGACTTGAATAAAGTCCTGTTTGGTGAGGAGGGCGAAGATTTCAGCCAGAGAAACGTTTTGTTCAAAATATTCGGCAAACGGGCGGTATTCTTTGAGGAGGAGTAAAAATTGTTTGGCATCGAGGGTGAGACAGATTGTTTCGGTTGAGGCGATCGCTGTTTCACAAGGCAGTCCCCGCAAAATTCCGACCCAACCTGCGAGAGAGCCAACTTCCAGCAATTTGAGTGTCAAGGGCATTTTTGTCGTAGGATCGTACCCCAATAATCGCGCTTGTCCTTCGTAAAGCAAGACAATATTTTGAGGCAGTTTGTCTCGCAAAAGAATCGTCTGTCCCATGCGATAGCGTAGAAAGCGCATTCCTCCTGCTAATTCTGCTAAGGCCACATCGGGAAGGCGATTAAAAGGGGTTTGTTGCTTGAGAAAAGCATTAATATCCGTGACAGTGTAGCTCATGCAGAAGCCCCGACATTACCGATCCATCTCAGGATACAGAATTGGGAGGGGAAAATCTAGCGATCGCGATTTTTCTAACTTTATAGCATGACGCAAATACGTTTCTTGGTCATCGATCGCGGTTTGTTGAAAAAATGGCTGCGAAAGCATGACGCAAAAAAATTATCATGCGATCGCTTCTGCCTCAATTTCTATTAACATATTGGGATCGATCAAGCGACTCACCTCAATCATTGTCGAAGCTGGGCGAATCTCCGCAAAAAATTCCCCATGCGCCCGTCCGATCGCTTCCCAATCATCAATATTCGTCACATACATTCGCGTTCTGACGACATTTTGCCGGCTGACTCCAGCTTGTTTTAAAGCGCCTTCAATATTGTTGAGGGTTTGCACGGTTTGTGCGTAGGGATCGCCAATGCCAATAATTTTACTATTTTCATCGGTCGCCGTTGTCCCAGAAATATAGACCATATTCCCGACGCGAACTGCCCGAGAATAACCGACAAGAGATTCCCAAGCTCGTCCGCTACTAATATTTTGCCTGTTCATATTTTTGTTGTCGTTTTACCCATTCCACTGCACCAATTGTACGAGTTTTTGGCGCAAATTTTCTAAACCAATGCGATCGCTAGCGCCAATAAATAAGGCTTGAGGATGTTCTTCTTTGGCTCTGGCGAGGGCTTCGCTTCCGACTCGATCCAACTTATTAAAAACCAACAGGATCGGACCCGGTACTGAGGGCATTTCTGACAAAATTTTCATCACTGAGCGAATTTGACTTTCCCACGCGGGATGGGAAAGATCCACCAAATGGATAAGTGCATCGGCTTCTGTGACTTCTTCCAATGTTGCCCGAAACGCATCGACTAAAGCGGGGGGAAGTTCGTGAATAAATCCGACGGTATCGGTTAACAATAAATTAAAGGGTTTTCCCGTGTCCGGATCGCTGACGGTTAAACGGCGAGTGGTGGGATCGAGGGTGGCAAATAAACGATCCTCGGCGTAGACTTCGGCGTTAGTCAGGGCATTCAACAAGGTCGATTTTCCGGCATTGGTGTAACCGACGATCGCCACGGAGGGAACATCTTTGCTTTGCCGTTTTTGGCGCAGGCGCGATCGGTGGGCTTGTAACTCATTGACCTCTTTTTGCAAGCGCGTGAGACGGCGTTGAATGGCGCGGCGTTCGGTTTCTAACTTTGTTTCACCGGGTCCTCTCGTCCCGATCCCACCCCCCAGCCGAGACATGGCTAAGCCGCGACCCATCAAGCGAGGTAACATATATTCTAATTGTGCTAACTCGACTTGTAATTTCCCGGCGCGAGATTGGGCGCGTTGGGCAAAAATATCGAGGATCACTTCGGTCCGATCTACTACCCGGAGACCAATTTGGCGTTCGAGGTTGCGTGCTTGGGCAGGAGAGAGGTCGCGATCGAACACTACTAAATTCGCACCCATTGTCTGCACTGCGAGGGCAATATCCTCCACTTTTCCCGCCCCGACGACGGTTTGGGGGTGGGGCTGAGTGCGTTTTTGTGAGAGAACTCGCACGACTTCCCCTCCCGCCGTATCCACCAAGCGTTCTAACTCCACCAAGCCATCGCTAAAGGCGCGATCGCTCATTTTTTGGGTTTGCAGTCCGACAATGGCGACGCGATCGCGGTTCTCGTCAACATCTAAGGCGATATATTCCCGACGAAATTCTGCCTCGAGTCCTTCCACCAGCTCGAGAAAATTTTGCTGGCTTAAAATATCAAGACTTAAAGGAGAAGATAGCATCCAGTAAATAGGCTCGCGATCGCTGCGTTCGGTTTGCGGGATGAGGTGAGCGTAATACGTTTCCCCAACATATCCGGTTGCCCCACCTCCTCGCCGTTCAAAGCCTTCTCCGGTCAAGTTCAGGGCGACCAAGGCATCCAAACGCTGGATGACCATAGCTGTCAAACTGGCAGTATGAGGAATCTCGGATTTTAAGTTCGTGGCAATGCAGCGAATACCACACAAACGTTCTGCCCCATAACGCGGAAGTTCGAGAGGAGGGATTTGCGTTTGACGGGGGGTTCCCACTCCCACGCGCATGACTTGTCCCCGACGGTTGACATAAGCGCAGACATTATCCTTAATCTCGGTACTAATGGCGGCGAGTCGTTGGGCAAATTCGGGGGTTGTCAGGCATTCTTGAGGCAAGCGTTGTTGATAAAGCCGCTTGAGTTGCTTGGTCTGACTGGGTTTGAGTCCTTGCGGGTTGCCGTAGATGGTTTCGATAAGCGCTTGCTCCAATGCTGTAATGTATTTATTTTAACCAATTGCACTGTTAGGCTGTGGCAGAGGTCAATATCTCTAGAATGGCCTTGGCTGCAGGTTCTGAGGAAAGGGGATTTTGACCCGTCACGATTTGTCCGTCTCGCACGCAATGGGCAGAGAAAGGCTCGGCATTTGTGAAAGTTCCCCCGAGTTCTTTGAGCCGCGTTTCTAAGAGAAAAGGAACGACTTTATCGAGTTCGACGGTTGTTTCTTCAACATTGGTAAAACAAGTTAACGATCGCCCTTGGAGAATGGAATTTCCTTGTTTATCTCGGGCGCGAACTAAGGCGGCGGGTCCGTGACAAATTGCGCCGATCGCTTTACCGCGATCGTAAAAATCCCCGACTAATTGGGCATTAATTTCATCGGCGGCCAAATCCCACATGGGTCCATGTCCGCCGGGGTAAAAGATGGCGGCAAAATCTTCGGCTTTAATTTCTTTTAAAGGAACGGTTGCAGCGAGTTTTTCTCGGGCTTCTTTATCTTTATTAAAGCGTTGAGTGGCTTCGGTTTGATATTCAGGTGCAGAACTTGTAGGATCGAGGGGAGGCTGTCCGCCTGCCGGAGAAGCAAGGGTGACTTCGACTCCAGCATCGACAAAGATATAGTAAGGTGCGGCAAATTCTTCGAGCCAAAATCCCGTTTTTCGTCCGGTATTGCCCAAGGTATCGTGAGAAGTCAAAACTATTAAAATTTTCATGTTCAATCTCGGGTAAAGAGGCGATCGCTTAGTCATTCTATAACCATACAAACTTTACCTTAAACCCGATCGCATCCCTAATACGGTTTTCGTCCGATAATATTTCCGGGAGGATTGTAGTTGCAGACCCAAACCTCGCGATCGCTATTTCTCGCCACAGCACAGCCAACTTCTCGGGTACTTTCCCAGACGACTTGGGTATAGTGACCGCACATTTTTCCGGGCTGACAGCTATTATTAGCATAGCTATAATCTTGCACTTCATTTCCCCACATATCTACTACTCTTTCCGGGCTTAATTGCTGTCCCGATGCAGAGGCTAAATTCTCCCCATAAGATAAGTTTTGACGGTGTTCAAATTTATTTTCTCGTAATAGCTTGTTTGCCCACTCTTGCGCGTAATTGGCTAAATTTGAGGACCATTGTACAGGAGGAACGTTCACTGTGTTTCGCCATTTATTATGAGCATTTAACATTTGCTCAATCCCGGCTTGACTGGCTAGATCGTAAACATTCGTGGCAATTCCTCGCTGTCGTGCTTCTTCTAAGGTTAAAATGCGATCGCGAGTCACGCCTGTTTCTGTTGAATTATTGGCAACATAAGAAACGCTATATTGTTCTCCGGTCGAACTATTCCACCCCCAGCGCGTTAAAATAGCCTCGTGCCATTGTCCTTGTTTGCGAACGTAAACCGGACGACCATCGAGAGGAATGCTTGGGCTTTGCACAATTAAAGGATTATCTTGTGAATTATTTTGTAAACTATTGTCCGGTCGAGTATAAGAGACAGTTTGGGTATCTTGAGTTTGCGTTGAATTGGGCAAAACTTCATCCAAAGATTGAAATTGCAGAGCGCGAGGAGCCGAAGAGAGTCGCCAGATACTCGCGAGGGTTAAAATAGATAAAGGAATTAAGATTTTTTGTAGTGCCATAATCAAGATTCTAAAATCATGAATGTCCATCGCATAATATATTGCGATCTTAACTTACTTTCTCAGAAGCGACAAGCCAGTTAATAGTCTTTTTCAAAAAATAAATCTATTTTTAACAATTCATATTGCTCGGAGTTTTGATGGTTATTCAGATCGATCCAGAACAGTTTAGCAACCTTGTTTGTCATGCAAAAGAAACCTATCCAGAAGAATGCTGTGGGATTATCTTAGGAAAAAATGAAGAGGATAGGGCTTTGCCGCACTTGCGCGATCGCAAGGTTATTCTCGATATTATTCCCACTCAAAATATATGGCATGAAGAATTAGCAGCAAGTTTACCAAAAATCGTCGATCTACCCGAACGTAAGGGTCAAAAAGAGAGAAACTTTTTTATCGCCCCTGAAGCACTTTTGCAAGCACAAAAACAAGCTAGAGAACAGAATGCGATCGTGTTAGGATTCTACCATTCTCATCCTGATGCCGCCGCGATTCCTTCTGAATTCGATCGCGCGATCGCTTGGTCTGGCTATTCTTATCTTATCCTCTCTTTAACTCAAGGAAAAGTAGAAGAATTGCGAAGTTGGCAACTCGATGAAACTCGACAATTTCAGCCAGAAGAAATCAAAAATATACAGAGTGAGAATAAAGCAAAAAAGCCATAAAACTCGATTTGACAATTGCCAATTTTTAAGGCTACAGTAAAATAAAAAATGAACTGTTTGAGATGAAGGTTATGTTTTCTCGTCTACCTCGCTGTAGCTTCTGGATTTCTTGCTTATCTTTTGTTGGTTTACTCTCTTTGGGTAATATCGATCGTGTCGCTCGGGCAGACTCTATTGTTCCTGCAGTTGATGGAACTCAAACCAGTGTAACAGTTAATGGTACGACCTATAATATTAGTGGAGGAGTGCAATCGCAAGACGGAGCGAATTTATTTCATAGTTTTGAACATTTTGGTTTAAATGCCACAGAAATTGCCAACTTTCTCTCACAAACCAATATTCAAAATATTCTTGCTCGGGTCAATGGAGGCGATCCTTCAATTATTAATGGTTTAATACAAGTCACAGGAGGAAATTCTCATCTTTATTTAATGAATCCAGCCGGAATCATTTTTGGTGCAAATTCGAGTTTAAATGTTACGGGAGACTTTTTTGCAACAACGGCTACAGGAATTGGGTTTAATAATGGCAATTGGTTTCAGGCATTCGGAGACAATAACTATCAATCTTTAATCCGAAACCCTATACAATTCACCTTCGCTCTCGAACAACCTGCCCCGATTATTAATGCTGGAAATTTAGCAGTTAATGATGGCAATAACCTCAATTTAGTAGCAGGAAGTGTTATCAACTTAGGAACAATTGAAGCAGAAGGGGGCAATATTCTCCTTGCTACCATTCCGGGAAGTAATCGCGTTAAAATTTCCCGAGAAGGATATCTTTTAAGTTTAGAAATTCCGACAGACGCGATCGCCACAGGATTTAATCCTCTCGAGTTACCGGAATTATTAACAGCACCTGAAGTAAGAAACGCGATCGCAGTTGGAAACGAGAATGCGATCGCGCAATTCCCCTTAAATAGAGGAGATATTTCGATTGCGGGACAAATTAGAGGCAGAGACGTACATCTCGCAGCAGCCCATCAAATTCAGATTTTACCGAGTGAAATACCTTTGATTCAAGGAGAAGGATTAGACAGTGCGTCTAGCGTCACTTTATTTGCCGAAACAACAGACGCTCCTCTTGCTTCAGTTTTTATTGACGAGACCGTATCCGATTATCAAACCTTACTTTATGGTGGAAGATCGGGGACAAGAAGCGTTGTTGTCAGACGAGAAGAAAATGGTATTAACTTAATAAGTGAAGCGCTATCTCTGCTCGAGCAACAAGGGCAAAAAGTAGATGAGATTCATATTATCTCGGAAGGAAACGCAGGAAATTTTTGGTTAGGAAATGCCTTTGTCAGTGCAGAAAATTTTGCAGAGTATCGAGACACATTTCAGGATTGGCGATCGGCATTGAGTCCGAATGCCGATATCTTGCTCTATAGTTGTTTTACAGCATTAGGAGAAGCCGGAGATGCACTATTAAATAATATTGCCAGAGAAACAGGAGCAGATGTCGCAGCCTCGACGAATTTAACCGGGAGTAGTATCTTGGGAGGAGATTGGGTTTTAGAAAAACAAATCGGTGCGATCGATGCCGATATAGCATTTACCAATTCTATCTTAAATGCTTATACCGATACATTAGATACATTAACAGTAACCAGTAGTGCTGATAGTGGCTCGGGGACATTACGAGATTTGATTAATAGTGCTGGAAGCGGAGATGAAATTCGTTTTAGCACGAATATGACAATTTTTCTGAACCTAGAGCTTGATATTAACACGACAACATTAACAATTGATGGTGGCATAAACGATATTATTTTAGATGGACAAAACAACTCCCGTATTTTTGATATTATTAATTCTACTGTTACTCTCGATAACTTAACAATTCGCAATGGCAAAACGATTGGGGATGGTGGTGGAATTTCAATTAACAATAGTAATATAACAATTAACAATAGTACGATTTCTGGGAATTCTTCTGGAGTAGGATTTGATGGCGGTGGGATAGGCAGCAGGAATAATAGCACATTAACAATTAATAGCAGCACGATTTCTGGAAATAATGCAGTAGGAACAGGAGCAGCAGGAGGTGGAATTAGTACCAAGGATACGAATGTAACCATTACAAATAGTACAATATCGGGAAATTCAGCAGAGGAAAATGGAGGAGGACTATTTATTAAAGACAGCACTGTAACAATTAAAGATACTACGATATCGGGAAATTCTGCCACTATTGAAGGAGGAGGAATTTCACTGGACGATAGTAATTCTGTCACGATGACAAACTTGACAATATCGAGAAATTCTGCAAATAATAATGGTGGAGGAATTTTTCTCGATAGTCAAAATGGCAATTTAGTTTTATCGATAACGAATGCCACTATTTTTGGAAATAGTACCAACAATGAAGGCGGTGGAGTTTATTTTCAGAATAGCGGTGTTGGGTCGGCAGAAATATCTATTTTAAATAGTATTATTGCGGGCAACAATGCAGGAGATTCAGCAACGAATGATACTAGCGATGATGGTAATATTACAATTACAGATCGCGGTTATAATCTCATTGGCATTGATAATACAGGAGAATTTACTAACAGCAATACTCGAATTAGTATTAGCACCAGCGATCTCAATCTTTCCCCACTCGGAAGTTATGGTGGCGAGACCCAAACCCATGCTTTATTACCCGGAAGTATTGCCATTAATGCCGGAACTTCTTCAGATGCGCCTGATGTAGATCAAAGAGGATTTGATCGCAGCATTGTAGATATTGGTGCATTTGAAGTGAATGCCGATCTAGAGGCAACGTTTATGGTAGATGGCGAAATTACTTTTCTGAGTGATACTATTAACGTAACGCTTAATCTTGTTAATAATGGACCCGATGCGGTGGGAGCGATTTCCTTACAACTTACCTTTCCTGACGGTGTATCGTTGAATAATTTTGAACCTTCTACAGGCACGTATAATGTCGATACAATGATTTGGACGATCGCAGAAATTGATGGTAGTTATGATACAATTGATGCAGAGGCCAGTACCGAACTCAATCTCTTTCTAACTGTTACAGAAAATAATTCGGCAACATTAGAATTTGGTGTAGAAATTCTTGGTTTTACCGGAGAGACAATTAATGTTGATAATGATATTTCTACGATCGCTGTTAACTCGATCGCCACAGCAGGAGGATGCCCGCCCGAGTGCGGTAATGTTGAAGAAAACTCAGATGAATTTTTAGAATCTACCAACTTTTTTGTTGCAAGTAATACAGGTGAATCTTTATTCGATCCCGGTGTGGAGGAAATAGAAGAAGCTGTAACCGAAGAATTTGCCCAATATTTTGACTTAGGCGATCTTGCTTCTCCTTCTCTCGCGCAAACACAAAAAACCCTACAAGATATTGCCAAACAGACAGGAATTAATCCCGCGATCGTCTATGTAATGTTTTCTCCTGCTAACATCAGCGATCGCCCTTCAGAGACTCTCCTTGCTGCCTCAGAAATCCTCCATTTCAGCGATCGCGGTTTAGAATTAGCCGAGGCTACAGGAATTTCCGATAGCGATATCTTACAACTGGTTCTGGTGACAGCTAATGGAGAAGTCGTTATGCGACAATTGCCGGAAGCCACCCGAGAGCGAGTGATGAAACAAGCAGATCGACTCCGAAGCAGTATTACTAATATTCGCCGTCCTACAGCTTTTCTCCCCTCTGCTCAGCAATTGTACCAATGGATAATTAACCCTCTCAAAGATGACCTCGAAGCCAGAGAAATTGATAATATTGCCTTTATTTTGCATGCAGGATTGCGATCGCTACCCATCGCTGCTCTTCACAATGGCGAGGATTTTCTCATCGAACGCTATAGCATAGGTTTAATGCCTAGTTTGTCTCTCATAGATACCACCTATAAAGATGTGAGGAATGTTAAGGTTTTAGCTATGGGAGCCTCCGAGTTTACCGAGCAAGCCCCTCTCCCAGCAGTTCCTTTAGAATTAGAGATTATCGACCAATTTTGGCAAGGAGCATTTTTTCTCAATGAAGAATTTACCTCAGAGCGGCTGAAAGGCGAACGCCAGCAAGCCCCTTACGGTATCGTTCATTTGGGAACTCACGGGGAATTCCGAGCTGGAAAACCCAGTCAATCGCATATTTTCTTGGGCGATCGCAAACTATCCCTCGATCGCATGAGAGAATTGAACTTAAATAATCCAGCCACGGAATTATTAGTTTTGAGCGCTTGTCAGACAGCTTTAGGTGACGTAGAAGCAGAATTAGGATTTGCCGGCTTAGCCGTAGCTGCAGGGGTAAAATCTGCCTTGGGGAGCTTATGGTACGTGAGCGATGAAGGAACATTAGCATTGATGGGGAGTTTTTACGATCGCCTGCGAGAAACCCCGATTAAAGCCGAGGCATTGCGTCAAGCTCAATTAGCCTTGTTACGTGGAGAAACACGGTTAGAAGACGGCAATATTTTCCTCTCTGATACCTCTTTTCCTCTCACTCCCGAACTCGCTAAACTCGGCGATCGCATTTTTATCCATCCTTATTTTTGGAGTGGATTTACCCTCATTGGCAGTCCGTGGTAATCCATTATCAAGTATCAATGCTAAGGTAAAGATAGAATTAATTCTTTTAAATTCATGTTTGGCCACGTTTCTCGCTGCAATTATTGGATTTTATTACTATCTTTAGCCAGTTTATTGTCTTTGGGAAATACTCTTGTCAACCCAACAGGAATTGCTCGAGGTAATTCCATTATTCCCGAAATTGATGAAACGCAAACAAGAGTAACAGTGAAGGGAACGAGCTATGATATTAGTGGAGGAGTGCGATCGCAGGACGGAGAAAATTTATTTCACAGTTTTGAACGTTTTGGTTTAAATACCGCAGAAATTGCTAACTTTCTCTCGCAACCCAATATTAAAAATATTCTGGCTCGCGTCAATGGAGGTGAAGCATCTATTATTAACGGTTTAATCCAAGTTACCGGTGGAAATTCTCATCTTTATTTAATGAATCCAGCCGGAATTGTTTTTGGTGCCAATTCGAGTTTAAATGTTTCGGGAGATTTTTTTGCAACAACAGCGACAGGAATTGGTTTTGAGAATGGGAACTGGTTTAATGCACTGGAAGCAAATAATTACCAATCTTTAATCGGAAATCCTTCACAATTTGCTTTCGATATCCCAGAACCCGCCCCAATTATTAATGCCGGAAATTTAACCGTTAATGCCGGAAATAATCTGAATTTATTAGCAGGGAGTGTGATTAATTTAGGAACAATTGTAGCAGAAGGTGGTAATATTATACTTGCAACTATTCCCGGTACAAATCGGGTAAAAATTTCTCGCGATGGCAGTCTTTTGAGCTTAGAAATTCCCCTCGATGCGATCGCTACAGGATTAAATCCTCTCGATCTGCCAGAATTATTAACCACGCCTGAAGTTAGAAATGCGATCGCAATTGAAAACGAGAATGAGATCGCACAATTTCCGTTAAATTCGGGAGATATTTCTATTGCGGGACAAATTAGAGGCAGAGATGTACATCTTGCAGCAGCCAATCAGATTCATATTTTACCGAGTGAAATACCTTTGATTCAAGGAGAAGAGTTAGATAGTGCCTCTAGCGTAACTTTATTTACCCAAACCGCAGATGCTCCCCTTATTTCTGTATTTATTGATGAGACAGTATCAGATTATCAAACCTTGCTTTATGGCGGCAAAGCCGGGACGAGAAGCGTAGTCGTAAGACAGGAAGAAAATGGAATTAACTTGATTGAGGAAGAGTTATCTCTTATCGAAGAACAAGGGAGAAAAATAGATGAAATTCATATTATATCAGAAGGAAGCCAAGGAAACTTTTGGTTAGGAAATGCCTTTGTCAGTGCGAATAATTTTGAGGAGTATCGAGATACATTTCGGAATTGGCGCTCGGCATTGAGTCCGAAGGCAGATATTTTGCTCTATAGTTGTTTTACAGCATTAGGAGAAGCCGGAGATGCACTATTAAATAATATTGCCCGAGAAACAGGAGCAGATATCGCAGCATCGACGAATTTAACCGGGAATCGTGTATTGGGAGGAGATTGGGTTTTAGAAAAACAAATTGGTGCGATCGAAGCCGATATAGCGTTTACCAACTCGACCTTGAATGCTTATAGCAATACATTAGATATTTTAACAGTAACAAATAGTAATGATAGTGGGATAGGAACGTTAAGAAATTTAATTGCAAGTGCTGCGAATGGTGATGAAATTCGTTTTAGCACGGATATGACAATTTTGCTCAATGCGTTCTTGAATATTACCGGGAAAACTTTAACCATCGACGGTGAAACTAATAATATTATTTTGAATGGCAATAATAATGCACATATTTTTGAAATTGATAATTCTACTATCACCCTCAGCAACTTAACAATTCTCAATGGTAGCATAACTGGGAGTGGTGGTGGAATTCGCAGTAAAGATAGCAATTTAACAATTAATAATAGCATTATTTCTGGTAATTCTGCATCATCAACTGGTGGTGGAATTTATAATGAACAAAATAGTAATTTAACAATTAATAATAGTATGATTTCTGGTAATTTTTCCGGCGGTGGTGGTGGTGGTGGTGGAATTTATAGTGCAAATAGTAATATAGTAATTAGTAATAGCACGATATCAAGCAACTCCACGAATGGGAATGGTGGAGGGATTCAAGGTTTCGAGAATACCATAAAAATTAATGATAGCACGATATCCAGTAATTCTGCAGGAGGGAATGGTGGCGGTATTTTGAGATTTGGTGATAGTAGCACTCTCATAATTAATAATAGTACGATAGCTAATAACTCTGCGAGCGGATCTGGCGGTGGAATTGATAGTAGAAACGATAGTATTTTAACAATTAATAATAGCACTATTTCCGGTAACTCTTCAGGTACAATAGGAGGTGGAATTTATAGCAGTAACAATACGATAAAAATCATTAATAGTACAATATCAAGTAACTTTGCATTATCAAATGGAGGTGGTCTTAACAGTTTCAACAATGCCACAACAATTAATAATAGTACAATCTACAATAACAGTTCATCGGCATCAGGTGGTGGCATTTTTCTAGATGGTTTTATGGCTTCAGAAACAACAATTATGAACAGTATTATTGCTGGCAATAGCGCTTTAGTAGATCCAGATGTCAGTAAGAATGGAAACAATGCAAATTTCATCGATCGCGGCAATAATCTGATCGGAATTGATAGCACGGGACAATTTACTACTAGCACTCTCGTTGGAACTACAGGGAATCCCATCAATCCTGTTTTATCTTCATTAGGAAATTATGGAGGTTCGACAGAAACCCATGCTTTATTACCCGGAAGTCCTGCCATTAATGCAGGAAACTCTTCAGAAGCACCCAGTACAGATCAGCGAGGATTCAATCGAGGTGTTGTAGATGTTGGCGCATTTGAAGTTAATGCTGATTTAGAACCTACATTTAGTGTTGATAGTGTTGTTACTTATCCAAAAGATACGATTACTGTTACGCTCAATCTTGTCAATAATGGCCCTGATGCCGTGGGTAGTCTTTCCCTACAACTTTTGTTTCCCGATGGAGTAACTTTAGAAAGATTTTCTCCTTCCATTGGCACTTACAATTCAGATACGAGAATCTGGACGATTGATAAAATTGATGGCAGTTACGACACGATTACAGAAGGATCTAATGCTTCTCTGATCTTGACTTTTATAGTCAATGCAACGATCTCAACTGAATTACTCTTTCAAGTAGAAAGTCTATCTTTCACTGGAGAAGAAGTAAATACAACGAACGATCTGGCAACTGTAACGGTTAACGCGATCGGATTTGATGCCGGCTGTTTGGTTAGTTGTAATCCGATTGAAAAAATTAGAACAGAAGAGTTTTTGACTTATGAAGACTTTCGCGATCGCACCAATTTAGGCGAATCTTTGTTCGATCCCGGAGTTGAAGAAATTGAAATTACCATAACAGAAGATTTTCAGACTTATTTTGGCTTGGATAGTGTTGAGTCAAAAACCCTTGCTGATGCTCGAGAAACCTTAAAAGATATTGTCAAACAAACAGGAATCAATCCTGCAATTCTTTATGTCATGTTTTCTCCTTCTACAATCGGAGATCGCCCCTCAGATACCTTCCTTGCTTCCTCGGAAATCCTTCATTTCAGCGATCGCGGTTTAGAATTAGCTGAAACTGAGGGAATTTCCGATAGCGATATCTTACAACTGGTTCTGGTGACGGCGAATGGAGAAGTCGTCATGCGACAATTGCCTGAAGCCACCCGAGAGCGAGTCTTAAAACAGGCCGATCGATTCCGCAACACAATTACAAATGTTCGCCGTCCTACCGCATTTCTCCCCCATGCTCAGCAATTATATCAATGGATAATCGCTCCCCTCGCCGCCGACCTCGAGGCCAGAGAAATTGATAATATTGCCTTTATTCTGAACGCAGGATTGCGATCGCTGCCCATCGCCGCTCTTCACAGTGGCGAGAATTTTTTCATCGAACGTTATAGCATGGGTTTAATGCCCAGCCTATCCCTCACAGATACCACCTACAAAGATGTGAGGAACGTTGAGGTTTTAGCCATGGGAGCATCCGAATTTACCGAGCAAGCTCCTCTCCCAGCAGTTCCTTTAGAATTAGAGATTATCGACCAATTTTGGCTGGGAGAATTTTTTCTCAATGAAGAATTTACCTCAGAGCGGCTGAAAAGGGAACGCCAGCAAGCCTCTTACGGTATCGTTCATTTGGGAACTCACGGGGAATTCCGAGCCGGAAAACCCAGTCAATCGCATATTTTCTTGGGCGATCGCAAGCTGTCCCTCGATCGCATGAGAGAGTTGAATTTAAATGATCCAACCACAGAGTTATTAATTTTGAGTGCTTGTCAGACGGCTTTAGGTGACGTAGAAGCAGAATTAGGATTTGCTGGCTTAGCCGTAGCTGCGGGAGTAAAATCTGCCTTAGGCAGCTTATGGTACGTGAGTGATGAAGGAACCCTAGCGTTAATGGGGAGTTTTTACGATCGCCTGCGAGAAACACCGATTAAAGCCGAGGCATTGCGTCAGGCTCAATTAGCCTTGTTACAGGGGGAAACAAGGTTAGAAGACGGCAATATTTTCATCTCTGATATCTCTTTTCCTCTCCCTCCCGAACTCGCTAAACTCGGCGATCGCATTTTCATCCATCCTTATTTTTGGAGTGGATTTACCCTCATTGGCAGTCCGTGGTAATTCATTATCTATTCGCATAGATGCGATCGCGGAAGTATATTTTAATATAAACTCAGGAAATATTCCTTGTTCTTTCTAGCATGGCAACAGAACTTGAATTACGTCACTTTTCCCAAGCCTTTGATGGCGAAATTGTAGTCAAGGACCTTGATTTAAAGATTGAGAAAGGCGAGTTTTTTTGTTTGCTCGGTCCGTCGGGTTGTGGAAAAACGACAATTCTAAGAGCGATCGCGGGATTTGAACGCCCTTATTCTGGAGAAATTTGGCTGCGAGGACAATTAATGAACGAGATTCCTCCCTATCGTCGCCCAGTTAACACGGTTTTCCAAAGTTATGCTCTCTTCAATCATTTAACCGTACAAGAAAATATTGCCTTTGGTTTGAAACTGAAAAAATGCCCCCAACTCGAACGAGAGGAACGAGTTCAACAAGCCATCAAACAAGTCAAATTAGAAAAATTTGCCCAGCGATATCCCGATCGCCTTTCTGGAGGACAAAAACAGCGTGTCGCTTTAGCACGAGCCTTAATCAATCAACCTGCTGTTCTTTTGTTAGATGAACCTTTAGGAGCATTAGATTTAAAATTACGCAAAGAAATGCAGTCCGAATTATCGCGGCTGCATCGAGAAATAGGACTCACTTTTCTCATGGTCACCCACGAGCGCGAAGAAGCTCTTTCTCTCAGCGATCGCATCGCCATCATCCAACAAGGCTGCCTCGAGCAGATAGGCTCCCCTCGGGACATTTACCAACATCCGCAAACCCCCTTTGTCGCCGATTTTATCGGGGAAACCAATTTATTACACGGCTATCTGAATGAAACGGGACAGATCGTAACTGAAAAAGGACTGGTGTTGGCGAGTAAATCCCCTCGAGAAGAGAAAATAAAAACAAAAGAGCGCATCATTTTCAATCTTCGACCAGAAAAGATTAAAATAGACAGAGAACCCCTTGCCAACTGCGAAAACTGTTTTCGAGGACGCATTCAACAAATCACCTATTTAGGAACTCATCTCGAGATTGTCGTTAGGGCGATCGCGACAGGAGATATCCTCAGAATCAGATTAGAATCTAATTTAGAATCGAGTGCATTTTCCATCGGAGTATTAGTTTATCTAGGTTGGCATCGTTCAGATAGTTGGATTTTTAACTCGAAAGCCTAAAATTTTATGAGCAAATCTGGATTGCAAAACCTGCTAGACTGTCTCGAAGAACATTGCTCGAACAGCGCGATCGCTACATTTTTAGATAGTCGTAATACTTCCTTCACAATCGATTTAAAACGTCAAGGAGATCGAGTAGAATACGGCTATGAAATCGGGATGAAAGAGTTGTTCGCAGCAAAAATCCTGAATGGTTGCGACCCTTCCGCATCCTTAGTTTTGCGATCGTTCACATCAGAAATTGATGAAATCACCCAACTCCCGATGAAAGAATTGCGAGGATACATTCTCATGCGATCGGAATCGGAAAATGATATTTTATTTGAACAAATTCCCGCACATACAATGTTCGCCTGTCAAAATACCGATGCGGAAACAGGAGAACCTTTGCCGTTAGAACAATCTGTGCGATATTGCTGACATCAAAGCGTCAATAAAAGGGAAGGGAAAAAGTTTTTCTAATTTTCCCTTCCTGGTAAAAAATATTATTACGAATTAAGTCACTGAGATTAGCTCATTGCGGGAGACATATTTCTCGCGATCGCCGGCCAATCTCCCAAACCCTCTCGCCGAATGCGTCCGGCAATCACGGCGCGATCGAGAGCATCGAGTGCGGGCAAATCCGCAGGTTGAATGATATGCTGTTGAATAAGTTGGCGTAAGAGAGCTTCGGAAGCTACACTCACGCACCCAGTCTGAAAGGCAGACTGTACCAATAAATTAATCATCGTAATCTACACCCTGATTCCTGTATTCATTCTAGAATACGCGATCTTTTTCTTCTACAGCAAATATAGGGAAAAATTTTGCGATCGCGACAAGCGAAAGCCATGCTTCTGAAGTGCAAGTTTGATGAAGTCCCCAGACCTATTTATAATTAACAGTTAAATATTGATAATTGATAAATGATCAAGACAGCCCTGATTACAGGGATTACAGGTCAAGACGGCTATTATCTCTCTTTCTTACTTTTAGAGAAGGGGTATCGCGTTGTCGGACTCATTCCCCCCCAACGTCGCAGTAGTATTGCCAAACTCGACGAACTTGCAGAAAAAGTAATCATTCGTGCTGTCGATCTCACGGATCCACAAATCTTGCGTGAAGTTGTCGAAGAACTGCAACCCGATGAAATTTATAATTTAGCTGCCCCTAGTTTTGTTCCGGACTCTTGGGACGATCCCCTCGGCACTCTCGATTTAATTACCGGTACTGCTACTCGCTTATTAGCCGCCGCCAGACAGGTCGGACTCTCCGATCGCATTCGTTTTTATCAAGCCAGCAGTTCGGAAATGTTCGGCACGGTAGATGTTTCCCCCCAAGACGAAAACACCCCTTTCCGCCCCAAGAACCCTTATGCAGCAGCAAAACTGCACGCTCATTGGACAATGGTAAACCATCGCGATCGCTACAATTTATTTGCCTGTAGCGGCATTCTCTACAATCACGAATCCCCGCGCCGTCCCCCTTCTTTTGTGACTCGTAAAGTTACCTTGACTGCCGCTTCAATTAAGTTAGGGTATTGTAATGTGTTAGAAATGGGCAATTTAGATGCCAAGCGAGATTGGGGGTATGCCGGGGATTATGTGGAAGCCATGTGGCGAATGCTGCAAGCCGATCGCCCGGAAGATTACGCCATCGGTACGGGACAACTTCATAGCGTCAGAGAATTAGTGGCGATGGCCTTTAATTGCGTCGATCTCGACTGGCAAAATTATGTGGTTATCAATCCTCAATTTTTGCGACCGGACGAACATTTTCAATTGGTTGCCAATCCCATCAAAGCTAAAGAGAATTTACAATGGCAACCGCAAATGAGTTTATCAGCACTCATCGAGCAAATGGTAACTAAAGATTTGGAACGTATTAAACTCGGACAAGTCGAACCCATTCGAACAATGAACAATAAATAATGAGCAATTATCAATGAATGAGGATCGGTTCTATCGATCGAAGCTCGCAACCGGTAACTAACATCTTCTCTACTCAGGAGTTAATATTTTGCCCAATTCAAAACATACTGTCGATCGTGTTTTTGTGTTTCTAGAGATTTTTACGCGAGAAGGCGGCATTCAATCCTACGTTAAAGATATTTTACAGGCTTATCTGGAATTATCTGACTCGCAACCGGGCAAACGCGCTGAAATTTTTCTCTTACGCGACTCGTCGGCGTGCGAAAATCCTTTTGTTAGCGATCGCATAAAATTTCACTATCTGCAAACCCTCCCCCCTTGGCTCGGACGCATTAAACTGGCAATGTCACTATTGACCTGTTTGTTATTGCGCCGCCCCCAGCACGTTTTTTGCGGTCATATTAATTTAGCTCCCCTGATTCAGGTATTGTGTGGCGCGATCGGAATCCCCTATACAGTTCTCACTTATGGTAAAGAAGTGTGGGATCCCTTACCGAAAACACAACGCCGCGCCTTGCAACAAGCCGATTCTATTTGGACTATCGGTCGCTACAGTCGCGATCGCGCTTGTCTTGCCAATGAAATTTCCCCCAAAAAAGTCCGCTTGCTGCCTTGCGTGGTGGATGGTGCGATTTTCCATCGCGATCGCAAACCCTCCCACCTGCTGCAAAAATACGATTTAGAGAATGCCAAAGTGCTGATGACGGTGGCACGCTTGTGGTCGGGAGATATTTATAAAGGGGTAGACGTAACGATCCGCGCCCTGCCAGAAATTATTAAAGTGTTTCCTGAAGTCAAATATTTGGTGGTTGGACGGGGAGACGATCGCCCGCGCTTGGAGAAATTGGCCCGGGAATTAGGGATGAGCGATCGGGTGATTTTTGCGGGTTTCGTGGCTACCGAAGACCTTCCCGCCCATTATCGCATTGCCGATGCCTATATCATGCCCTCTCAAGAAGGATTTGGTATTGTCTATCTCGAAGCCTTGGTCTCGGGCATTCCCGTCCTTTCGGGGGATGCCGACGGCTCCGCAGATCCCCTACAAGATGGTAAGTTGGGATGGCAAGTCCCTCATCGAAATGTTGAAGCCGTGGCAGCAGCCTGTATCGAAATATTAACTTGTCTTGCCGAACAAACCGATCTGCGCTGTAACGGCGAATGGTTGCGTGAATGTACTCTTGCTAAATTTGGAAAAGAAACTCTAGCACAGCAATTAAGACAATTATTAGAAGAAGCAGAGAAGGCACAAGCCTAGGAGATCGAAATTATGAATGAGAATTTTTCTAGACTCGCTCAAATTAATTTATCGGGAGTGGGTTGTTGGTTAACTGTTTTAGCCTTTATCATTCTTCTGAGTTCATTGGGACTGGGTTGGGTTCTCAATTGGCTCTTTATTCTGATTGCTTTACCGTTTGTTCTGCTCTTTGTTGGTTTTTTTGTCTTGCGTTGGTGGGTCGGTCGCAATGTCATAGAAGATGAATGTCCCGTTTGTCGTTATTCTTTTACGGGTTTTAATGGTCTCGATATTAACTGTCCCAATTGTAACGAACCCCTTCAGGTGGAAAAAGGAAAATTTGTTCGCATTACTCCGCCCGGAACGATTGATATCGAAGCGATTGAAGTGGATGTCAAAAAACTAGAGTAATCTCTGAATTTACTCGGGCGATCGTAGGGGCTGCAGTCGTTCGTGCAAGAGTTTTTCCTCGCCATGAAACACAGTTAAATACATAAAACTATCGCGATCGCTATCCTGCCAAGAAACAACATAGAAATAATCGCCATTCTCCCAAGTAATGCCGCGACGGTTGCCATTGCGCCACGAGGTTCCATAATGCAGCCGGAGACAATTCCCTCGGGAGTCGCAACCTTGATAAGTTCTGCCTGTTTCAGGATTATTTTGCCCGAGAGTAATCGTAAAATCGCCAGCACGATAGGTTTGCGCGATCGCCATCTTGGCCAAGAGCACAAGACTTACAGCCATGACCAATGCGATCGCTTTTTTCAGTCTATTCATTAATTTTTTTCCTGACGAACAAACTTATAACATTAGAAAAGAGCGAAAGAGGAAGCGAACATATTCTATTTTTTCCAGTGGAGGATAAACTAAATAAATTAGTCGAGGGAAAGGCGATGGCGCGATCGCGAAATCCTCTCAACCTATTGAATTTTGCATTTTGACCCTTGAACTGCTTATGGAATGGCATCCCACAGACGCTCAGAGTTTAGCGATCGTCGATCGCGAGATCGGAGAACACGATTTTGCCCCCGCAGAATATGAAATTCTCCGACGGGTTATTCACGAGACGGCTGATTTCGAGTATAAATCCTTAATTGGTTTTTCTGAAGGCGCATTACAATCGGGAGTGGCTGCACTGGCCGCCAGAACGACCATTATCGTCGATGTTCCCATGATTCAAGTCGGGATTGCGCCAGCCATTCAGCAAACTTTTGCGAACCCTGTATATTGCAGCATGGAAACCATTACTCGCCCGCAAAAAAGTAAATCTCAAGTGGCTTGGGGTATTCAAACCCTTGCCAAACGTTACCCCGAGGCGATTTTTATTATCGGTCAGGCACAAACCGCACTGACGGCATTGGTTGAATTAATTGAGGCCGAAGAGATTAGACCAGCATTGACGATTGCGACTCCCTCTGGGTTTGTCGATGCGGATGTAGTGAAGGAACGCTTGCAAGATACCATGATCCCCAATATTCGCATTAGCGGGCGTAAAGGTAGTGCAACGGTAGCTGTAGCCATTTTAAACGGGTTGGTGGATTTAGCATGGGAAGCCTACGGAAAAAATGAACGAGCAATTTGAGGAACATGAGCGATCGGTAATTGCTTATTGTTCATGGTTCATTGAAACAACTTGCCAAATTTTGACAACTTTGTTTTTATCAGTGGAGAGTAAGCGATCGCCATTAGAACTCAAAACCAAGGAATCGATCGCGCTTTCGTGGCCGGAAAGTTGATGAAATTGTGTTTTTCCGTAAACATCCCAAAATGTAATTGTCCCATCTCTCGCACCACTCATGAGCATTCTGCCGTAAGGGCTAAAAGTCAAAGCAGATGTTGAATAGGTGCGATCGTCAAAGGTTGTGATGAGGTGATGGGTCTTTTTTTCGAGATTGATATCCCATAATTGGATTTTCCCCTGCCACGCGATCGCCGCCAGAATGAGACCAACGGGGCTGAGAAGGGTGCGAGGAGACAAGATTTTCAAGGTATAGGGGCGATCGCGGGTTCGCAAGTCCCAGAGCTTAATCGTTGCGTCTTGTGCGGTACTGATGAGAGTCTGGCCATCCGCACTAAAAGCCAGATGAGAAATAGCACGAGTATGAGAACCAAAAATTAAATGAGTGCTAAAAGTTCCGAGGGGTTTTCCCGTGGCGATCTGCCAGAGTCGAATACTACCATCTTCAGAGCCGGTCGCGAGTATTTTGCCTTCAGAATCGATCGCGATCGCGGTAATATCCAATTGATGACCGTAAAGACTGCGTTGAAGCTCCCCTTCCTCCCAAATTTCGATCGCAGGACTCGAACTATGAACGCTATTTTTAATCCGCACGAGGGTATTAGCATCGGGACAAAGCGCATATATTTCTCGCATTCGCGGATATTTGGGAATAGTATAAAGAACTTCCTCGCGATCGAGATTCAGGACGCGAATATTTTTGCCTTTTTGATAAGCGATCGCGGTACCTGTCGAATTTAAAGTCAGTCCGCTTCCCGTTTTAATAGTTTTAGTACAAGTAAATAACCGATAAGGAAGATAAGCGCGTAAAGCTCGTTTCACTTCTGAGTTTTGGCGTTTTTTTAACAAGAGATAAGCGATATGCTGAACTTGTTCTGATTCATCTTGCAGTCCTTTAATGACGAATTCTAGGCCTTTTTTACCATACTTAATAGCTTCGCGAGTCGCTTCCATTCTCGACTCGATAATCGGGCTAGATAACCGTTGTTTAATCCCCGCTAATCCTCCCAAAACCAAAGCCCCTTGAGGAATGGCTTTTTGAGAACCGAGGACAGCATCATATTCTCGAGGGCGATCGGAATGAAACATTGTAGCACTGATAACTGATAACTGATAACTGATAACTGATAACTGATAACTGATAACTGAT
>NZ_JCAMRX010000059.1:0-37339 GCF_059821285.1 Spirulina sp. LEGE 11439
GGTTGGATGCCCTTTTCTCAACTTAGTTTTACATACTAAGTTCGGTAGACCCCTTTATCCATAGACGAAGCAACAGAAACAGCAAATTCTGCGGTATTACAGGAATTAAAAAGTATTAAAAATACTAACAGTAAATACTCGAATATTTCAGACAAAAAACTTGAAGAACTTGCAAAAAAGATTGTTTTAAAAGTCAAAGCAAGGTTGAGAGAAAAAAAGGAGAATAATAATTCTTCTGAAGCACATTCAGACTTTTTTGAAAAGTATAAATGTGGCTCTTTTACAATTACTATCTCAAGCTATCGAGGAAATTTAACATACGAATCAAGCTCTCCCGATTTTGGTGGTATTTATCTTGAAAATGGTGTTGTAAATTACTATCATGAAGAGAGTGTTTACCGTTTTTTAAATGGGAATATTGAATATCGTATGACTACCTACCCCGGTCCAAGCGCTAATTTGGAAGTCTTTCGTAGGAATGAACGATTGCGAAGGGAAGAATGCGACTATATCAATAGTTCCTACGATTGATAGTTATAACAGCATCTATAATGAGAAATTGATTGAGATACAGAGCAATTAAGGGACTATTTCTGAGAAAAACATACAGTCCTTAACATCTATGTCCTATTTTACACGTATCTCCGCTTTACCCCTTGAAGACCCTCTTCCCTCACCATTACGTTCGCGGTTTGGACTGGCAGACCTGCAAGAAGCGATCGCCAACATCCATTTTCCCAAAAACCAAGAAGGACTCAAAACCGCCCGAGATCGCCTCGCTTTCGATGAATTCTTCTACCTTGCTCTGGGAATGCTCCAACGCCGCCGCGCCTTCCAGCAACAACCGGGCATCCCTCTCGCCAAAACCGGAACCCTGCTCGATCGCTTTGCTGGGGGTTTGCCCTTCTCCCTAACCTCCGCCCAACAGCGTGTCATTCGAGAAATCCTCGAGGATATGAGCCAACCCCAACCCATGAACCGCTTGGTACAGGGAGATGTGGGTTCTGGGAAAACCTGCGTGGCTTGTTTTGCCGCTCTCGCCACCATTCAAGCCGGCTACCAAGTGGCATTGATGGCTCCCACGGAAATTCTCGCCCGACAGCACCATCGTAAGATTGCCAAGTGGTTTGCACCTTTGGGGGTTTCGACCTCCCTGCTGACGGGTTCGACCGCAACCCAACCCCGCCAAACCATCTACCGGAAAATCGCATCGGGTCAACTGTCCTTACTCGTCGGCACTCACGCCCTGATTCAAAAACGGGTAAACTTCAAGCAGTTGGGATTGGTTATCTGCGATGAAAGTCACCGTTTTGGGGTTGTTGCCCGTCACCAATTGCAACAGAAAGGACATTTTCCTCACGTCCTGACCATGACGGCCACCCCCATCCCGCGCACCCTCGCTCTCACCGCTTACGGAGATTTGACGATCTCGCGCATTGACGAACTGCCCCCCGGACGCAAACCCATTCTCACCCAACTCTTGAGCGATTCTCCCAAATGCGATCGCCACATTGCCTATCAGCGCATTCGAGAGGAGGTGCAACAAGGCAGACAGGCTTACATTATCCTGCCCTTGGTGGAAGCCTCCGACAAACTCGACCTCAAAGCCGCCATTGCCGAACGCGATCGCCTATCCGTCCAAATCTTCCCCGAATTCTCGGTAGGACTGCTGCACGGACGGATGAAAGCTGATGAGAAACAGCTGGCGATCGCCCATTTCCAAGCGGGCAAAACCCCCATTCTGGTCAGTACGACAGTGGTTGAGGTGGGAGTCGATAACCCCTTGGCGACCGTCATTCTCATCGAACACGCGGAACGCTTTGGTTTGGCACAATTGCACCAACTGCGAGGGCGAGTGGGTCGCAGTCAATGGCAATCCTACTGCTATCTTGCCAGCGATTCTCTCTCCGATTCCTCCCGTGCCAGATTGGAAATGATGGAACGCTGCCAAGATGGTTTCGAGTTGGCCGAATTTGACTTGCAATTGCGCGGTCCGGGTAAGGTTTTGGGAACGCAACAATCTGGCATTCTCAAGTTTGCTTTAGCGGATTTAAGCGAGGATGAAGCCCTTTTAGATGCAGCATACCGAGCCGCACGACGGATTCTCAAGAAAGACCCGACTTTGGAGCGATTTCCCGCACTGGCCGAGGAATTGAAACGAAGGCGACAGCTTGACGACCTCTGCGATCGCGCCGTCCTCAACTGAGTAGGAATGGGCTAAAATGCTATAACACCATCGAATCAATCGAGAGTATGTCCCGCCGCCAGCGCTATCCCGACAATTGGAAAGAAATCGCCTTGGCCGTGAAAGAAGAGGCTGGGTGGCGCTGTCACAAGTGCGGCTGGCAGTGCATCAAACCCGGAGACGACACTTCGGAGCTAACAAAATCCGAACGCACGGCACGGACGCTGGTAGTTCACCATGCCAATCGGATGCCAGAAGACAATCGGCGCTCCAATCTGATTCCTTTATGTACTGCTTGTCATTTAAGCTACCACTACCTGGGACAATCGAATGTTTCTCCCGGTCAGCTTTCTTTATTTGAAATCTCGTGAAGGATAGCGCGCTTAAAACCAACTATTTCCATATCTTGCGCCGGATTTTTGCGATCGCTCTTTGTGGTAATTTCATTTCCCTGTCTCCTTTATCAATTATCTCCGCGATCGCCAGTCTCGCAACCAATCCATGAGTTTCTCGAAAATTTCGCGCTCGATCTCTTCCCCTCGCAAGGCATGATTGAGGGCGGTACGGCTAATTCCTATTGATAAAAGAATCTAGCGATCGCTCTGGCCGTGGTTGCGATGTAAATAGTATTTCTCCCGCGTTGCCTCCTGTTGCATCTCGGTTAGCTTTAGCACATCGCGCTCTGTCTTAAATCCCATTGCATTCTTCACCCGAACAACGGTGTTAACGGCTACCCCTGTCTCTTCAGCAGCCTTCCGTAGCGATAACCCTTGTTTTAGCGCCCGAACAATGTCGGGATGGTCGATTAGAATTTCGTATGGCTGCTTTTTCTTTCGCCCTGCTTTTTTACCATCTTTCATCCCTGCTTTGGTCAAAAGCGATCGCTTCACTGTCGAGAAATCAGTGGCAAGCATTTCCTCTTCAGTTTTGCTCAAAGCACGCGGTTTCATGCGATTTAAGTCGCTTTTAATATGTCTTAAATTATCCCCAAAATAAAAGTATTCAGTATGGTTGCCAACCGTTTTTCTATTGTGCCGATAGCGATACTTAAAATAAGGTTCAACATTACCTCGGCGCGGCTTAGTGATGAGGATTTTAATCTTAATATCTTGGTAGTGCTTGGCTAAATCGGCGCGAATTTCTAGGATGCGATCGCTGACTTCGCGCTCAGTCACGCCAATTTTGTGAAACTTGTCCTCATCTGCTTGAATCTCCAAAAAATATAATGTTTGGTTTAGGGTACGCACGTATTGAGTGCGATAAAGTCGGAGATCGGTTAGAGCATCGGCCAGCGTTGCGACTGTCCCCTTGCGCTTGGCTTCGATAACCGCGTTTTCCAGCTCTTGCAATCGTTCGACAATAAGCGGTCTTTGGAGTTGGTTGAAGAGATTGAGAGATAGCGCTCCTACTACCAGCTTGCCGAGCTTGGTAAACTGCCATTTTTGTTTGTAGCTGTTCAACTCTATACAACCTTTTGCCTTCAGAACCTCACAATGCACGGGTTTTGAAAACAACCCATCCCCAAAATTAGCCCAGAGCTTGCATAGAACCGAGTGGTATTTGCCTGCCATGCGGAGATCGAAGCGATTGTAATAGGGCAGCACTGGCAACTCGCGATCGCCCGAGGCCTGCCGGCACGTCTCCCCAGAATGAGCAAAGTGCCATGCCATCACCTTACCTTTTTTAGCAATTAGCTCTTGCCCACCGCAGTATGGACATCTGAGAGCTGTCTTGCCTTTGCGAACTTCCTCAATGGGGACAAGGCGATCGCTCTCATCAACTCCGAATTGCAGCCAACTCATAGACCTTTTGCTGACACGATGTAAACGCCTTAACTCATTCTATCACGTAATTTCGTTGACCTTTTGCTGATACACCTTCAAAATAAGGAAAATTTTTACAGGAGTCACTCGCGATCGCTCGATTTTGGCTGGAATTTCAGGCAAAATGGAGGCGATTTCAGAACCTTTTCCTGATACGGCTGTCAATCTACTATGAGAGTTTTCAAGGTTTTCAGAACCTTTTTCTAATACAAAGAGCAATTTTATCGATCGCCTGCCAACAAGCAGCGAAATTCCCTCTCTTCGGGAGACTCCGATTCTCCCGTCAACTTCCACACCGAACCATCTTTAGCCAAGAGGCGATCGCCAACTTTCCGCGCTTGTTTTAACTGGGTTTTGGTCAAGCCGCGATCGCGAGCAATTTCTCCGCCTCTTTGTACGGACGTTTCATGAAACGTCCCTACTGGCTGGGGCAAAATCCCATCGAAATCGGTTTCGTAAACTTTCCAAATCGCGTCTTTGGGAATAACGATCCCATTACCGCTTTTGGGGTGATTGGTACTGATGCCCTCAAGTTTGTCCAAATAATCCCCAAAGCCTCTTACTTTATATTTCCTTCCGAATTTGTCGTAAATAACTGAGGTTTTGTGAACGTCGAAGGGTTCGTAAGTGTAAAAAGGCATTCGCAGAACGATTTTTCGGAAGGCTTTCAATTGTTCTTCTTGCTTGCGAAATTCCTTCTTTTTCAACTCTACATCTTCCTCGCTTTTTTTCCCGATCGCCCGATCCCGTTGTTCGAGTTCTGCTTGCAATCTTTTATTTTCTGCTTTGAGTTGTTCTCTCTCTTCATTTAATCGAGTAATTTTGGTTTCACAATGAGTTAGTTTTTGCTGAATTTCCTCGAGGGCGATCGCCTTGCTGGATTTCCTCGGTTTAACGGGTTGGGTTAACGCTTTAGCCATCTCCTGAAACATGGCTCGAGTGGGGTTCAGTGCCATGTCTTCATCCGAACAAATGTAACGCTTCTTCAACTTCCCTTGAATGCGCTTGTAAGCATACCAGCGATCGCCGTTGTGAATGGATTCGCGGCGACAGGAATAACCTTCTATCTCTCCTCCCACAACGACCCAAAATGAATTGGGTTTGACCTTTTGAATAAAATCCTGCCATTGTTTCGAGGCAAGTTCGATCTTTTTCCCGTCTGTGGTGGTGAGAATATTTCCGTCGAGAACGTGCTTTGGGAGTTTGTCGGTCATAGTTACCTACGAAAGTAACTGCTTTTTCCAGCATCATAGCAGAGTTACCTACAAAACGAACAAGTAACTTTTTGCGATTCCAGAGAATAGCTTGCAAAACCCGACAAACATTGACAATCTTTGTCGCTTCGTGCAGCATGGAAGAGTAACGACACAATTCGACCATGCACGTCTCTCTCACTCCCCGTCTCGAAGAGATGGTTAAAGAAAAAGTAGCTTCTGGCTTATACAACAATGCCAGCGAGGTCATTCGCGAAGCCTTGCGCTTGATGGAGCAACACGACCAAATGCTCGATATTAAACGTCAAGCCTTGCGGGATGCCGTTCTCTTGGGTTTCGACCAAGCCGAACGGGGAGAATTCAGCGATCGCTCGGTGGCAGAAATCATCGCCGCCGCCAACAGTTCTACCGTAGAAGAGAATGCCTGAATATCGCCTGACGCGACTGGCCGATGCGGATCTTGTCGGAATTTGGCAATACACTTATCAAACTTGGGGCAAAAAGCAAGCCGATCGCTATCTCAAACAACTAGAACGCAGATTTATCGATCTTGCCCAAAATCCAGCTAAAGGCAGTCCGCGATCGGAATTATTTGCCACCTGTCGGATGTATCCAGAAGGCAAGCATCTCATTTTTTACCGCCCATCGGATAATGGGATCGAAGTCGTGCGCGTTCTCCACGAGCGCATGAATGTTCCCCAATATTTCTCGGACTCCGCAGAAGAATAAGGCAGTTCAAAGGGCTATCGCCCCGTTTGTTCCGCACAACCCAAACGGTTCATCGCGAAATAACAATGCCTGAAGATCGACTGAATCATCAATGCGATCGCTCATCAAACACTCACTCAAAAATCAAAATTTTCTCAAGAAAGCGATCGCAATCCCCAGCAATTGCAACTCCAGAAACTTCAGATGAAACCGATACCCTCATCGAACGAATCGCACTCGAACGAGATTATTATCACACTTGTACTTATGGAGAATATTAAATGACTTTAGCCACGCGATCGCTTGCAAGCACTTCCACCAAAGCAGCACATCTTTGGCGATCTCTCCAAAAAGCAACGACTCAGGAGGAGATCGATCGCCTTCTGGAATCCCTCCTACAAAACCAAGAAGAGCAAGAACTCGCCATCGATGCCTATGCCGATCTCGCCGACCAAATCGATGCGGAAATTGCCGCCGTTACCGCCAGATTGAAGCATTTAACCGACATTCACGAAAGCGCGATCGCCCAACTGCAAGGCTGGAGAAACCGACTCGATAAAACTATTCTCTCCCTTAACGAGCGCGGTGCGTTTGGAACAGAAATTGCTGGAAAACAGCGCCGAATTGCCGTTAAAGACAATCCACCCACCTGTGAAATCGAAATTGCGCCTCAAGACCTTCCTCCTGAATATCGGACAGTAACCTGCGAGTTAAATCTCGATGCAGATGAATTGCCTCCAGAGCTACGCAAGAAAGTGAAGAAAACCAAATATACCGCCAATAAAAAGGCAATTACTGCGGCTTGGAAACGAGGTATTCCCGTAGAAGGGACGCAGGTTTATCGCAGGCGAAAAGTAACCTACCAACTCTTGGCAGGCAACAATCTCAACAGTTTTCAAGGCGATCGAACCGAAAAAACAACCTCAAAGAAAAAGCGCCAGAAAACTTAACAATTGCCCTCATTGATTCATGAAATCTCATGACCGCATGGATAACACTAGAAGAAGCCGCCGCCCGAGCCGATATTTCTGCCAGTCTTGAAGAACTCAAGGCGATCGCAAGCCCTTCTAAATCCTCCAAACTAACGCCAGAAGAGAAATTTCAGAAACTCGGCCTCTTATTCGATCGCGAACGTTACGAAGCAGGTGAAACGGCATTTTTGCAAGTTCTTTCCCCATCTCCAGCATCCTTGCAAACGGACGAAGAAACCCAAACGTCCGAACCTTACGAGTTGAATCGGTGTACCGTTCGCATTGTCCTCACTTTACTCCCAGAAACAGCAGATGGCCAGCGTCGAGCCATCGTCGCCGCCAGCACCCATGAGGATTTGCCCATTGCCCGACTCGCATGGCTGACAGACCTCGAACCCTTACCCCAAACCATTCAGGACATTCTTTCCCAACTCGAAGCTGACTTGCCCAACCGTCGCTATCGTGCGGAGGTTAAGCAGTCAAGAGAGAAGAAGAAACCCAAGCGCAAACAAGCAAAAACCGATTCTCAACCCGCAGAACCCGTTGAAACTCAGCCCACACAAGTTAATCTATTCGGACTATGAGCGATACGAATACTAACAAAAGTGAAGACTCTATCATCGTCCTCTTTGAGGGGCAGCAGTACCCAGTCGAGCGAGAAATTGCCGAAGATGACAACAAGCTCCGCGTCCTCCTGTCTCCCTTTGCGCCCGCCGCGGCGAGTGCTAAAATCGAGCGCGTTCCCGGACAGCCTATCAAAATGACCAAACAATCGGGAACCAAAGGAGCATCGCCCCTCACTGCACTCTGCAATGCTCCAGAAACTCTCAATCCGGCGATCGCAATGGCTCGAAAGATTCAACATCTCGAATTGAGCGGCGGTATTGGCATTGATGAAATGGAGGCGATCGCCAGCAACATCGAAACCGCGATCGCTCGAGGAACAGAAGAGATCGAGGATTATCGCGCCAGCCTCGATCGCCTCAAACAACTTCCCAATTGTGCCACGGTGATGCCCATCGGTTTTTAACCTTGTCATTTCAGCGAACAGTCACAACGCGGTTTCCCATTGCAATATGACTCCCCAACTCATCCTCGAACCGCAACAGGCAATTCATCTCCTGCGGCAATGTCGGGCAGTGGTCACTCCTCGCGATGCCCTCGAGTATCTCCAAGAGCATTTGGCTCGCTATCGCCTCCTCTCCCTGTATCGAGACTTCTTCCCGAAAGAATTTGCCCAAAGCCAGACGAGTCCCTATTCTCTCAATGAATGCGAACGCAGTCTCAAAGAATGGGAGTTCTTGAATCTGGTTAACGATCGCCTGTTTCCCTTGCCCTATCTGGATCTCGAAGAATGCGTAAACGATGTCATTCCGCCTCATCTCATCTTAGTGACTCCCGTTGGCTTAGGATGGATCGACGATGAAAGCATCGAAACGCTTCGTGCTGGCTTTAGCGCCCTGCTTCCTCTGACGGCATCGGGCAGGCACTACCTTGAAGAAATGGATGCGTTTGGGGAAGAATGGTATCGAGAAGAATTTGACGACACCCTGACTTTTGCAAACATTGCTCATCCCAGCGCGATCGATGCCCGAAAATTCCAGCGCATCTGCTGCCAACAAGGGAAACCCATCCAATACGCACCACTTGCCCTCAAACTCGTTGACTTCTCCACTGGCAATGTCTGGCTGGATGAACCGGGAGGATGGATGAATGGCGTTTACGGCACGATGCTGGCATGGTCGCCAGAAAATGTCCGCTTTCTCAGCCGCAAGTACATCCAAGCCGAACGCATCATCCACACCATCGATCCGTTTCTCGACTGGCTTGAAGACGATTTACCCCTTCGACTCCGACGCATTATCGACCTATGGAACAGCGCTTCATCGACTCCCAAACCTATTCTAAGGGATGCTCCGCGATCGCTAACTTGCATCCAAGCCGAATTGCTGTTTCTCCAAGATACTTACCTCTTTCACTACCGAGAAGATGGACGAGAAGTTTACAAAAGCCTCTCTTCTGACTCCTTGCGCCTTGCTTTCAATAACCAGCCCCTCGACTCGGGTTGGATACCTCACAATATCCTACGTCACGGCAGCAACCGACGGGGAGAGTGGAGCGTTCTCTTTATCCCTCGAGCGCGATACGCCATTACTTTAGGCGATCGCCAGCTTTGCATTCCTCTCCCTTCCTTCGTCTTTGTGGGACTGGGCAAAAATTACTGGCTGTGGGCAACGCGATCGCCCCATTTCGATCCCGATGCTCCAGCCTTTCACGCACCCCTCACCAACGTAGATGCCAACAATTTTGGCCTGATTTGTTGGGGCAACAACCATCCTCCAACCGCTAACTTGCACCACATTGGCGAGGCCTGGAAGCTCTTTATAGACAGTCCTTTCAGCAACCATTACCTTAACTACAAATCCCGACGATTTCCCCAAGATATTACAGAGCGATTGCTCCAACTCCACGATCGCTCGCAAACCTCCCCACGCTGTCGCTATCCCCTCTCGGATCTCATTCCTGTTGCCAAACCCTACGGCACTCTACAAAAATTGACGGAGGTGGTTCTTGCAGATCGTTAATTACCAGATTATCAAACAGCTTCCTTTACCACCCCAAGCCGGCACGATGTTCGAGTATCTCTTTGCTGGAAATGGCGTGTTCGTGCGAGGGAAGCGACCCGGATTGGAAGTTCTCATGCCCGTTCAACGCTACGATACTCCCATTCGCGGACTGCCGAATCTCTCTCCAATTATCAAAATTGAGCCGTTTCCCATCCCTAAAAAAATTCTCCTCTCAATTTGGCAACAGAGCTACCTCGCTCGCTGTGAGGGCAGTTGGCTGGAAATCTTGTTCCATCTCCATCGTCAGGGCGATCGCTGGCAATTGCGCGTCCCTCTCCAAACCCAAGAGCAATGGCAATGTCAAGCCACCGAACCTTACCACGACGCGATCGCGGAATTTCACTCCCACGGGACGGGTGCGGCTCGGTTTTCGGCAACCGACAACGCTGAAGAGGACGGGTTTCGACTCTACGGCATCGTCGGTCGTTTGGATACCCTACAGCCGGAAATCCTTTTGAGAATCGGCTTATTCGGACATTTTCTGGTCATTCCTGCCAGCCTCGCTTTCGACCTTCCCGATTTCATAGTCGATGTTGCCGTTCGCGATCGCCTTGCCTACACTTTTTACACCATCAATAAGCAACCGTGAAACACCTCACTTACGATTTTCTCAACGCCAAACCCCTTATCTTGTCCAGTCACGCTAAAGTTAGTTTCGTTCTTGTCGGTTGCGGAGGCAATGGCAGTTGGCTGGCGGCGACAATTTGCCGACTGGCGCGGGTTCTCGCCGAAAATGGCAAGCAAATCGAGGTTATCTTTATCGACCCGGATACCGTTGAAGAAGCCAATATTGGGAGACAGAATTTCTGTGATGCCGAAATCGGTTCTAATAAAGCCAAAACCCTAGCCCTTCGCTACAGTCTGGCTTGGGGCATTGCGATCGCTGCCATTCCCGAACCTTTCGATCCTCGCCTCATCGATACCGACTCCGACACTCTCACTATTCTCATCGGTTGTGTCGATAATGCCGCCGCCCGAACCGCCATTACTCGTGCCGTTGAACTCCATCAATGGACTTACGGCATGGGAACTTATCTGTGGTGGCTCGACTGCGGCAATTGGGAGACGAGCGGGCAAGTGTTACTTGGCTCTCATGTTAATACCGATCCCGACTTCTACCAATTTCACGAACTGGGGTGTCACCGCTTGCCCGCACCCAATATTCAGCACCCCGATTTGCTCGTTCCTCAGCCAGAAGAATCGGATCGAAGTTCTTTATCCTGTGAAGAATTAATCCAGCACAACCGTCAAAGTTTGGGCATCAATCAAAGAGTGGCTGCCGAAGCTGCTGAATATTTAATACAGTTAACGACCGGGAAATTAAAGCGCTTTGCGACATATTTCGATCTGACGAGTGGTGCAGCTAATTCACTTTATACGACTCAAGAATCCGTCCTCAAAGCCATCCAATCAAAGTCAGATGATTCCTCAAAGTTCAAGCCTCTGAAACCTCAATAGTGGCAATATTAAACTCTAAAATATTGGTGAATCTCTTGCACTAAAAGGCTTTCAGTGTTGGCAGAATACTTAACTTTTCCGTTGCTCCCTTTGCCCCACACTAATATTCAAGTTAGTATTGAGTGGCGAATATCTAAACTGCACGACGAGAAAATGTCATTGATTCACATAGACAATCTGTTGGATCGTTATCGTGATGCAATCTTGGAATTAAACAACCAGCCCAACAAAATATTGCCCGAGCAAGTCCTCGATATTCTCAACATACGATTGCACTTACATCATGCTTTCGAGGTAGAGGTGACTATCCCCACGAGTCGCCTTACCCAGCTTTTGACACTTGATAAAGAACTCCAAAATCTGGCTAAATCCAATAAATTCGCACTGGCGACACAGGATATTGACTTTCAAGAATGGCGAGATCGCCTTCCACAAGCTGGTAGTGGCTGGTGGTGGCATCTGGACAAATATACACAGCCCCATCAATGGGATCGTCTGGATGGACTGTGGGAATTTTTAACGGTATTGGGTTGGGCAATTAACCTGAGTTTAACGGCGAGTATTGCAACACGCTTTTTTATTGGTGGAGCAGGAATTCCGGGAGCATTGACAGTAATTACATCAAGTATGTTGGCCTTTTTTCAAACGCGCAGTGGGACAACTGACAGTCTCAAAATCTTAGTACAAAAGTTTCTGAAGGGCAAAAAAGTACCATCCCATCTACAGGCTGAAGTGCAACTTGGTTTCACAGCAACAGGATTTGTCCTATTATTGGGGGTGTGGGTTTTGGGCCTGCCCTTTGCGTCTTCTTGGTACAACTATCTGGGACTTAAGGATTACCGTAGTGAAAAGCTAGGTTCTGCCGAACAAAATTACCAGCGAGCGGTTAAACTCAATCCTGACAATGCTTTTGCCCAGTACAATTTAGGAAATCTCTACGAAGACCTCAAGGAAGTTGAGAAAGCGGAAACTGCCTATCTCTTTGCGATTCGATCGCAAGTCCCCGAGGCGTACAACAATCTGGGGCGGCTCTATATCCTAAAAGACGATTATGCCGAGGCTGCTGCTCTCCTACACCAAGGTTTGCGAGTTTTACCCAATCTGAAACCATCTGCTCCAACCCGAGTGCAGTACGCACTGCACAAAAATTTGGGATGGGCAGAATTTATGCAAAATAATCCGGATCGAGCGCAAGAGTACCTGAAAAAGGCACTAGAGATTGCTGCACAGTCTAAAGAGTACCCGGTTAATTCAGGTGCCGCTCATTGTTTAATGGCACAAGTCGTCACTCAAACAGGTAATGAGAATCGAGCTATTGACCATTGGCAACAGTGCTGCGAGCAAGCCTCTTTAACTGAGCCACAAGAATATCAATGGCTTGCTCAAGCCCGTAATGCTCTCGCCAAGGAGAAGAAGCAATGCGAAATTTCATCAAATGGAATTTGAGTATCGGATTTGTTTTGCTGATGGGAGTTGGCCCTACTCTAGCCATTACGCCACGTTCTGTTCGTCATTCGAGTCGTTCGGTGAATGCTCCTATCCAGCTTGCTAGTAATAATTGTTGGTGGCGGCGTTTTTTGAATCGAGAATGCCAAGTAGGGGAATCGCGCAGTCCAGTCGATTCTAGTATTCCCTACGTTATCACACCCAATGCAACTTATATTCAACAGGGGCAATTTCGAGTGCGCTGGAATCTAGTGGTGGGGGTTGAACGATACCAAATCCAAATCAGGCGGAATGGTATTCAGATGGAGCCGGAGATAGTCGTGGAGAATGAGTGGGTATCTCCTGCTCATTTGCTCCTCAAACCCGGAAGAAACTATAGCGCGATCATTTCTGCTTCTGGTACGGACTGTGTTGGATTTGGTTTAAATTCTCCTTGTGAAGGTCGCTTTACGGTGCTTACCGACGAAACAACCGCAGCACTGAAGCGAGATTTAGCTGCTTTAACTCTTGATGAACGTAACAATCCCTTGAAACTTGCCGATATTTACCAGCGTTATGAACTTTATGCTGATGCTATTTACGTTCTGGAAGGAGCGATCGCGAATGGCCAAACCTCAAGCGAATATCGGCATTTTTTAGGGGAAGTATACGAGGAACTGACCTTCTACCAACAAGCACTAATGCAGTATCAAATTGCTATAGAAATGGCTAAAACTGAAGTAGAGGTTACAGTGCAGGCAAATTTATCAGTTGCGATCGGGAGAATGTACTATAAGCTACAGAACTATAAGGCCGCAGCAGATTGGCTAGAACAAGGTAAGAAACTTGGACAATTCAGCAACGAGCAAATCGAGGAGCTAGATGAGCAAATTGAAGATGCCAGAAGACGAATCCCAAAATAATTTTGAGTTAGCCAGAAAGACTATCCTCTGGTGGTCAAGAAAATACTCTTCACCTCTCGTTGGCATTCATCAGGAAATTTTTCAATGTGATTTTGGAAAATCTTCCTGAATTACATTGCGGAGATTGAATATGGTGATGTAGTGTCTTAGTGGAGCGGTACAGTAATGCGAAGATGGCAGATTGGTTGTGTAATTGGACTAGCGGCAGTATGGGGAGGGTGTGCAACCTTGGAACAACCAGTTTTCTTTACTGTGAAACGACCTTCTCTCCAACCCTACTGTGAAACAACCCGTTTCCCTACTGTGAAACAACTCGTTAAAGTTCCACAAGAAAAAGTTGAACTAAATAGAGTCAAGCAACTTAATCATAAAGTTCAAGAGTTATACAATGCCGGAAAAGTTGCAGAAAGTATTACTCACGCTGAAGAAGCTCTAGAAATTCTTCAACATCACTTGGGAGAAAACCATCCCAATATGGCAACAAGTCTGAAGAATCTCGCGTGGCTTTATCAATTGCTGGGGAGGTATAAAGACGCAGAACCACTTTACTGCAAAGCCCTAGAAATTCAGAAAAGGAGATTAGAAGAAGATCATTCTGAAGAAATTCTTGAGACTTTCGATAATATTGTCAACGAGCTTGCGATCTTGTATTCCGAGCAAAGAAAATATGAGAAAGTAGAACAAGTCTATATCGAAGCACTGGAGATCAAAAAGAGATTGCTTGGAGAAGACAATTTCGAAGTTTTTTCTCAAGTTTTTCAAACTCAATGGAATCTTGGAGAATTCTATAAATCGCTGGGAAGAAATGCAGAAAGAAAACAGATTCAACTTCAAGCATTGGAAGATATGATCGAGATACTAGAAGAGAATTCTCATCTTTTAGAAAAGATGGATCAAGAGATGGATGAAAATATAGAGACGTATCTATCATTCTTTATTGATTTTTTTGAAATACTAAAAAGAGGAGTAGAAGAAGATAATTACGATAATACTCTCGTCATGTGGAAAAAGGTACTTGCATTGCAGGGAAGAAATGGAGAATCATTATATCTCCAAATGTTAGAGTATATATTCGAAGAGATGTTCTATTGGATAGAAGAGGATAACTCATGGCATCCAATTGCCGAAATAATAATGAACTTCTATCGAGCGATGGAAAACATAGAGACAGAAGCAGAACTTTGGGAATTGTACTTGGAGATGTTTCACCAAGTATGGGGTCTAATGGCAAGCGAATCAGAAGCTCTACCGATGCTAGAAGTCAAAGCAGACGCGGGACGAGAAATAGCCTCTTTGGAAATAATGCGCCAGATATGGGGTATAGCAGAAAATACAGCAGTAGAAGACCATCCTATAATTGTCATGGGTCTGAATAGCATTGCAAGATCGTATTGGGATCAAGGCGATCCCGTATCAGCTCTCACTTCTTTTCGGAAAAGTCTCGCTCTCGAAGAGAGTCATATCAACCACACGCTCAACTATGGCTCTGAAGACCATCACCAAGACCTATTCTGGAATCGACTCTTTGCCACCAATAATTACCCCATCGCATTGCATTTAAGAGTCTTGCCAGACAATCAAGATGCCGCAAAACTTGCAATGGAAACCCTTCTGCATCGGAAAGGGAGAATTTTAGATGCAACCTCTGCTCTGTTCCAACAACTCAGAACAAAACTACCTGATAATCTCAAACCCCACTTTGATGAATGGAAAAAGTTGCGTCAAGAAATTGCGAATTCATTCTTTCATACACCCGAACAAAACAAAATTCAACTGCAACAACTGCATCAACGAGCTAACACTTTGGAAGCCACACTCGCTCGTCTCAGTATTCCCTTCCGTCAAGCAACCCAACCAATTAGTTTAGAAGATATTAAAGCCCAACTACCTGCTAATAGTAGCTTGGTTGAGTTTGTCAAATATCATCCCTACAATCCCAAAGCTACCATCAATGAAAAATGGCAAGCTCCCCGCTACGCAGCCTATATCCTTAATCCTAATAGCGATCCTATTGGCATCGATCTCGGTGAAGCGAGTTCCATCAATGAGCTAGTCAAAGAACATCTCAGTAACCTGCGACCTAATGTGAAGGGGATATCGGATACTTCTCTTGAACAAGTCAAAGAACACGCTCGTAACCTTGATGCCGTAATTATGACTCCCATCCGCAAACATCTTGGAGAACACAAACAAATTTTCATTGCACCTGACAGCATACTCAACTTAATCCCCTTTGAAAGCCTGATTGACGAACAAGGAGATTACCTCATTCAGAACTATGCTTTCACCTACCTTACTTCAGGCAGAGACCTCATTCGACTGCAAAACAATTATCCCAGCCAACAAGCCCCTGTCATTTTTGCTGATCCCGACTTCGACCAAACAGGCAAAACTGTTCCCTTGAACCTTCCTGTTGCCTTGACCCGCACGATTACTACCTTACCCCCACAATTAGACTATACCCCCCTTGACGGAGCGCGAGAAGAAGCAAAAGCGATTGGAAAAAAACTCGGTGCTTCTCCATTTCTAGACGCAGAGGCCAGCGAAGGTACATTGAAACAAATCAATAGCCCCGAAATCCTCCATATTGCTACTCATGGGTGGTTTCCACCCAGTCTCCAATCCGACCCAGAGAAACAGAAGACCTATGAAAACCCGATGCTTCTCTCTGCCTTAATATTGTCTGGCGTTAAACAACGCCAGAGTGGCAACAGTGAATACAATATCATTGAAGATGGTATCCTTACCGCTTACGAAATTGCTAGCCTTAACCTGCAAGGTACAAAACTTGTAGTTCTCTCTGCCTGCGATACTGGAGTAGGTAGTTTGGGTGAAGATGATGGTATAGGGGATGGCATCTATGGCTTGCGACGTGCCCTTGTTCTTGCTGGAGCAGAAAGTCAAGTGATTAGCCTTTGGAAAGTAAGCGACCAAGCTACTAAAGACCTGATGGTACAATATTACGATCGCCTCCTTTCTGGTATGGGGCGCAGCGAAGCCCTCCGGAAGACCCAACTAGCGATGCTGGAGAGCGAAAAATATAGCCATCCTTACTACTGGGCAGCATTTATTCCTTCAGGAAACTGGAAACCTCTGCGTACTCCTTAGAAGCAAAGATAGTGATGGAAAAATTAAGACGCTACGCTAACACAGAAAGCCTCTGATAGCAAAAGTTTCATGAATTTTTTTGAGAATTGGCCAACATAGAAAGCACGGCCTGAAATACTAACAGAGAAGGAAATTGATGCGTAGACTCGGAAAAAATTGCTATCTTTCTTCAGTCGCCATTTCAACACGAGCTAACGGAAAATAACATGATATCAAACTGTTAATTGCAAGTCGAAGATTTATCATTGTCAATCGTTGTATTTAGAGATTAATCCAAAAATTAGGGTCTTCAACTTGTTCTTCTGTAATGTCATACAGGTTGAGAGCGGAATCTCTTCGCTTTCTCTTAAAAACCGATCCTTCTGATGTTTCTGTCTCCTCATCAGTCCAGCCCAAGAAGTAATCCAACCATGCTTGAGGATAGCCCATCTCGGCAAACTTTGCCATGTCATAACCTTTCGGTGGAAACATTGTTTTTCTCCTTATTCGTTCGATTGCTTTTTCAGCTTAACACAAATTACCAAACACCCATTTGGGTTGTCGGAACGAGGGTTAATTTTTAACCTTCCTATCGGAAGTTTTTAAATAAATTTTTTTGTAAGTTGATAAAATCTGTAACAGCAAGGACGCTATGGCAGATGTGAAATCGAGAAAAACCCGATTTGTCGAAGGCGAAGGTTTAAAAATCCCCGTCTTTGATATGTCCGTTGGCGATCGCGGCGGCTACCTCTCCGAACCCGAAACCAAGCGCAACACCATCCTCGAACTCTTGTTTGAACCGGAGGAGTTGGAGTCTCTCGTTATTGTCAAACCGGACAAAAACGACGATCGCCGCGATCCTCTCAAAGGGATTGACTTTGGCGATGGCATTCCCCGACGAGTGGCATTCAGTTCGGGGAACAGCATTTATTTTGCGGATCGCCAACTCTCCAAGCAACTGAACGAACCCTTCAAAACCCAACCCGATACAGCTTGTCGGTACGGTTCCCTTTTGGTCAGTTCCTGCAATGAAGGGGCGATCGCATTCCACAGCAGCAGCGATGGTCAACCCCTGCGCGTGAAAATAGTAGACTGGGAGAGCAACGATCCCGCAGAACGAGAAGAAGCCCGAAAATTTAGCACGGGGGACTGTCACGGCAAAATCTCACCTCGACTGGCTAAAGCGATGGGAGGCAGGGGCAATCGACCCTTTCAATTTCGCTTTGCATGGATGCAAAAGTGGCAGAATTCTGCCTATCCTCATACTCCCCCAGTCAGCTTTCTTGCCAAAGGAACTTTTCTCCCCGATCGCGCCCTGACTGAAGATTTGGGCTACGATCTGATTCTCGACAAAAGCTCCATCAAAGGACTGACTAAAGAAGCACGCGATCGCCACATTCCTTGCGGTGACTGGGAACTGCCGGAAGCAGTCATCGGCAACCGAGGCAATGCGAAAGTGCAAGCCTATGAAAACTCTTGGCAATTCTCGATTTGGTACTCGGAAGCGGCGTTACAAGCGGATATCGTTCCCCCAACCATTACCGAAGCACAAAAGCTGGCAGAAATTCAAAAAGACCCCCTCAAACTCGCTCGCTATCTGGTGGAACAGTACGACAAAAAAGCTCATTTGGTAGGTGAGCAGAACGCTATCGAGGGCGAAGGGTCAGAACAACAAGAGCGCTCGGAATCCGCTACCATCTCTCTCTTGAGAAGCGATCGCTACGGACAATTGCTCGACTTCCCCAAAGTTGCCGATTTCATGCGCTCTCAACTGGCAAAACGCTGGCAGGATTTAGCACTCAAAGGAGCCATTCACCACGGTAGCGCAATGGCTCAACCCTGCGACGACCTCAAACCCGGCACCATTGTCGCGCCCCACTTGCAAGATGGCGAGGAAGCGATCGTCACTCGCTACCCCATTGTCAGCAAGGACAACATCCGCCGCTACACCGTAGACAATCGCCAGAGACCGAATTTACTGCGCTATCGAGGCTGTGCCTTCATTCGTCCCGACCAAGCCATGCAGCACCACCAATGCGACTTTGATGGCGATCAACTCGTGATTACTCCAGTTTCCCGAGTGCCTCGCCTTGCTGCCGAAACCCGCCATGCCAATGAAGGACGGGAGTTTGCTCCGGTTGAAAAGCGACCCAAGGTCGATTATCGCAAGGCACGCGATCGCAAGGGTCAGCGCAAGTACGCCACCCTGCGCCAGATTGCCGTCGCAGTCCCAAAAAACAGCATCGGTTACATTGCCACGTTAATCGGTCGGGTGCAATCTTCCATCCCCCAACCCAAAGAACCGCAAAAACTCTTTGAACGCAGGCAGAGAAAGCTATTGGGCAAGCTCTTCGATGCGTTGCAAATTGAGGTGGATAGCCCCAAAAGCGCCACTCGTTTCGACGAATGCCACCCCACCCTCATTCAAGAAGCCAAACGCTGGACGGAAGCGCATCCCAGTCCCCTCTTCGACCTCAAGAAGGACTCGCGCCTTTACAAAACGTTACCTTTGCCGACTGAGGAGCAAAATCCGATTCTGGCGATCGCCCGAGAGGCGGTCAATCCGGCATGGGAACGAACCCGCATTCGTTCTCGCCACCGGCACGAATTTCGCTATCTCTTCCCTCCACCTACTCACAAAACCGATCGCAAGCAGTGGGAACGAGATTATCTCCCTTGGGCGAAAGACCTGAAAGAACGCGCCAATCAACGAGGACGGGAAATTCACCAACTCCACGAAGGCGATCGCAATGCCATTAAAGAGGAGTATGGCAAGCTCTACGAGGATTTAAGGGGAGAAATTGCCGAAACCTTCCCCGATGCCAAAGAACGCCATCTCGCGGCAACCGCTTTGTGGCACGTAAACTACCAATCCCAATCTTAACGTCCCTCGCAAAGCCTGCGCCCTCATTTCTCGCCAACTCAACCCCACTTTTGAGTTCGTTGAGGAGTTTCAGCGACAGCGAGAAGCCCTGCCTCGCGATACTTACGTTCTCAGCATTCCGTTTGAAAAGGCAAAAGGGAAAGATTTTGCAGGAGAGTTTAAGGCAGCTTTAGATCGCAAGGGCATTCAATACGAGGCTACCTTACACCCTACTCTGCCAATGGTTCAATTTGCCCTCCTCGATCCGAGCGATCGCCTGATTGAAAAGTTAGAGGCTCAATTTGGCAGCAATGACAATTTACATATTCGAGAGTCGGATTTGACCTATTACAATTCTCACTTGCAGAAAACCAGTCGCATCGGCGATCGCATCGTTCCTCCCACCAGCTACACTTGGCTGGAAAATCCCGAAGACCTCATTCCCAAGTCTGCCCTCGTGCTGCATCTGTTTGGAGATGAAATCGCCCGACAGGTGCAAGTTTACCGCTTTGAGACGGTCGAACTCATCGGTCAGAAGTACAACGACTTTCGAGATACGAACTTTGGCAATCGGCGATGGGAAAACAAAACCCTGCCATTCGAGGTCAAACCCTACCACAATCCCGACGATTATCGCCACGGCTGTCCCATTGTCACCCTCGAGGGCAAGCAACTGGCCATGTTCAGTGCCGAATCTCCCAAACTTCCCATCGGCGCGACATTTAAGGGCGCGATCGCTCTCTCCCAACGAGGTTCGGCTTTAACCCTCCACATCGATCCAGAGTCGGTGCGGTTGCCTTCAGTCGAGGGGAGTAAATTGCCCCTCAACCTTGGCATTGGCAAACAGCCAACCGAGGAACTCTCGCAAAAGCTCCATGCCGCGATCGCCCGAGAGTACGAAGCTGACAGCCGTTCCAAAATCAAAATCCACGGTTGGACGGCTTTCGTAGATCGTCGCACCCAAGAGTGCTTTGTTCGGGATGGCGATCGTAACATTGTGTTCCGCTCCAATTTGGCAACCCGCGAAATCCTCAAACCGCTTTCAGCAGAGGATAGCCGCGCTTTTGCCGAAACCCTCGGCTCTCAACGGCGACAGCCGAAATCTTTGCAGCATAAGGCTTCTGTTGGTTCTCGCTGCAACATTCAAGTTTAACTAGGTGCATCGCCCCGAAACTAGCAAGGGGAGATCGCCCATTTCCATCCTTTTCAACCCAAAAACAATTATGGTCACTTACAAAACCAAGAAAACCAAACAAGGCAACTATCTCACTCCCAAAACCAACACGGGCAAAAAAGCCCTCAAATACCTGCACAAATATTGCGAAAAGACTCTCGCTTATTGCCAGCAACAGGGTTTGACGACCCTTGAAGATTTTGCCGAAGCCCTCGAAAGCATCAGCGCAGAGGACAACCCAAAACTCAAAATTGCCGTTGAGGTCAATACGGGGGGCATTGCCATGAAGTTGGCGAACAAACCCGAACTCGGTTCGACTACGGGTAAGTACATGATGCAACACTTGGGCTTTGATGAGGAGGAGCAGGGGAAATTCACTCGCACGGGGATCGAGCAGGCACTCAATCCGGAACAAGAGCGAGAAGAAGAAGACGAGATTGACGATTTGCTCGACTCTTTTGAGGGAGAAACAGAGGAATCGGAGGACATTGACGATCGCCCTGATGAAGCCAAGCCTCAACGACTCCGGAAAGAGCCTCGCCGCGTTGTTTCAACTCCCGAAAAGAGTTCGCCCCAAGTCCCTCGCGGCAACGGGTTCATCGATTATGACAGTCTCTTGGATCGGGCGGCTGTCGTGGGTGCTACTGCTGCCAATCAAGGCAACGAACTCGATGGGGCTAATCTGAACGGTTTGGGGGTACAAGTGGCGGCTTTGGCGGCTATTGTGGGTAAGAAAAATGTTGAACGGATTATCGCGGCTGCTAAGAAAGCGGGACGGGAAAAGGAAATTGCCAAGATTGCCGAACGGTTGCAGGCAGCTTACGAGCGAACGGATGAATTGCTCGAACGCAGCGATCGCGTTACCGAATCCTCGCCAGAAGAACCCTCGCAGTCAACCCCGACAGAGGAGGAAGGGCAAGAAACGCCTCAATCTGCCAATGAAGTTCTGGCAGGGGCGATCGCCGACCTTGACGAGCGCATCAATCGCACTCAGCCTCCTCAGAAAAAGAGCAAGCCGTTTTCACTCGATAAGAATGCCAATTTTGACGAGCAGTTAAAACAGCTTAACGCGGCTTTAGACCGCATTGAACAGCGATTGGATGCCCTTGAAGCCCGCATTGAAGGGTTGGAGAAGGCAGTACGAGAAGGGGTAACGGAGGAAACTCCAAAATCTGCACCCGTCTCGCAACCCGCACCGGATGAGGAAGAAGGGGAAGTGGAAGGCGATCGCGAAGTTCCCGATGCTGAAACTTGTGCCGAAATTCTCCTCAATGCTTACAATATTGCCGAGCAACAAGCTGCCGTTACGGGAGAATCGATTGAGGATGGCATTGTTTTGGGAGAAAGTGCCATTCTCTATGCCATGAAGGAGGAAGATTCAACCACTATCAGCATCGAGAGTATGGATGGGGAGGAGTTGTTTGCTGCCATCCAAGAGCAAGGAGAATGGGAAATTCTAACGGATCGGTTGAGCGATCGCGACAAGCAAGAAATTGCCACTTTGCGGGATTTGTCGGTTGAGGTTGAGGAGGATTTGGAGGAAGAGGAAGATCAAGAAAAAGCAGGAATTGAGATGTGAATTAACGAAAATTTGTCAATGCGATCGCGATTTTAACGCAATAATGGAATAAAACCTGCTTGTGCAAAATGGCGATCGTGTGCTAAAGCCTCTACAATCTTTTGTTGCTGCATAATTGAAAATGAAGAACAATCCGTTAAACTCCATTGTTTGTCTAAGCGATTTTGATACAAGTCAAATGCACTGGTAAAAAGTTCTTGAGTTTGTGGGTAAATGATAATATCAGGATTGTTTCTAGAGCGTTGAATTAATTGAATCATAGATTGTTTGAACCAGTTTCCTTTTGTTGAGAACGCATTCAAACATTCCACAAAAACCATTTGGCTGGTGATGACTTTGAATGGAGCAAGATTTTCAGTCACTTCTCTCGCTTTTTGATGTAGATCGTCATCTGGATTGACTAAAGCCAGCCAATATCCAGTATCAGCAAAAACTGTTTTCATTCTTCTATTTTAGGCGCACCGTACAAATAATGATCGAGATTTCGAGAGAAGTCTTTGGGAAGTTTTTTCCATTCCTCTCTTGGAATATCTTGGGTAATTTCATCAACCATGTCGAGAATGGAGTTTTGGCTCTTTTGCGATCGCATTTTGACTTCTTCCTCATTGGCGATCCTTTGTTGAATTCGCTGTTTGAGAAATAACAAAAAGTGATAGACTTCTTCAATCGCAAACTCTGGCATTATTGTTATTTCTTTTTCGATCTCTTTGATGAGTTGTTCTTTGCTCATTGGGTTACTCCGTGCGATCGCATTGATTTGTCTATTTCTGTTTTATTATAAGCGATCGTATTTCTTTTTATTCTTATTCTGTCTCGTTGGCTGCATCTATCTGTGCGAGGAGTTCTTGAGTAGTGGGATGGTTGCTGAGTTGGTCTCTTTGTCCTGCTGCGATCGTATTGTAGAGTTCGCAAATACGATTATCTCCAGTAAGGAAAACCAGCATCAGGTAAACGATCCTCTTTAACCCAACCAATTTTTTTTAAATCATTCCATAACCATTGATATACAATTTCTGTTATAGGAAAAACTCCCAACCAACTTTTGTGGAATGGAGTACAAGTTAAAGAGCAAGTCATTGGATAAAGCGGATATATAGAATCATAAGTTAAATGTTTTTGTATCCAAATTCGATCAAAATGAGGATCGTTTGAATTGAGAGGATGATTATCTAACCTAAAATCTACATAGCTTTGACTTCCATCAGATAAAGGAAACCAACTCCAACTAAAACTAATTGAATCTGAGAAACTTTGTGGAGGAATTATTGTTCCAGCCAAACGAGCAGGTAGAATCCGAGCCAGTTGTAATTTAGGTGAAAGTTTTGCAAATGTAGTATTGACTAGCTGCTGATAGCTATCAATTGCACCTTGATAAACTTCTGTGATATAATCTAATAATATATCAGGAGAAATCTGGGAAGATCGTTTGAATTTTTCAATAGAATAAGGAAGTTTTAAGTGTATTTTTCCTTGAAGACGTGCCGATTCGACTTCTAGCTTTAATTGATTTAAGCAATACTGTATCATTAATGAAAATCGAGAGGTTTGTGCTGTTTTAAGATAAGGTTCAATTTCATTTAAAGGAATTGGCTGGCTATAGTAATAAGAAGAAGAAGAATAAAACTTAGGATTAGACAAATATAGTGCAGCATACCAAGCTGCTTCTAGGGAAAGATTACCTAACTGTACAGGCAATCTACGCTCCTTCAAAAGTTCTGATAATTTTTTTCTCATTCTCGTAAAAGGATATTCCCAAATTGTAGAGATTTTCGGTGTAATTGAAGATAAACACAAATAATTCCAGTTATCTAATTTTTTGCAGGTAGAATTTATTTTGAATCTTTCTATAGCTTCTGGTGGCAACTGAACAATATTTTCTTTAGTATCATTTCCAAAATAATAACCTATCAAAAGATAAAGTAAGTGAAAATCATTCATTAATATTTTGTCATATGTAACAGTGCCAAAGTCAAAAGAAGTCTCATTGGGATTATCTGTCAAACTATTTATATCTTTTTGAGCCAGTGCGACCCCTAAAACTGGAAACTTCCCATCTTCTCTCAGAGGAATTAATAATGGTGCTAGTTTATTCAATCCATTGTACCAAGATTGATTTGAAATACAGATTAATTTTCCCCATTCTAATGCTGATAATTTTGAATTTGGAGGAAACTTCCAATTCAGCAATCCTTTTTGTAGAATTTCAGTAATACAGAGAGGAGATTTTGAAACAATTTGTCCAATTTTCAAGGTTACTGCTACAATTAAATGAGTCTGTGTTGACTCTACTAATTTACTTTGGAAAAAATCTCGAATTAATTCGTGAAGCCTATAAGTTTCTTCTCCTTCACACTGAAGCAAATGAAAATCTAGTAAAAAATCATCTCTTATTTCTTCTAGTTCATCTGGTTCTCGTTCTGGAAAGCATTGCTCGATTAATTTCCAAGAAATAGGTATCAAGTCAAAAATACATAATATATAGCTCAATTCTCGAGCATCAGAGCTTAATTCATTCCAGCTTAATTCAAAAGCAGCCGCCACTCCTTCTTGTGCTGTTATATCTAACGCCCATTTATGTTTTTTAAGAGCTTGTTGCTCTACGCCTTTTTCCTGTAACTTTTGTAATATTTTGGCAAGAGATAAATTGGGTTTTCGATTTAGATAATGTCCTACTAATTCTAATGCTAAAGGTAAATAACCTAACTTTTTACATAATTCCCGAGCAGTTTTTTCTTCTTGGTATAAACACTCTTTACCAATAAATGATTCGAGCAAATCTATTGCGGCTTCTAATTTTAGAACCTCTAATTCTAATCGTTGAGACGATTTTAATAATTGTAAACGTGTTGTTATTAAGACCAAAAATCGTGAATTTTGAGGTGGTAAATACGGTTTAACTCGTTTGTAATCATTAACATCATCTAAAATCACTAGAACACTACCACTATTCCAATGTTGCCAACACCATGTTACTTTTCGTTCAATTTTTGTAAGAGAATTGGGAAGGCTCAAGTTCAGGTAATCTTCGCTAAATTCGATGATCTGTTCTCCTATATTTTCGTCTCTTGCTCGTAACCAACAAATACCGCCGGAATAATTTTCTTGATAAATCTTTGCATATTGTATCGCTAACTCCGTTTTTCCCACTCCTCCCATCCCCGCGATCGCAGAAATAGCAACGCGATCGCCCTGCTGAAGTTGTTGATGGAGAGTTTCCAATTCTTCAGAACGTCCAACAAACCTAGCAACCCCACTACGGGGAATATTTTGCGGAATTTTTTTTTTCTCGCGATCGCTCTCAACTTCAACAGGATCTTTTTCTAATTTCTCCTTTAATTCTGGTAAAGGTTGTAAGGGATCGGATTTTAAATGGTCTATAATAAATCGTTTCGTTCGTTTGTAGAGCTTGCGTTGTTTGGATTTTGGACGACAAATTGAGAGATGATCGTCATCCATTGGAATGGGAATGACCCCTTGAATTCCCGGATCGGCACTGGTTTCATTAACCACTAAAACACCCTTCGTCTTCTGTTTCTCAAAATACACTTCTATGGGAATTTGCCTTAAAAACTCGTGATTGCGATGCACGAGAATTAACTCCCGCAAGCGAGAATCATGCGCTCTCAATTCCTCAACACTGACAGACGCTTGTAAAATTGTGCCGATCTCTTTCATCCAATTGGCAAGATCGGAACCCGAGTGAGGCGTGGAAAGATAGATAATTCCTCTTGTTTGTTCTGCGATCGCTTTCCAGCGAGGATCGCCAAAATCCCAAGCATGGCGCAGCATTTGTTTAACCAGTAATCCTCCCATACTGTGAACGATAAAGAAAATAGGACGATCCCCAACTTCGAGATCCAAGCAGGAGAGAACATCAGTCGCGCGATCGACTAAGGGCATAGTCTGACCTTTCCAGCGAAAGGGTTCAATATCATAATCGAGAGACCAAACTCTTAAATTTGGTAAATCCTCACCCAACCAAACTGGCCAGAAATCATCATTATCCCGTTTACCGTTAGGATGCCACGCACCTCGAGCATCCCCACCCAAACCGTGAACAAAAATAAGATCTCCCTCGCAGTCGGGGCGATCGCAATTAGAAATAGGAAGTAATTGAGTCTCTGACACGAAGATTGCCTCACTAGCTCGATCCCAGTTTAACAAATCTAAATCGCTAGTTAGAAAGGCAATTCACCCTTCCTAACCCCCTACAAGGATCGCCAAAATTAACCGCATCGAGCGATCGCTTTGCCAAAAATTCTCATTACGTTGAAGTTAGCCCCATTTACGAGTAACTTTAACAATGAACGACAGAACTCTACCGAGGCTCTATCCTTCAACAACACCGCCTCGCTTTCCATTCCTCAAACGCTTACCCATCCACCCCCGCGACTTCCCCTTCATCATCATCTGCCTCGGTGCAAGCATCTATTTAACCCTCAAAGACCCCGTTTTCATCACCACTTTAGGCAGCTTCAGCATTCCCCTTCTCAGCCTGTGGCATATCGCTAAAGGGTTGGGACTCCCCCTTCGCTTCTGGCATATCGCCCTCACCATCCTAACCGCTACCCTCACTTTTTCTCTCTTCGAGACTCCCGCTCATGCTATCTTCCTGTCTGGACTCGAAGAATTCTTCAAAGAACTGGCTCAAGGGGTTCAATCGGGTGGAAGCGGTGCAACCATTACCGATGATGTCATCGAACTGATTTTTAACCTCATCCGAGGAGTCTTCCTCCTCATTGTCGCTGGAGCCTCCCTCTTCGCCTACAACCAAGCGCAACAAGGCAATGACTGGCGACCCATCGTGTCTCAAGTTGGTTTGGCGTTTGCCATCGTCATTGCTGTCGATATTATCACCTTTCTCTTCGTCGGCACCGGAACTTAAACCCAAGAATCGGAGTGCAACCATGCTGAAAGACCCGGAAAAAGATTTCGTCCCCGTCAATCAAATCTTGGGCAAACCTGCCAGTATCGGCATGATTCCCGCCAATCAACTCATTCCTTGGCTGGCGATCGCGATCGCTTCCTACCTCCTCACCAATGGCTTCTCGAGCTTGGGAATGCCTTGGTTTTTCGGAGTGACGTTTTGGTTGATTGTCAGTTGGTGGTTGCTAACGGGAAATAAACCCCATTTATTCGTCGATAAATTCAGAATGCCTCCCGGTTATGAATGGTGCAATGGCAATTTGCGCTACCTTTCTCCTCTCTTGGAAAACCGCCCCGAAGCCTTGCGCCAACGCATTCAAGATACCCAAACTCGCATTCACATCAAACCCATTGTCGCACCCGACCAAAACGGTCGAAGGAGGCGCTTTATGCCGTTTCAAAACTATCAAGATTTAGTCGGTTTGGTCACGATTAAAAAAGACCGCAGAGAAGTTTCCGGCTATCTCCTCAATAAAGGCAAACAATATCAAGTCGTCTTTGGCTTTCGCACTTCGGGATTTCACAATCTCCTCTCTCGCAGCGAGATTGCTAACGCCATTTCTAACTTAGAAGAGGGACTCAAAGACATTCCTCCCGGTGAAAAAATGACTATTCGCACCGCTTGTTACGGTCAGGATAGCGATCGCCAGCAAGAACTCGCCCAAACTGCCGATACGTGCAATCTACAGCCCATCGCCATCCTCATGCGAAACGAACAAAAGCGCATTCAAGAATTGACCCTCAACGGCACTCGGCAAGAATGGGAGCAAATTATCTTTTGTACGTGGACCTTCAATCGAGATTCGGGGGCGACTTCCAAGGACTTTGTTGCTAAAGCGATCGGGGCTTTTTATCAACTGGGTGCGAAAACTGTAGGCTGGTTTACGGGCAACGAACAAATTTACCAAGAACGCTTCTATAAGCGCCTGTTGCTGCAATCTTTTGAAGAAGGATACATTCGCTGGGAACTGCTCCTCAATACTAAAATCGGTCTCGAAGTCCGACCTTGCAATAGTAGCGAACTGTGGCAATGGATGTGGCATCAATTCAACCATCGAGACATTCCCGCACCTCCCATTCCCCAACTCCTGCAACTGGAAGAAACACCGACGGACTATCGCCTCGAAGAGATTAAACACAGCGAGAAAGACCCCTGTACCGTCCTTATCGAAGGGCAATTCGGTCGTTCTTCCTGCCCCGAACATAAGGGCAGTAACGATTGTATCTGGCTTCCCGGTCGCAATGCCAAATGCGCGGTACTGACAATGGAAGAAAAGCCGGAAGGGTGGAACAATCAACGGGAACAACTGCGCTGGCTGTGGAAGATTCTCAGCAAAACTTATGTTCGAGATACGGAAGCGGTGGTGGAAATTAGCGCTGCCTCCAACACTTTAATTCAGGATAATTTAGCGAGGCAAGCCAAACAATCCAAAAGCGCCAAACAACGCGCTCTCACCAAAGGACAGGGACGGGATGCAGGGGCAGAAGTCAAGGCAGAAGAGAGTTTTGACGCGCAAAAGAAGCTGTACAAAGGAGCAAAAGCCATCTATGCTGCTGTCGCTTTCCTCGTTTATCGCCCTACCAGCGACCAACTCAATCTCGCCTGCATGACTCTCGCTAACAGTTTCGGCTCTGCTAAGGTCTTAAGAGAGCGCAATATTGCATGGGCAATCTGGCTGGAAACCCTCCCGACAACCACAAGTTGGTTGCTCCACAGCAGCTCTTTGCTTGAAGAACGCCGACAGGTCTTCGATACGGAAACTATTGCCGGAGTATTGCCTCTCACAGTCGTTCGCAGTTTGGATGCCAAAGGAGTCGAATTTCTCACAGAAGGGGGAAAACCCGTCTATATCGACCTCATCCACAACAGCGCCAGTCGTGCCATCATTACCGGAGAATCGGGATCTGGGAAAAGCGTTCTCGGTTGGCGTTTCGTCTTGGATGCGCTGGCTGCTAACATTCCCGTCGTCGGCATCGACATCTCCTCGGGAAGCGGTTCGACCTTTAAAACCGCCGTGGAATTGCTGGGCGATCGCGGTGCGTATTACGACATTACCCGATGCAGTTCCAATCTCCTCGAACCCCCAGACCTGCGCCAGTTTGCCAAAGAAGATCGCGCACCTCGCTTGGAACAGTGGAAAGAGTTCATCCGCAAGGCACTCACCAGCATTGCAATGGGGAAGATTTACGACCCCAAATTAGCACAGCGCGTGGATAATATCCTGCTCAAAACCCTCAATGCCTTCCTCAGCGATGCCGATATCATCGAGCGCTACAATCTCGCTTTTGAACGGGGTTGGAAGTCTCCCCAATGGCAGGATATCCCCACTTTAAAAGACCTCCTTCACTTTTGCTCCAAAGAACAACTCAACTTGCAGAACTTTGAGGACATCGATCGCGCTGCGATCGCCCAGATTCACAGTCAAGTGACGGCTTTGCTGGCTTCTCCCTTGGGTAAAACTGTTATTATGTTTAAATTGATAAATCTCGAAAATACTCTTGTAGAGATCTATGAAGAAATCGATAGCGTCCACCAATACGCTGTAGAAAAAGCAATTCTGAACAATAATCAAGAAAACGAGAATAATTCCAAGGAGTATGTCTAAAAAGAAAAAGTATAAAACGTAGCGCAAAATATTTAATAATGTTACTCCCACCTACCATCAATCCAGCAATTATACCTGCGGCTAGCCCTCCAAATAAACCATCAATGAAAACTATAAAGCCATAATTCTTGAAATAGAAAAAACTGTTTTGATGTATCCACAGTCCCAAACAAACTATCAAAAATACAATTGTACTTTTTAGCAAAACATCTGAAATAAGTTTAGATATACCTTCATTAAACTTCTCTTTTATTTCTATTGGTTTTCTTTTTAAACTCTGAATACTCACAATCGCAGGCAAATATATAAAGGCAACTCCAATTAGAGCATTAAGGATACCAGAATCTGCAATAGTTGACTTTAAGAGAGTTAAGATTATCAAAACGGAAACAATAGATTTTATAAATTCAATGTTAATCAAAGATCTGAAAGAATAGCTTGTAGCTTCAAACTTGATAGGAATCAAAGCTACTAAAAAACCATATAGAGATCCTGCATTTAAACAAACGTTAAAAACATGAGTAGTATAAGTTATCGAAGTAAAACCCATCATACTAGGAAGTACACTATGTAAACCTGTCCCTAAAATAAAAAATACTGGATGTACAATTCCGCAAATTCCTGAATATAATGGAAGCTCAAGAGCAAATAAATAAGAGGGAAAAAAAGTTCCATTTGTCCTGAACATTATCCAAGAAGGTTGTATTATACCAAGTATAAAATCAAATGATCCTCCCCTTGACATCTTATTAGCTACATAAATTAACCATTTTTTAGTTTGCTCAATTGTTGGAAGTTTTTTATTTTGATAAACTTTACTTTCTGCATCTCTAGAAAATCTTTCTCTAACAAAAGCATCTATCAAGATTTTTTGATTTTGTTCCATCGAGTTAGATTTTAAATCTCGATCCCAAGGAAATTTTTCCCTCGCCCTAAGCAAAACACCTAACCATAATGGTTTTTGTATCAATTCCTGCAACTCTTTATTTTGCTCCAGTTTTGACCAAAGTTCTGCTTGATCTATATTTTTTAAATACGCCTGAATTTGTTGAGGTGTTAGGAGATTCAATACAACCGCTCCTTGTAATCGCAATCGATTATCGTATTCTTGACCATCTTCGTCTTCTTTCCATCGTCCTCGAATAACTTTTTCGTACTCTTCTTTCCGACAAGATATAATTAAAGATTGAGGACAATATTTGCTCTCTTGCCAGCTATTAATTGCTTCTACACAAGATTTTTGGTATTTGGGATCGACTTCATCAAGTCCATCTAAAACAGGTAGAATTCCCCTCTTTTCCAGCCATCTCTTAGCAAGATTTTTATCAATTCCTTGGATCTTCATGTCCTCAACCAGCCAATTATGTATGAATTGGTTAGGAGCTTTCCAAGACGATAAATTGAAAATTATTGGAATAGGTTCTATTGGATTTTTTTCTGCTCGATCAATAAGCTGTCTAGTCAATTGATTCAACGTTGTCGTTTTACCTGAACCCGGTTCACCCAAAATTAGCAATCCTTTTGGATTATTATCAAAAATTTCTATGATTTCCGTATCTCGGGGAATATCTCTTGGCGGTTTACTACCACTTTTTATATCCCAAAAACTTTTAACTTGTTGTGGTTGTAGCTGTTTACTCAAATTGATTGATACGGAATTAATAAAAGTATCTTTTAAATATCCATCAACATCTTTTTTTATCCCTGCCAAACAACGCGCTCTCTCATATATATCATTATCTTCCGATTTGTTCCCAGTTATAAATTTAATGACAAATTGAAAAATGTTTTTACCTTGAGCAATTTGTCCAGAATTCGGGGAATTAGTGAATTCATTCTTATATTTAGATTCTTGTTCATTCATGGAATTAATCCAATAGTTTTTAATGCAATGCCTAACCAAGTTGCAATTTGACCCAGCAAAGGTTTTGCTTCTTCCAGTAAATTTGTTCCTGCTTCCAAGGTTGTATTTGCGGTCTTCATTGATTCTGTGACCTTCTTGATGCTAGTTGTCATTGCAGACTTATCAGGATTTTCTTCTTGAATTTCTAACTTTGCTGTTTTGAGATACTGAATTGCTTTCTCTTTTTGGATTTCAGGAAGGTTAGAGCCTTGAATAAGTTTTTCAATCTGATTAAGGTTATTACTCACTTCTTCAACTGAAGGAAGCTCGCTTTTTAAGGGTTTATCACTTTGTACCTGATTGATGTTTTCCCCTTGTGCGATTTGTCCAGAATTCGGAGAATTAGTGAAACTTTGCGAATAAGTGGGTTTATCGTTTGACATTGAGATTCTCTATTGAAAGTATCACTTCCCATGCTAACCAAAATTGAATATCTGACAATACAATATACAAAAATTAATTTAACTCAACAAAAATTAATGTTAGATTTGCCTTTGCACCGATCGCAATGGGACTGTCCTTACTCCCCCTGCAAGGACGACCGATTTTTGCTTGGTTGATCGGTTTTATTTCCTTGCTTGGAGTCCAGTTGGGTTACAACATCATCGTTGGTTTGACGGCGATCGTCGTTGTTAACTCGAATGGAGAATTGATTACCGACATTGCCTTTCTCTTTTTCTTAGCCATATTTGCGCCCATATTGGCCGTGTTAATTAGTAGCGGCGGCGGCATTGCTTTATATCGCGGCATTTCCAACAATACCAAGCGCATCGTGGATTTAATTAGCGTCAGTGCGAGTAAGTTTGTTTAGGAGAAAATTGATGATTCTTCCCCGTCCCCCACAAGATCGGCATCGAGATCTCATCCCCAAGTTTCGCGAGAAAATTACACTGGGACAATTAATTTTGGCCTGTGCGTTTATCATTTTAGCCTTCTCTTCCTGTCAAATCGCGATCGCCAATCGCCAACTGGCAGAACGTAAAATTACCAACGTTCAATTAGTCGATGGCAATGCTCTCGTTATCGAACAAAAAGAGGGAAATTATCGCAATCCCCAACTGATTAAAACCTTCGTTCAACAATGGATCAGTTTGATGTTCAGTTGGGAGGGAAAGCAATCGGGAACGGATAAACCCGACCCCGGCGTTAAAACAACTTCAGGCGATCGAGTTCCTATTAATAGTTGGGCGGCTTCGATGATGATGGAGCCGGAATTTGCCGAAGAATTTCTCAATGGATTGGCAGAATTAATTCCGAGTGAAGTCTTTTCCGGTCGCCTGCGATCTGCCGCTTACGTCCGCTATATTTCCGAACCCCGACAAATTAGTTCCGCCGCCTGGGAAGTGGATATTATTGCCACGAGAACCATTTTTGACGAGACCGCCCGCACTCAAAGACAGATCATTCCTTTTAATAAAACTTTCTTAATTCGTGCCGTTGCTATTCCCACTTCGCCTCTGGGAGAAGATGCCAATTCTTATGAAAAAACAATCTATAAAATGCGGTCATCGGGTTTAGAAATCACTGCTATTACCAACTATGACGATACCCCTTAATTAACATCTATGAATGCCCCAAATCCTCCTCATTTAGACCCTCTCGAACACGAAGAAATCGATCGCGAAGAAGAGCGAGAAATTGCCGGATACGACCCCGATCGCCCCCTCGAGTTAGATGCTAAATATCGATTGGCATTGGACGAGGAACAGCCCCCACCCCAACCCGTAGAAGAACGAGGATTTCCTCGCGCTATCTTCGTTACGGTAGGTGTAGGAGGCTTTCTGCTGGCACTCCTCGGCATTTGGCTGGTCGTCAAACCGCGATCGCCCGAGATAGCGCAACCCAAATTGACCCCAGAACCCACCCCAACCGTCACTGAAAAGAAGCCCGACTACAATGCCAAAGTCGCGCTGGCATTGCAGGGACAGGAGATTCGGGAATTAGAGGAAGAACCGACTCCTCAACCCTCTCCCTCACCTAAAATAGAGGTTCGAGAAGCGCCACCCAAACCCGCACCCCAACCTCCCCCACGAATTCAAAGCGCACCTCCACCCAGAACCACCGTCACCCGCGCCGCACCACCGCAGCCCGAGCGAAGCCGAAGCCCTGCTCCCGTCGATCCTCACGATCGCTGGAATCAATTAGCCGCTCTCGGTCAAGTTCAAACTACACCGCCAGAACTTCCCCCTGCAACCATTACAGAAGATTTGCCCGCAGAAACTCCCAAAAGCGCGATCGCCAATGTCAATCTGAATTCCAACTCCGATAAAGAACTCAGTCCGGGAGCGCAAGGCATTCTCACTCGCAATCGTTCCACTGCCACCAATGCTCCCACGAAACGGGCGATCGCTTTTGGAAAAACCGCCCCTGCAACCATTTCCGTCCCCTTACTCTGGGATGAAGGCAGTGGCGAACAACTCTACAACCGCTTTGCCGTCACTCTTTCAGAGGATGTCATCGCCACAGATCGCAAGTCCGTCGCCCTCCCTAAAGAAACCGTTCTCGTGGCAGAAGCGCAATTAGTGGGCAAAGATAACCGCTTCGTTCAAGCCAGCGCGATCGCGGTTATTTTCAAGAATTCCCGAGGGGAAATCCAACAGCAGTCCCTCCCTGCCAATGCCATTCTCATTCGCGGGGAAGAAGGCGATCCGCTTATCGCACAAGAATACTTTGATCGCGGTTCGGAGACTGCCGCACGAGACATCTTCACCAGTGTCCTATCAGGAATCGGGCGCATTGGCGAAGTCTTCACCGAACCCGAACGCATTTCGACATTTTCGGGGAGTGGCAGCACTTCTTCGAGTTCGACTACCATTCGCAGTCGAGAACCGCAAATTTGGTCGGCAGTCCTCGATGGCTTCTTCAATCCTCTCGCCGATCGCCTCTCCCAACGTTCCGATGCGCGGTTGCAAGCCATGCTCGAAAAAGCCAATATTGCCGTCATTCCCGTGGGGACAAAGGTGACAATCTCGGTCAATAGCATGATGGTGAAAATCGTTCGTTAATGGGTGAAGTTATGAATTTACGGTCTTTTGTTTTGGGTACGACTTTCAGCGCGATCGCTCTCCTGACTCCCCTTGCTCCTGCATGGGGACAATCTTCTGGCTATCAACAGGTGGAACGCGATCGGGCCGAACGAGGCGCGATCGATGTGAGGGTCTTTTCGGGGCGCATGAGTGCTATTGATTTTTCCCAAACGGATGAAACCATTTTCTATGTCGGTTTGGCCGATCCCTCTCGCGTTGTCTTCAATACAGACGTGCCGTTGGCTGGGGGTTTGGCAAAAACAATTTTTCTGCGTCCCATTCAACCCTTGCGTTTTCCCAATGCGACGACAGCAGCCGTAACCAATCTTGCGGTCAAAACGATTGACGGGAGGGGCAGACAGCGACTTTACAACTTTAATATCGTGCGAGGGGGAAATTCGCAGGCTTTGGGAGTTCGCATCGTTCCCTATGTGTCGGGGAATGTGGCGGCTCTTCAATTGGACGGCAGGCGATCGGCGAGTTTTGACGATATCGAGTTGGGGCTGCAAATTGCCATTCGTCGCGGTTATACCCCTGCGGACGATCCGGTTGTTTACGGCGTGCGGCAATTTCTGGCTCTTGCTCGCAATGGGGTAGCGCTTCGGGAAGCGGCTCGCACGGCTGGAGTAGATTTGGCAGTTTTGAGCGAGTTGGGTAAAATTGCTTTGGAACGAACTCGATTAAATCCAAGGAATCGTGAGGAGTCAAGACCCAATAGTGGGGCAGCCGCTAATGTTCGCAAAAAACATAAATTTTAATTAAAGAAAATGGGCTAATGCTAGAGAGCGTGGTATAGAGTGCCACCGAAAGCGATAAAGTTCCGATTTTATGTTTGGATTTGGAACAATGCCCATTTTGAGGGCTAAAAAGCGAACATTTAAACTTAAAATCACTCGAAAAGTTCCGACTCTTTGCGTTCTCGGAATCTATGCCATTTTTCGATGTTACAGAATGTTAACTCCTGAAACAATTGTATAGCAAGGGTTTCATGGGTGTTGGCACTATATGCCAGCTACTCTGTGCGATTCGTTGCCTAGAAACCAATCCGAAAGGAGAGGGGGATTAGGCGCAAGGATCACTGAACCTTGACAACTTATCGACCATGTTGGTGAGTAGACAACAACTCTACAAATCCAACTCTGGTGGTGTTCCAGTAACAGCATCTTCCCCACTTTTTAGTTGTAGCAATTCTAGGGGTGAAGCGGGAAGAAAAGGAGGTCACTCAGAACCTAACTGGGAATCCCTTCGAGCAGGAATCTATGAGCAGCTTACGCGAACTGTAGTCTGAGCCATCGTCATGTCAAACGGGCGAAAAATAGGTTGATACGCCTGAGCCAAAAGGCAATAGATGAAACAAGTGTTGGTATGCAGAGAAGTATCAACAAACACCCTTAATTCATCTCGGTGGATATACAGGCTCTAAGGATTCAAACCAATGGTTGATAGGAACGAATTAACCCCTTCTGGGTTCTCGGAAATTCCGAGTAGGTTGCTAGCCAGAAACCCAGAAGGTGGAGGGATTGCGTCAGAAGCCAATGCCTTTCTGTAATGGAAAGGATACGCAGACAGACGCACGGTAATACAGAAGATAGGGTCGTCATTAGTAACAGCAACCATGAACGAGTTAAAGACTACGTATGAATGGCAAAGCCTTCCTTGGCGCAAGCTGGAACGCTTTGTCTACAAGTTACAAAAACGAATCTATCGAGCCAGCCAACGGGGTGACATCAAAACAGTTCACCAACTCCAGAGATTGATGGTTAGCTCGAAGGCAGCCAAATATCTAGCCGTGAGGCGAATAACCCAAGAGAACCAAGGGAAGAAGACGGCAGGAGTGGATGGAGTCAAATCTCTGTCTCCAAAAGCCCGTCTTAACTTGGTCGAACGACTGAAATTGGGACACTCTGCCAAGCCCGTTCGACGGGTTTGGATACCCAAACCGGGAAAAACCGAAAAGAGACCTTTGGGCATTCCTACCATTTATGATCGAGCATTACAAGCACTGGTCAAATTGGCACTCGAACCCCAATGGGAGGCTCTTTTTGAACCTAATAGTTACGGGTTTCGTCCGGGTAGAAGCTGCCACGATGCTATTAAAGCCATACATATCGCGATCGCTCAAAAACCGAAATATGTTTTAGATGCCGATATCGCGCAATGTTTTGACAAAATTAATCATCAAGTTCTCCTCGATAAACTCCAAACATTCCCCCGCATGAGACGGCAAATCAAAGCGTGGTTGAAAGCGGGAATTATGGACGATGGAGAATTGTTTCCCTCGAAAGCAGGAACGCCGCAAGGCGGAACGCTTTCACCATTATTGGCTAATATTGCCTTGCACGGTTTGGAGAACCGGGTTAAAGATTTTGCCGAAGGATTAAAATCATTTTATCCTAATGGCAGTCCCCGCTCCAAAGGACGTAAACGAAGAAGCCTTCATCTCATTCGATATGCTGATGATTTTGTCTGCATTCATGAAGATTTAGAGGTGGTACTCGCTTGTCAAGACATCATTGCTAAATGGTTGGGAAACTTAGGATTGTCTTTGAAACCGAGTAAAACTCGCCTCGTTCATACCTTGGAATCTCATCAGGGATTACCCCCCGGATTTGATTTTCTCGGTTTTAACGTTCGGCAGTATCCAGTTGGGAAATATCATTCTCGGCAGGGTTACAAGACCTTAATTAAGCCTAGCCAAAAGAGTCAAAAAGTATACTATCAGAGACTTAAAGAAACCATTGACCAGCATAAATCAGCGACTCAAGCTGAACTGATTGCTGCTCTTAATCCGGGTCTACCGAAGTTGTTGTGCTAAAAAGAGATAAATAGTACAGTAAAAAT
>NZ_JCAMRX010000012.1:0-130164 GCF_059821285.1 Spirulina sp. LEGE 11439
ATTTCTATCAAACCCTCTTCCCATGCCTTTTTGCAAGTTTTGTCCTGTACTGAGATTAGTAACTGGAAAATCATTAATAATATTTGCATCTAAATTGCATCCATAATCCTGATGGGGTTTAGAAATACTCAAGACTTCACATATTTTGTCATAGACTAAATTATGAAAAATATGGGTCTACATATCATGTTCGGTAGACCCGAAATCTTTTAATCTAAGGTCAATTCCTAGGATTTTATCCTCGAAATTTTCTAATGTCTCTTTCCCGAGAAGAGATGATTCTTCTCGTAGGATATCCTCAGTTTCACAGAGTATGGATGCGAAATATTGACCTGACGCAGTTTTGCTAATCGTAACCGTTTTTATCTTGCCAATGATTTCTCTGTGAAAGACTGCTTTAATTTCACCAATTTTTGGGACTTTTAAGCAATTGTTGGTAATGACAACATGCTGAGGATATTGAAGGGATTGCTTACGGCGCTTTGATTTGAATCGGGGAAATTTGGCTCTTCCTTCAAAAAAGTTTTTGTAAGCTTTGTTCAGATTGATAGCGACACACTGAAGAACAGCAGAATAACAATCTGTTTTTAACCAGCGCTTGGGGGATGGCGAGGTTTCCTCGCCATATCCAACCAAGTAAGACGGATATTCCTTTTTGAGCTGGGGGAGTATTCCCTTGTATGCGGATAGCTTTAATGTTTTTCCTGTTTCTTGATAATGCTGAATACAGGCGTTAAGGGCAAAGTTCCAAACCAACGCGCACACCCCATAGACTTAGATAAAGCCTCTTGCTGCACCATATTTGGGTATAGTCGAACTTTGATTGCTTGTCGCATTATTAGTTATCTGTTTGATTCTCTAGATAGAGTTTAGCAAAGTATATCTTTTTAAGCAATAAGTAATCATAAAAATTTGGGCATCGAACCCAAATTTTTATCCGATTCATGAGGTGCTGAAGGCGGAACTATTTCCGCCCTTTAAAAGCACCGTCCCCTCTTGAATCAAAGATTACAAGAGGGGGATTCTCGGAAATCATGCTAAATAACGGAAAAAATTTACTAAGGTATAGTCCTCCATGCGATCGGAAAAGCATTCTTGAAGATTCGTCGTGTAGAGCTTTGCTTAATTCATCACACCTTTAAAAAACAGTTAAAGATTGACCGTTATCGCGAGTTTTGAGATTTAAAATGAACGGCACTGCTTTTTTAGCCCATTGTTGCGGCGTGGGATAACCCGCCGCACCTTCTCCCCAACAAGTTCGCAGCATTTCTGTATCAATAATTCCCGGATTTAAAGCCACAACTGTGATATTTTTGGGGACTTCTTGTGCTAACCCTCGGGATAGTCCTTCGATCGCCCATTTCGACGTACAATAGGGAACGACTTCCGGAGAAGTGGAACGCCCCCAACCAGAACTAAAATTAACAATAATTCCAGACTTTTTTGCGATAATGGCTGGTAAAAAGGCACGAATTGTATTGGCAGTTCCTTTGATATTGACATCAATCAATTGAGAAAATTCGCGATCGCTAATTTCCCAAAGCGGCGCAGGACGATTCATGAGGGCTGCATTATTAATCAGATAATCGGGAGCCTGCCATTTTTTTAACAAGCGATCGCGCCATTTTTCGACTTGGTTGGCATCAGAAATATCAACAACTTGGAAGTTACTATCCGGATAAATTTGCTGTAATGTTGCAATTTCGCTTTGAGAACGACCGCAACCCAAGACTTTATGCCCGAGATCGCTGAATTCCTCGGTCATTGCTCGTCCCAGTCCTTTTGTCACTCCAGCGATCGCAATAATTTTACCGGTCATACTTAATTTTTTCTCGCGAATGGAATAGCTCAAACAGTTACAATTTAACAATTCTGAGTTATTTTTGAGATTGAATGGCTTTTTCTCGGAAATGGGTAGGAATGAATCTGGTGCAGTGCTATCGCGTGTTAGGGCTAGAATTTGGGGCAGAACTCGAGCAAATTAAAGGCTCTTATCGGCGTTTGGCCAGACAATATCACCCCGATGTCAATCCTGACGATCAAGCAGCCGCACAAGCTAAATTTATTGAAATTACCGAGGCCTATCAATCTCTTCTGAAAGCCGGTGCATCTCTTCCTCGTGTCGTTTCTCCCCCTCCTCCCCCTCCCGTTCGCCCCAAACCAAAAATTTACCAACAACCGAGAAAGGTGAAATCCCCGCGATCGCCTTTATCAGAACGGGAGCGATCGCTCAAATTTGAATCTTACCAACTCTTGCAAGATTTACTAAAAAAGCGTCGTTTTGCCAGAGCGATCGCAGTGGTTGAAGGGTTGGCGATCCGCCTGCCTCAAGATATTGAGGTGCGTCAATGGCAAGCGATCGCCTATCAATGTTGGGGACGACACCTCATCAATCAGCGCCAATTTGATAAAGCCAGACTCTATCTTAAAAAAGCGCTCCGTACAGATCCTCACAATCGTTCTCTTTGGGCGGAAGTCGAAAAAGAATTTCGCCGACTCGAGCGGACAATCTCAAATTAAGCATCAATTTATGTTGGTCAATCTTTGCTTGTCGAACATTGATAACCGTTCGTTCTTTACTGTTAATTAAAAAAATGCAATCTACAGAAACTGTAATTTATCAAGGCCAATTTGGTGAATTTACCATTAACGATCGCGATCGTCAAGAAGTCATTATCTATCGAAGCGGTTTGGCAACAGCGGCCTTTTCTTTTCTCCTCGGAACAAGTCTCTATTTCTGGCAAGGCGCAACTCCTGTGATTTTGAACGCTTTAACTGTTCTTTTTACTATTTTTTCCCTTGGCTTGGGAGTCAGTCTGTTCACTATTCATATTTATTTAATTCCTTTGCATCGATTGTTAAAGCTGTTTTGGTTAATCGGTACGGTGTTCTCTGCCGCGATCGCTTTCTCTGCCTCCGAACCTCTCGCTTTATTTATCTATAACCATCCTCTGACCTTATTGGGAACGGGTTTTCTTTTTGCCGCCTTAACGGGAATTTATTTTAAAGAAGCCTTTTGTTTTAATCGCTTGGAAACAAAATTATTAACTCCTCTTGTTCCCATTCTTTTGTTAGGATTCATGATTGGAATTTTTCCCTCGGAGATTCAACGCGTTCTTTTAGGGAGTTGGAGCATTTTGTTTGCGATTTTTGCCCTTCGTAAATCCTTTCAAGCTATTCCTGACGATATCGGCGATAAATCTGTATTTGACTATCTGAAAAATAATAAAAAGTAAAGTCTCAAATTTCTCTCATTCAAAGAAAAGTTGAAAAATCCCGAATGTCTTGGTGTGCGTTCCCTTGGCGTTGCTTAGCGGGAACGCTGTCGCGAACGCGTAGCGTCTCCTGCGATTTGCTGGGATTGCATCGCTTTGAAGCTTGGGCAAAAAACAATTAAATGTCGGGTGCGTCAGACTCTACGATCGGTGTTAAAGACACACCCTGCGTGATATAATACTTAGATAAAAATATTTGTCTCTTTTGAATACTTTTTCAAAAAAATCAGTTAAAAATTCAATATAAATTCAGCATAATAACCAATGCCTTCCAATTATTTCTATTGAGAATTCCGAATTCTTTGTCAACCATGCAATTTGACGCACACTCTCATTCACAATCAAGATCGAGACCAAAAAAGATTGCTGCCAGAAAACTTCATCTCCAAGCGATCGCCAAACTCAAAAGAGTCTATTCTCAATTATCTCTGCGAGGAAAAATCAGCCTTCCTTTTGTTTCGATATTTTTGGGGGTGTGGTTATTAGGAACAATGAGTCTCGGCATCCATGTCAGTCGCAGTCTCGAACGCCGAACTCGCCACGAAACCAACGCGATCGCAACTCTGGTTTTACGAGAATTTCAACAACAAAAACAACATTTGCGCTTAGATGCCAAACTCTTGGCCGAAAATGCAGAAATTCGCAAAGCAGTAGAACAAGAAGATTCATTAAAACTGTTACAAGAACTCATTCCTCTGAAAACATCACTCTCAATTAACTTTCTTGCTATTTTTAATAGTGAAAGTGATGTTTTGGCAGACTTAAAAACCAAGGAGCTAAGCGATCTAGATCTGAATCTTTATAAAATGAGAATTCAGATTTTAAGTGGTTTAAGTTTTACAAGTGTTCTCGCCTCTAAAAGTTCTGCCCCTTCTTTACTCATTGGAACATCCCCGATCGCAGCCCATCAAGGAACGATTGGCGGTGTTATTATTGGCAGTGCGGTCAGTGACGAACTGTTAGAGCAAATTGTCTTGGGTACGGGACAGCATCTTGCTGCATTTGAACGAGAACGTTTAATTGCTTCGACTTTAAAAGATAAAGAAGGAGAGAAGATACAAATCCCGACACCTCAACTGGGAGCATCCACCGTAAGGATTCGCGATCGCCGTTATTTTGCTCATACTGCCAGCCTTTCCGGGTTAAAAGATGCAGACTTTAAATTAATGGTTTTGAGTCCTCTCGACTCCCTTAAACACGCTCAACAAAAGCTATGGCTGGGAATTATCATGGTGTCCTTAGTCGGTGGCGGGATCGCGATCGCAATGGGATATTGGGTAACAGGAAAAATCGTGCGACGCATCAACAATCTCACTAGAGCTACTCGAAAACTTGCAGAAGGAAACCTCACAACAAGACTGTCAATTGCATCTGCCGATGAAATCGGACAGTTAGCAACTGATTTTAATGTGATGGCAGATGAATTGGTCTCTCGAGAAGATCGGCTGAATGGGCACATGCAGCAGCTTGAAGCGGCATTAGAGCAATTGAGAATGACTCAAGCACAATTAGTTCAAAGCGAAAAAATGTCCGGTTTGGGTCAGATGGTAGCTGGAATCGCCCACGAAATTAATAATCCTGTTAATTTCATTCATGGGAACTTAGGTTATACCGCTCAATACGCTCAAGATTTACTCACACTGGTCAAACTATACGAGCAATTTTATCCCCATCCCATTCCAGAAATTCACGAGCATCTCGAACAAATTGAACTCGGGTTTTTAGCCAAAGATTTACCTAAACTACTGGCTTCTATGCAAATTGGGACGAATCGAATTCGCGAGATTGTTATCGGTTTGCGGAATTTTTCGCGTTTGGATGAATCGGAATTGAAAGAAGTCGAAATTCATACCGGACTGGAAAGCACGCTATTGATTATTCAACACCGTTTTAAAGAGCGATCGGGAAAGCCAGATATTGAAATTGTCAAGGAATATACTTGTTATCCTTTGCAGTTAAAATGTTATGCTGGACAGTTAAATCAAGTCTTTTTAAATCTCTTAGTCAATGCGATCGATGCTTTAGAAAGTGTTACGTTTAATCCTCAGATTACAATTCGCAGTTCTGTCGAAGGAAAGTGGATAAAAATTGCGATCTCGGATAATGGTGTTGGCATTCCTGAAGCCATTTGCAGGAAAATTTTCGATCCGTTTTTCACGACTAAACCTGTAGGGAAAGGAACGGGTTTAGGGCTTGCGATTGCTTATCAAATTATTGAGCAACATCAAGGTAAAATCAAATGCTTATCTCAAATTGGTAAAGGAACGGAATTTACGATCGACCTCCCTCTACAATGAACAATGAACAATGATTGAAGGAGATAGGGAAACCAGAGAATCGGAAAAATTAATTCAAGAATCGGGTTATTTTTGGAGACGCTGGTTGGAGATATTTTCCTTGCTTGCACCGGGAGGATTGTGGTTATTATTTTTGCTTGTTTTCCCGACGCTGATTATTTTTGAACTGAGTTTAGTTCCCAATATTCATCCCGGTGAAATCGTCAATCCAAGCGGATTAGATAACTATTTTCGCATCTTCGATCCCGTTCATTTACGAGTTTTAGCGCGATCGCTATTTTTGTCTGGAGGAGTAGCAGTATTTTGCTTACTTTTGGGTTTTCCCGTTGCTTACTATTTGGGGCAAATTGCTCCGCAACGCTGGCGAAATTTATTGCTTTTGATGTTTATTTTACCCCTCTGGACTTCTTCTTTATTGCGAACCTATGCTTGGATTTCTATTTTACGACCGACTGGACTTTTAAATACAATTTTAATGGCTTTGAGGTTGCCAACTTTAGATGTTTTAAATAACCCGATCGCAGTCGAGATCGGGATGACTTACAATTATTTACCTTATATGGTTTTAATTCTCTATGCGTCGGTGGAAAAATTAGATCGCCACGTACTCGAAGCATCGGCGGATCTCGGGGCAACGCCGTGGGAAACATTTTGGCAGATTACTATCCCACAAACGCGATCGGGAATCATTGCTGGAATTTTATTGGTTTTTGTGACTGGTTTGGGAGATTTTATCGATCCAGAATTGCTAGGAGGTGCTTCTAGTATGACGATTTCGCGCTTAATTTACAATCAATTTTTAGGAACAACGAGAAATTGGGGTTTTGGTTCGGCATTGAGTACGGTTTTAATTTTAATGACCAGTCTCGCGATCGCTTTGTTAATTAAATATAGCGATCGGCGATCGGCAAACAATGATTAATACTGGGGATTTTCCTGCGATCGCGTTTTTTGAGTTATATTTTTATGAGTTGAAAAGGAAGCAAATAAAAGAGATATAATAAAAATCTTACTGTTGACAATCTTTACTGTCAGACAATGGAACAAAAAGAAAACCTATTTGAAGCGTTATTGGATGCTTATCGAGATTACGAACCATTGAAAAGAATGGTTGACTTTAAACTGAGTCAAAATTTGGCTCGTTTTGGCGGTCGAGGTGACTTGGATTCTGTTGTTTACAATTTAATTGAATGGGCAGAAGCACATGGTAAATTGGAACAATTAATTCTTGGTGCATATGAAAAGAATCCAGATAACCCTAAGTTAAAACAATTTTATCAAACAATATTTAAGGATTTTGAGAAACGGTATCTGATTGAGTTCGATCCCTTACAAGTTAATGAGTTTGGACCCGATATTGATTGGCAAGGCGATCGAGAAGAAATACAATTACAAAGTTTTTTGAGGTCGCAACCAGATTGGTATGATGTCGGCTTTTTACAAAGGATTATCGAACAATCTAAGTCGGTTTGTTTAGTTCAAGTCCCCAAGCAAGAAATTACCGCCAGTGGTGTGTTAATCGCCGATCGCTATGTGTTGACCAATTATCATGTTCTCTGTTCTCGTGAGACAGACGATCTTGATGCTAATGCGATCGATATAATTTTACATTTTGGTTATATTACATTGGAGAATGGAACGGAACAAAAAGGGAAATCGTTTCGTTTAGATCGCGAACAACCTGTTTTAAAATTTAGTCCAACCAATCAGTTAGATTATGTTTTACTGAAAGTCGATCGCAAAATTCTCTCCACACAACAAGAAGCGGGTAATTTCATTAAGTCGGCGAGTTGGAATGCAAGCACAAATTTAGCTCGAAAAGATGGGCTTAATTTATTACATCATCCTCAAGGAGATGCGATGAAATTATCGATCGCTTGCGATGGAATTACAGGAGTATATCCGGAGAGTGGGATCGTTCAATATATTAACAAGAGTGCTTTGGGTTCTAGCGGATCGCCTTGTTTTAATGACCAAGGGGAATTGGTTGCATTACATCACGCACAGCGTTCTCGAGCTTTTGGGATGATTCGAGAGGGTATTTTGTTTAGCTCTATTTACAAAGAAATTGAGTCTGAGTTAGAATAGATTATATTGCGATCGCAGAACTTAAATTATATGAGTCGCCGAATTATTGAAACCGAGTTACAAGCGTCTAAATCTTCATCAGAGATTGATGGTTATTTTGAGAAGGTGATGAAGTATATTCCTGCTGAAATTGTAGGAGTTTGGATTACGATTAAAACGATGGTAGAAGCGAGTAATGAGATTCCCCAAAATCTAATTTTATGGGCGATTTTGGCGATTTGTCTGTTTCTAACTTTTGCTTATTTGCGCTTTTTGCCGTCTGAAGAAGAACAGCGACCGACGATTAAACAAGCATCAATTTCTGTGGGTGCTTTTCTGGTTTGGGCGATCGCGATCGGGGGTCTTCCTTTTACGGCTTTAGATTTTTATCATCCTATCTATGGGTCTATCTTAATGGTTCTCTATACGGTGATTATTCCTCTCATTCCTCTGGAAAAACGTCAGCTTAAGTAGGATGCGATTAGCGACAGTATAACGCACCTACTGCCCAAGATTTTATGAATTCTCGCTTGAAAAATGTTCTTCTAGTTAAGACAAAAGCATGAAATTATCGGGAGATAAAAAAGGCATTTTATCGGAAGCATTAATAGATGCTTATAGAGATCCTGAACCGTTAGAAAGAATGGTTATGTATAAGCTAAATAAAAATCTCAATGAGATTGTTAGCACAAAGTCTTTAGATACTGCTGTTTTTAAGTTAATTCAATGGGCTGAAAAAGAAGGGCGTTTACTCGATTTAATTTGGGGAGCATATGCAGGAAATTCAAATAATCCCAAACTCAAGAAAGTAAGCGATCGCTTGTGTTGTATTCGTCAAAAAGAATGGAAATGTTTATGCAATTTATTAGCAGAAATTCACAAAAAGGATCGCAATATTATTGAGTCAATTTTGTCTCGAGTTTTTAGTCCGAGAAATATCAGTGAAATCGATCCACAACTCATTAATATTAAAAATTTATCTGATTTTTCAGAAGTTGAAAAAATCTTAAAAGCTAATTTTTTTCAAGCATCTCATAAAGATGCCGATAAGCCTCCCATCATTCTCAAATTTGCTTACTGTCTTCTGCATCAAGGACGAGAAATAAATTCAATTCAGGATCGCTTAGAATGTTGGGTTCAACAACTCGCCGATCGCCTCAATATTAAGTTAGGGACTTTGCAGGAGTTAAAAAGAAAAAATACGGTCAAAGTTCAACCTTATTTACTCATTATTGTTGAATCTAAAGATAGCGATCGCTTTAATTTGGAAGCAGAGTTAATCATTCAAAAAGAGGATTGTGCAGAGATTGTCAAAAAAATACCGATTCAACTTGATGAACAAGCAGTAATTCAATGTTCTCGAAATAAAATTATTAAGACTATTTATAAGTTTATCTGTGTCAGTAATAGAACTTATCTCATTCATTATCCACAAAGAGAAAGGATAATTTTAGAAGTATTTCTACCTATTAAATATTTAATATCACCCTTAGAGCTTGCATCAATCCCAGACGGATTAGGTGAAAAAAAATGGATGGGGTATGAATATAAATTGGGCGTTCGTCCTCTCGAACGTTTTACCCAAACAGAGTATGATTTTCAGATTCGATTAAACAATAAATGGGATGATTTAAACCGATTTGTCTCTGCTAATCCTACACCTCAATGCCTCAAAGAAAAAATAGAGTGTATCTCTACCTTAAAAGATAATTTTAATTGGGATGAATTAGAAATTAGATTGGATGAAAACAAAACGTTAATTTTAAATAGCGATTGTCCTTTGTCCAAACGATCGCATAAAGATGATTTTTTCAAAACAATTATTAAAGGAGGTTTGCCGATCGCTTTTTGGCTCAGAAAGTGTCACATCAAGCCAATTGATGCAGAACAAGGATTTACCGCTATCTTTGCAGTGGATAATTTTAACAATCTTGAGAATTTATTCTCGGCAATTCAGAGAATTCGTCAAAAAGCCCATGTAAAAAGAGAGAAGGCGAATCATTATCTGGGATATCATCTTGGTTTTTTATGCGATAATCCTAAACGATTGCCGTCTCGATTTGACCCAGAACTCATACAAGAGGATATCCTTGTTTTTGGAATCTAAATCATTGAACAGGAGTTAAAATAATGGCCAATTGGTATCTATTTAACGGTGATGGGAAAAGGCATAAAGGAGTTGAACAAGCACTCCTGCAAATCGATCCTCCCCCTTGGCGACAGTTTGGCAAAAAAGACGATCTCGAAACCGACGATCGCGGTATCGATCTGCGCTGGCAAACATTGCAACAATTAGCACGACATCCCGATCGCGAAAAAGGATTGAAAAAAGGGCGAAATTTTCGGATTTCCTCCGCAGAAGAAACAGGAAAAGAAGTCATCCGTGCGGTCAATGCGGCGATTTATTTGCGGCGACCTCTGTTGGTGACGGGACGACCCGGATCCGGCAAAACTTCCCTTGCTTATGCGATCGCTTACGAATTAAATTCGGGACCGGTTTTATCTTGGCCGATTACAGCGCGATCGACCCTACAAGAAGGATTGTATCGCTATGATGCTATTGGGAGATTGCAAGATGTCGAACTGCAAGAAAAACAAGCGATCGGCGAATATATCACGTTAGGCGCGTTGGGAACGGCGTTTTTACCTTCTTTATTGCCTCGAGTTCTCTTAATTGATGAAATTGATAAAAGCGATATTAATTTACCCAATGATTTATTAAATTTATTTGAAGAAGGAGAATTTCCCATTCCAGAATTAGTGCGCCGATCGCAACCCGAAAACTCAGAACATTCTTTTACGATTTGGACGCAAGATGAAGATAAATATACCCTCGCAGGGGGGAAAGTTCGTTGCTGTGCTTTTCCGATTATTGTGATGACCAGTAACGGCGAAAGAGATTTTCCCCCAGCATTTAAACGGCGATGTTTGCGAGTGAATATGCCCGATCCGCGAGAAGCTGCCTTACAGCGAATTGTTAAGGCGCATTTTGGTGCAAAAATGTATCAACAAAAGCAAGATGAAATTGAGAAGGCGATCGCGGCTTTTGTCCCTAAAAAAGGAGAATCCGCCGATCGCGCAACGGATCAGCTTCTGAATGCAATTTACTTAATGACCGGGAAAAATAGCCCGCAAAACGAAGCGGAAAAGCAGGCCATCCAAGAAATATTATGGCAGCGTTTAAATAGATGACCCAGCAACCCTCAAATCGTACAAAATTAGAGTCCGCGATCGCTGCTTTGGGGATCGATCTTGAATTGACGGGGACGGAAATTGCCGATATTTTTTGGCTGGTACTCAAACAACGAGAATTTGCACAGGAAGAACCCCTTCCGAGGGAAACTCCCCCTCCAGAAAGTTCGGTGTTTCCCTTTGCGAGAGAAGAGGGAGAAGTTTTGCCTCCCGTTGCGAGTCCAGAAACGACCCCGATCTATGCAGACTTACAAAGCGATCGCCCTCGAGCCGAGTATGGCGGCGAAACCCTGCCTTTAAGGGTACCCGATGCCCCTTCCTTGCGAGAACCTCTCAATTTTGTGCGATCGCTGCGTCCTTTGATGAGTCGGGTTAATTCTGGCCGGCGGACGATTTTAGATGAGGTCGCGACGGCACGGGAAACGGCACGACAGGGCATTTGCTACCCCGTTTTGACCTCGGAACTCGAGCCTTGGTTGGATTTGGCATTAGTGGTGGATGAAAACCCCTCTATGACCCTTTGGGGGCATACCCTACAGGAATTACAGCGATTGTTTGAGGGTTACGGTATTTTTCGAGAGGTGCGGGTTTGGGGGTTGCAGGGAGAGTCGGGAATACAGTTGCGATCGCGCACGGGACAGCGTTTTGCCAATCCTCGGGAATTGCTCGATCCCAGCCGGCGGCGGTTGATTTTAATCGCGAGCGATTGCGTGGGGGTATATTGGCACGATGGTAGTATTTTACCCGTTTTGCGGGACTGGGCGCGGATGCAACCCTTAGCCATCCTGCAAATGCTCCCCGATTGGCTGTGGTTGAAAACGGGGCTGCGGTTGGGGGCTTCCGTGCGTTTGAGCAGTTTGTACCCCGGACAGGCAAATCGAGATCTGGCGATCGCGGAATTGTTGCTGTGGAAGGATCTAGAATTGGATAAGGGGATTAATGTTCCGGTTTTGACGTTGGATCCTGAAGTTGCGGCGGTTTGGAGTCAAACCCTTGCGGGGAAGAGTGGGGTTAGCGTTGCGGGGTTTGTTTTACCTCCCGAGTTGCCTCGGGGGGGGAAATCTCCACCTCAAGCACGGGTGGCTCAACTTAACGCCCGAGACCGGGTAAAACGTTTTCGCCAGACGGCTTCTCCTGTGGCGCGGAAGTTGGCGGGGTTACTGTCGGCGGCTCCAGTAATTTGTTTGCCGGTGGTACGTTTGTTACAGGCGGCTTTACTGCCCCAATCTCAACCCATTCATGTTGCTGAGGTGTTTTTGGGGGGATTGTTGCAGCCGATCGGTGCGATCGCTGCGGATACGGCTCCGGATACGGTGCAGTATCGCTTTGTCCGTGAGGATATTCGCCATATTTTCCTCGGGGATGCTCCTAAGAGCGATTCTCAGAGGGTGTTTGATGCCGTTTCTCTGTACATTGAGGAGGAATGGAGCAAGTCTCTCTATGATTTTGTTGTCTTATTGAAACAATCCGGAAGTTCTCAAGGGGAAGAGTTACCGCCTTTTGCGGCGGTGTCATTGGCGGTGTTGAAGGAGTTGGGGGACGATTATGCGGCGTTTGCGGCGGAGGTGGAAGGCGGTGCGGCTGCTCATTCTGGGACGGAAGTGAAGGAAAAAGAATTTCCCCCGGAACCTTCTCGTCGGCTGGAATCTTTTCCGGTGGCTCGGGTTGAGGTTGAGGAAACCTATGAGTTTGAGTTTGATGTGGCGGTGTTAGAACGTCAATCTAGGGGTGTTAAAGGGAGGCGAGGGGAATGGGGCATTCGCAGGGAAAAGCGGCGGAGAATGGGCGTTATTGAGGTGTTAGAGGAGGATATACAACTGGAACTGATGGCAATTCCGGCAGGTACGTTTCTGATGGGATCGCCAGAGGATGAATTAGAGCGATATAACCGGGAAAGTCCCCAACATGAGGTCGATATTTCTGCTTTTTTCATCAGTCGTTATCCGGTAACGCAGGAGCAATGGCGTATCGTGGCGGGATGGGAGCAAGTAGAGCGAAAATTAGCCCCAGATCCGTCCCGTTTTCAAGAACCCTATGAAAAACAAAGTCGAGGGAAAAGACCCGTAGAGCAAGTTTCTTGGCTGGATGCAAAGGAATTCTGTGCGAGATTACAACATAAAACGAGGAGAGAGTATAGATTGCCAACAGAGGCGGAGTGGGAGTATGCCTGTCGAGGAGGAACAGAAACACCGTTCCATTTTGGGGAAACGATAAGCCCCAAACTTGCTAACTATGATGGTCGCTATGTTTACGGGGAAGGCTCAAAGGGGGAATATCGCCAGCAGACGACACCCGTGGGATATTTTAAGGTAGCGAATGAATTTGGGTTATACGATATGCACGGGAATGTTAGGGAGTGGTGCGAGGATGATTGGCATGATAACTATGAAAAAGCGCCGACGGATGGGAGCGCATGGCTGACAAGTGACGAAGATACTACAAAGATACTACGGGGCGGTTCTTGGTACATTGATCCGAGGTATTGCCGTTCCGCGTATCGCTTCAACTTCGCTCGCGCGAATCGTAACTACTCTGTCGGTTTTCGGTTTGTGCGCGTGCAGCCGTGGACTCTCTAGCCCTTTGCCCTCTTGCTCTCTTGCTTTGTGCCGCCGAAGGCGGATCGCGACCCAAAATACATTCTGTATAGTTTTATTGTACTAGAAAAGAAAATTGCAAGATTTACCAATTATCCAAAAAACTTATAGATCTCTCGCACAAAACCCACCAGCGAAGCGCTCTTTAGAGGTGGGAGGATGGATCAAACAACAAACAGATTAAATGATGAAAATTCCTGTCTCATATGAGAAATCCATTGATAGAAGTTAAAAAAATAAATCGGTAATTAAATTCTCGGTCTCATTCGGGATCCGCCAGGGATTGAAAATCCCTGTCTCATATGAGAAATCCATTGAAATGGATTGAGGAAGTCCGCAATTGTTATATGACCGAATTTAATATTTAACCTTCATTAGAGCCGAGAGAATTAACCGACATTGTTACAATGAAACGTCATGGCAATCTGTTTCCAAAAATTATAGAATGGGAAAATTTATTGTTTGCTTCCCGTCGCGCTCAAAAAGGGAAACGTTTTCGAGAAAATGTTTTGGCATTTAACCATCGGCGAGAACGAAATCTCTTTCAAATCCAAGAAGAACTTGCAAGCAAAACTTACGTTCCGGGTGCTTATAAATCTTTTCGGATTTATGACCCCAAACCGCGATTAATTTCTGCCGCTCCTTATCGCGATCGCATCGTTCATCACGCCCTGTGCAGTATTATTATCCCTGTCATCGATCGCTCTTTTATTGCCGATACTTATGCCAATCGTCAAGGATACGGTACTCATCTCGCCCTCAAACGCTTCGTCAAATTTGCGCGATCGAGTCGCTATATTTTGCAATGCGATATTCGTAAATACTTTCCCAGCATTGACCATAAAATTCTCAAAACCGAGATTCGTCGTAAAATCAAATGTCAGGATACCCTCTGGCTTATCGAACTCATTATCGATCGCAGCAATCCCCAAGAAGAAATCATTTATCATTTTCCCGGTGACGATCTGTTAACGCCGTTATTACGTCCAAAAGGACTGCCGATTGGTAACTTAACCAGTCAGTTTTTTGCGAATGTATATCTCGATCGCTTCGACCATTTTATCAAAGAAACGCTACAAGTTAAAAAATATTTGCGTTATGTCGATGATTTTGCACTATTTAGTAGCAATCGCGAATTTCTTGTTCGTGCCAGAGAAGCGATCGAAAATTATTTAACAACATTGCGCTTGCAACTTCATCCGGTTAAAAGTCAGTTATTTGAAACCGATCGCGGGGCGAGTTTTTTAGGTTTTCGCGTTTTAAGCGATCGTATTCGCGTCCGCAATGATAATGTCAGGCGAGGGCGATCGCGCCTCAAACAAATGCAGCGAGATTACGCGAAAGGCTTATTGTCCCTAGGAGAAGTAATCCAACGGTTGCGAAGTTGGGAAGGGCATTTAAAACATGGCGACACTTATCGGTTAAGACGCTCTATTTTTGATTTTCATACATTCTCGCGCCCCTAATAACTGATAAACTGAAATTGGGGCAGGCATGGTAAACGGGGCGGTTCTTGGAACAATAATCCGAGGCATTGCCGTTCCGCGTATCGCAACAACAACAATCGCGCGAATCGTAACAACAATATCGGTTTTCGGATTGTGCGCGTGCAGCCGAGCACTCTGCTGTGCCAGAACTGGCAAATGGGAATTTGTCGGGCGTGCCAAAGGAGAGTCCAGACCTGTTCCGGCGATGCGAAAGGCATCCGAAAATAAAACTGAGTCGAGTAGCCTAGTAGGGAAACCGAAACGTTACTCGGCTCTTAAAATATATCGTGTTTTCCCCCTCAATCCTCTGAGTGCGGGGGACTTTGAAGAAAATTCTCCTAACTGAAGAACATGGCAATTTTGACCATTCACAGGCATCAAGGACAGGCTGAATGTTATACGGAAGATTTGGGAGAAGGCATCGGGCTAGAAATGGTTGTTATCCCCGCAGGAACGTTCCGAATGGGGTCGCCAGAGGACGAATTAGAGCGATTGAACAGTGAAAGTCCCCAACATGAGGTTAATGTTTCCTCGTTCCATATCGGGCGTTATCCGGTGACACAGGAACAATGGCGTATCGTGGCGGGATGGGAGCAAGTAGAGCAAGCATTAGCCCCAGATCCGTCCCGTTTTCAAGAACCCTATGAAGAACAAAGTCGAGGGAAAAGACCCGTAGAGCAAGTTTCTTGGCTGGATGCAAAGGAATTCTGTGCGAGATTACAACATAAAACGAGGAGAGAGTATAGATTGCCAACAGAGGCGGAGTGGGAGTATGCCTGTCGGGGAGGAACAGAAACACCGTTTCACTTTGGGGAAACGATAACTACGAATCTAGCGAATTATTGCGGGGAAGATCGCGAGGAATATGGTTGGAAAGGAAGCTACGGACGCGGTTCACAAGGAGAATATCGCCGGCAGACGACACCCGTGGGATATTTCGGGGTAGCGAATGAATTTGGGTTATACGATATGCACGGGAATGTCTTGGAGTGGTGCGAGGATGATTGGCACGATAACTATAAAAAAGCGCCGACGGATGGGAGTGCATGGCTGAGAAGTGACGAAGATACCACAAAGATACTACGGGGCGGTTCTTGGTTCAATGATCCGAGGCATTGCCGTTCCGCGTATCGCGACGGCAGCAATCGCGCGTATCGTTACTACGATATCGGTTTTCGGATTGTGCGCGTGCAGCCGAGGACTCTCTAGCCCTTTGCTCTTTTGCCCTCTTGCTTTGTGCCGCCGAAGGCGGATCGCGACCCAAAATACAAAACAAGATAAACAGTTTTTATGTACTAATAAAAAGCGAATTAAGGCAACAGTTCCAGATAATCAATTTTAGCAGGTCGAATTAAACTAAAACTTTGATTATTCCTGCCATAATAATTCATCAACTCTTTCTGATAAATTTCCTAAACCACTCGCCCCTATGCCAAAGGAACGAGGAAATGAGTTTTCATTTTGTTGTAAATTTAAGATATTATTTTCTGATTTTTCAGTATCTTTGCGAATAGAAACTTTATGACTCGCTATTAAATCTTGAAACTGAGCTTTATTCATTTGTACTAAATTACTAGCTTGCACCAGATTGAGCTTTTTAGTTTGAAATAGAAAAATCGCGATTTCTTGCTTGAGTTCGCTTTCGACAATCTGATTATCGTGCAGAACCTCATCGGGAATGATAATATTCATAATTGTTTGTTTCTCAGTCGTGGTAAGCACATTTCTATGATATCAAACAGAAGCAGAGAAAAGCGATCGCACTGAAATCGCCAGACAAAAACTAGGGGATAATTTTTAGCGCGATCGCTCTCGCACCCATGCCCGAAACCCTCGCATTAAACTATTTTCGCCGATGCTTCCTTGCTGCTCCAAAAAATGAAGCAGATCCTCAGATTGTAGGAACGGAAAAATTGCTGAAGAATTGCATTCTTGATATTGCTCATTTTGCAAACAATAGAAAGCGATCGCATTGCCATCATAGCGCCAAACTTCAGGAACGCTTAACGCCAAATACAACGCCATGCGATCGAGAGGAGCCATGATTTCCAGTAAACCTCGGTCATAAGTTAAGCGAATTCCGGGCTGTTCTTCAAAGTCTTTTAACAAGGCTTCGTAGGTTTCCCAACGTATATTTTGCAACAGTACGCGAGAGTGAATTTCTGGAGGGGGTGCAGCAATCATAAATACCCGACGCGAATCAGAAATTACTTTACCCTTGTACTATAATCGATCTTCCCTTCTCTAGCGATCGCATTGCCACCCAAACAACAAAGCGATCGCGAAATTAAGAGCCAATCACAGGATTTTCGTCAAGAAACACCGCGATCGATGATATAAAAACTATTACACCTGAATTTTGCCTGAATTGTATGTCTGACGATCGCACCATTTCCAACGCCGTCGAGAAGCTCTACGATACCTATCCCTTTCCCCCCGATGCCATGTCCGACGAACCCCCCCCGGGCTTTAATTGGCGCTGGGATTGGACGGCGGCTTATAGTTTCTGTACGGGACAAAAACCCAGCCGTCAAGATATTCGCATTCTCGATGCAGGATGCGGGACGGGAGTAGGAACGGAATACTTGGTACATTTGAATCAGCAAGCGCAAGTCGTCGCCGTGGATCTCAGTTCCGGTGCCTTAAAAGTGGCCAAAGAGAGATGCGATCGTTCCGGTGCCGATCGCGTCGAATTTCATCATCTCAGCCTCTACGATGTCGAACAAATTTCAGGAGAATTTGACCTCATTAATAATGTTGGGGTCTTGCATCATTTACCCGATCCCGTGAAAGGCATTCAAGCCCTCTCTAAAAAATTAGCTCCCGGTGGATTATTTCATATTTTTGTCTACGCAGAATTGGGACGCTGGGAAATTCGCTTAATGCAAGAAGCGATCGCCTTACTACAAGGCAATAAACGCGGAGATTATACCGATGGCGTAAAAGTTGGACGGGATATTTTTGCCTCTCTTCCCGAAGATAACCCACTTGTTCAGCGAGAAAAAACGCGCTGGTCAATGGAAAATCATAAGGATGAAAGTTTTGCAGATATGTACGTTCATCCTCAAGAAATTGATTATAATATTAACACTTTATTCGACTTAATTGATGCCTCGGACTTAGAATTTATCGGCTTTTCCAATCCAAAATTCTGGCAATTAGAACGCCTGTTAGGAAACTCTCCCGATTTAATGGCAAGAGCAAGTAAATTGTCAGAACGCGATCGCTATCGTCTCATCGAACTTCTCAACCCGAAAAATATTACGCATTATGAGTTTTTCTTAGGGCGTTCTCCCCTCGTGAAAACCGATTGGTCAAAGGAAGAAACCTTTCTTGCAGGGATTCCAGAACTTCATCCCTGCATTCACGGCTGGCCTGGAAAAACCCTCTTTAATGCCGATTACGAACTCACCAATTTAGCTGCCAAAGACTTGACTTTTTTGCAAGTTTGTGAAGCAAATTCGCAATCCCAAAAAACATTAGGAGAAATTCTCGCAGAGAGTGAATTAAATGTCACAGAAGCGAGAACACTATTTGCTCAACGGTTATTTATTCTGGGTGTTTAACTCTTGACGATTTGCGGATAAACAGTAAACCGCGATTGCATTCTGTCCCTCTTGCATCCCTGCCAAAAACAAAAATTTTAGTTATAATAAAATTACACGGGGCCGCAACGGTTTCGACAGGTTGGTGAAAGCTGAACTGTGATTCAGGTCGAGAGTGAGTCTCCTCTCGTAAATCAAAGGCTCAAACAAAATAGTAACTGCGAACAACATCGTTCCTTTCGCTCGTAAAGCTGCGCCTGTCGCTGCTTAATCTAAACCCATAAAACGGTTTCGAGCATCTGTAATGTGACTCCGTTAAGGATTACAGATATAACCCCAACGGATGCCCTCTTCAAATGCCTCTGGTCATTTGCTGAGTTAAGACTTTACTAGAGAATCCTAGCGTTCGGGATAAGGAACGCTCCCCGCTTCTAGGGTAATTGAAGCTAAGCCTGTGAATGAGCGGTAAGTCAATACCCAGTCTGGACAGCAGTTCAACTCTGCTCGGCTCCACTTTTTTAGTTTAATTTGCGATTGTAGGGTCGTTAAATTTAGCGCCCCTATATGCGATTATGTTCTCTTGCTTCCCTCTCTTTGATAGAGTGAACTTAACAAAAATTTCCAGATTGTTAAGTTTAGTTAAGGGAGAAGGCTTGTGAAAGCGATCGCAATTCTCGGTTCGACGGGTTCTATTGGCACGCAAACTCTTGATATCGTGCAGCAATATCCCGATCGATTTCGGGTGGTGGGTTTAGCGGCCGGACGCAATGTAGAATTATTAGCAAAACAGGTTCGTCAATTCAAACCGGAAATTGTTGCAATTCGCGATAAAACGAAATTTCCTGAATTAAAAGAAGCGCTTTCTTCCCTTGATTATTCTCCCATTCTGCAAGCTGGAGAAGAAGGAGTCGTCGAAGTCGCGCGTTATGGTGACTCAGAAAGCGTCGTCACAGGAATTGTCGGTTGTGCGGGACTGTTACCCACTTTAGCAGCCATTGAAGCGGGGAAAGAGATTGCTTTAGCGAATAAAGAAACCCTCATTGCTGGCGGTCCCGTTGTATTGCCTTTGGTGGAAAAACATGGGGTAAAATTATTGCCCGCAGACTCGGAACATTCGGCCATTTTTCAATGTTTGCAAGGAGTCCCCGAAGGCGGACTTCGCAAGATTATTTTAACAGCTTCGGGGGGAGCATTTCGAGATTTACCCGCCGAACAATTGGCTCGAGTTAAAGTTGCCGATGCCTTGAAACATCCTAACTGGACGATGGGACAAAAAATTACCATTGATTCGGCAACTTTAATGAATAAAGGTTTAGAAGTTATTGAGGCACATTATCTCTTTGGCATGGACTACGATCGCATTGATATCGTCATTCATCCTCAAAGTATTATTCACTCATTAATTGAAGTGCAAGATACATCAGTTTTAGCACAATTGGGCTGGGCAGATATGCGCTTACCTTTATTATACGCTTTATCTTATCCAGAACGCATTCCTACGAATTGGGAGCCGTTAGATTTAGTAAAATTAGGGAATTTGACCTTCCGCGCCCCCGATCGCCAGAAGTATCCCTGCATGGATTTAGCTTATGCTGCGGGACGTGCTGGCGGGGCAATGCCTGCGGTTTTAAATGCCGCTAACGAACAAGTTGTCGCTCTATTTTTAGAAGAGAAAATCGGCTTTTTAGATATTCCCAAACTGATCGAAAAAGTCTGCGATCGCTTCCAATCTCAAAATACAAAAACTCCCACTTTAGATGATATTATTTTCGCCGATCGCTGGGCGCGGCAGGAAGCATTAGCAGAACTGAAAAAATTAGCACAAGGCGATCGTATTGTTGCTGCGATCGGCTAACTTTTCTGGGCAAATCGAGGAAGTGCGATTGCTGTCAAGAAACCTTAAACAAACGTTACATTGCGCCAATTTTTACCATTTCTTGTATCCTAATAAGTAGGAGGATATTTTTTTCTTTTTGATAAAAATCTTATCATGTCTAAAGATAACGTATTGCAATTTTTGACAGAAGCCGCTAACAACCAACAACTCCAAGAAAAGTTGGCATCAAAACTCCATCCGGACGATCTAGCGGCCCTCGGGAAAGAAGAAGGGTTTGAGTTTTCCGCAGATGACGTAATGGAAGCATTAACACATTTGCAAAAGCAGCCCGGCTTTTTTAAAAAATTAGCAGAAGCTGCTGCAACATTTTTCAGCCCTACCCATGATGATTATCCAGCTACTGGAGTTCAACCTTTTAGTGGTAGCAAGGGTAAATAGAAAGTTAACCTAATTTCCTAATCTCAAACTACATTGAAAAACTCTCTTTGCACAACAACGAACTACTCAAATGTAGCGAATATTAGGAGAATTGGTGTAATATTATTTTGTCGGGACATTTTCAAAAACGTCCCGACAAAGTTTTTAGAAATGTTTTAAGTTCCTTCTTAACTTGCTGACGATACTGATGTTTGTTGCTGAATGCGCTCTAACATTTTTTCTTTGTCCTGTCGGCGCTTTTTCGCGTAAAGTTGAATGGCGGCTACCATAGCAATAATGAGGGCAAAAATGAGCCATGTTGTTAGGTCTAACGGTAAATTTCCTTTGAATACTGCCAAGAGAACAATAGTCACTAATAAAATTGTCGGTGCTTCATTTAAAGCGCGAAACTGTTGACCCGTCCAGTTACATTCACCATTTGCCAATTTTTTCATAATGCGCCCGCAAAAGAAATGATAGCCAATTAATAGAGCAACAAGGGCAAGTTTAATATGCAGCCAACCCGATTTTAAAATTTCGGGTTCTGTTGAAATCAAACCGATCGCCATCGCCACTGTGACGACCATTCCGGGCATGGTAATAATATGATAAAGGCGCTTTTCCATAATTTCATATTGTGCCTTCAGGATAGTTTGTGCGGGTTCATCTCGTTCTGAGGCTTCAGCATGATAGACAAAGAGACGAACTAAATAAAATAATCCGGCAAACCAGACGACGATCCCAATCAGGTGAAATGCTTTAAACCAAAAATAAGCCATAAAATCTCTTCTTATCGAGCAACTCATCAAAGCGAGTTTAAAATTTCCCTCGGGTCACGATCGCGATCGCGCAACAAAAGTTAATAATGTACAACAAGTGGAGGTTCTTCCTCTTGTCCATCAACAGGAGGATGGACAAGAGGAAGAAAAATGCGGAAACAGGTGCCTTGTCCTTGTTCGGAAATACATTCCAATTGACCGCGATGAAATTCTGTAATAATTTGATGACTAATGGATAAACCCAAACCCGTTCCTTTGCCAACAGGTTTAGTTGTAAAAAAGGGATCGAATAATTTAGATTGAATGTTGGATGGTACACCTAAACCATTATCAGCAATTTCAATAAGGATCGAGCGATCGCTGGCAATTTTACTCCGAATGACGATTTGAGGAATTTCAGTCAGTCGATCGCGATCGCTGGCTTCTCGTAACGCATCAATAGCATTTGCAAGTAAGTTCATGAAAACTTGATTTAACTGCCCTGCATTACATTCTATTTTAGGTAAATCCCCATAATCTCGTATAATTTGAATACTATGATATGTTCCTTTTGCCTTGAGACGATGTTGCAAAATGGTGAGGGTATTATCGATTCCTTCATGAATATCGACAAACTTCATTTCTGCTTCATCTAAACGGGAAAAATTTCGCATTGACAGAACAATTTCTTTAATTCGCTTGGCTCCAGAATGGATAGATTTTAAGATTTGAGGAAAGTCATCGAGAATATACTCTAACTCGATATTTTCGATTTCCTCTTGGATTTCAGGATGAGGATTGGGATTATATTGACGATATAAATTGAGGATTTTTATAATATCTTGGCTATATTGAAGAATAAAATCAATATTACCATAAATAAAACCGATAGGGTTGTTGATTTCGTGAGCAATGCCTGCAACCATTTGCCCTAAACTCGACATTTTTTCTGTATGGACGAGTTGAGACTGTGCTTGTTTTAGCTGGAGTAGGGCATTTTCCAAATTCTCTTTTTGAATCTTCAATTTCCTTTCAGAATTTTTTAAATCTTGCAATAATTTTTCTTGTTGAGCAGACCGTTTGAGAGACATAAAAAGATATAAAACAAGGATACTCGTAGCCAGCAATCCGATCGCAAATATTCCGCTTAGTTTTCCAACTGTTCTGTTCAATGATGTTTCAGGTAAAATCAATAAAGACCATTCCCGATCTTCTAAATTAACGGTACGAATGCAAGTTGCCCAATCTTGACTATAAGGACAGTGACGAGGGCGAGGTGAATTTGCCAGTAATTGGTCTATTTTTGCTCTTTCTGCATCTTGAATAAATCTCTCTTGTTGAGATTTGTAAGCAATGAGAAAACGGTCTTTTGGAGAATTGAGACTTTTATTGAGAGCCGATTCGAGTCGGTCGACTGGCATTTCATAAAAATAAAAATCCAAGTGATTTGTATCAAGTCCTTTGAAGGCTGTGCGGATGATATGCTCGACTTGAAAGATAGTATAAGCAACACCTGAAAATAAATTTTTACGATCTTCTCGACTTACTAAAGAACCAGTACGATCGTAAACTGGAGAGTAGATAATAAATTCTTTGTGAGGTGAAGATTCAGAAGAAAAACTGCGGGCGATCGCTAAAACACTCGTATCTCTGGCTTTCTCAATCGCAGCTTTTTGCTGCCATTCTCCGAGATGATTATAACCGCGAAAGGATTGTAAATATTTACGGGGTTCGAGATAAGTAGAAGGAAAATATTCGGGCATTTCGGGAGCAATTGCTCGTCCTTCTCCAGCGCGACTTTGCCAGATTTTTAAGTTCTGGCTTTTTTCATAGGTTATTCTTTCTTCTTGGTTAATTTTGGGAGCATAACCCATCCCTAAGATTCCCGGTGTATTTCTCAGAACTTGTAAGGAAAATTCGTGAAATTCTTCAGAATTAACGCGATCGCTAGCATTATACAATCCGGAAAGCGATCGCGCGACTTGCGAGACATCATCGAGATTTCGCTGTAATGCAAAAGCGAGATTATCCGCACGGCGATCGAATTGCTCTTGAATTCGCGATCGCTCCCAACGTTCGACAAAAATCGCCATAATGATAGAGATACCCATCCCAGTTATCAATACAAACCAAACAGGGAGATAACGTAAATCTGGGTGGCGAAATACAGTGAAAAAACGAGTTAATTTTAGAGTAGTATTGCTCAAATTTTCCTCTTTCATCTTCCTTGAAGTCATATTCGCTGGAGAGAAGCAAATAATAATAGGTATTAATCGATCGCATTGCTATCTTAGCAGTTGCTTCTATGCTCTGGGTTAAAGCGATCGCTGGCTCTAATATATCCTAATTGAGAATCTTTTTCAATAAACCAATTTGATTTGTGAAGAGAAAAAGATAATTCAACCTTCCGGGATACCATTCTGCTGCGATCGCAAATCCTTCAGGCTTGCTAAAAGACCCTTATCCATGATGTAATTTTAGTCCTACCCGAAAACTCGGATCGAAGAATCCTAAAATTTAAGTAGAGGATAGCGAAACTCTCACAGGGAATTATGGCAAATTTAAGGAGTTTATACCCAGTTGTTATATTCAGTATTTTAGCGATCGCTACTATTCAGGGTTTAGCCTTCCGTCCGAAGGAAGCACCCTGCGCGTAACAACGAGCCTTTTAAATCAACCCATAATGTAATTTGACTCAGATCGCTAAATGAGTAGATAATGAAAAAATTGAGTGACCTAAAGTAATGCTTTATCTAACAAGGAGCAATCGACCATGACAGCCATGACAATTAATATTATTACAATTGTTGCGGAAGTTAGTTTAGTTCTGATCTTTTTCTTTTTGGTTGATTGGTTCTTTGGCAGACTATACCGACAAATTTTTAAACTTCCTTTACTGGCTAAAAATAAAAATAGCGCGGCAACAATTCGTCGTAATGTTCGAGGTTTTCTTTTTGTCGTTAGTTTTCTCTTATCTTTGGGAATTATTGGCGCAAATGGATTTCTCATCTATCGCGGTAAAAATGTTCGCGATTATAGCTTAGACCTCATCAGTAAAATTCCGACAGAGTTTTGGATAGCCCTGGGGTTGGGAATTGTTAAAAGTATTGGAGCCATTATTGCAGCAAGTATTGTCCTGCGAATTTTTAACCGCTTGCTAGATATTATTTCCAAATACGCCCAAAATATTGATGGAATTGCGGATAATGATGAGAGTGTCGCTGAATTTTTCAATGCCTTTAAAAATAATATTAATAGTGCGTCCTGGATCGCAATTGTCATTCTCTGCGCTCAATTTCTCATTCTTCCTACTGTTGTCACTAAATATTTATATGTCCTGCTACGAATTTATGTCATTATCGCCATTGGCTTACTGATTTTCAAAATAGTTGCCGTGGTTATTGATAGCCTTGACGGTCTCAGTGTTAAATACTCCAGCCCTGATAATCTCTTACGATTTTACGAGCAACTGCGGCATTTAATCTCCTTCCTCAAGCGTTGCTTGGAATATATCATTTATGTTGTCATGGCAACCCTCGTGGTGCAACAAGTTGACTTTGTTGCCAATTTAGCCGATTGGGGTCCCGTGGGCATTAAATTGATCGCGATCGTTCTCTTAAGTCGCATCTTAATTTCAGTCATTTATTTGGTTGTTGAAGAATTATTACTCAAATCTCAAGAATTAAGTTCTACTCAAAAACAACGCCGTCAAACCATTACTCCTCTGGTTCAGAGTATTTCTAAATATCTTGTTTATTTTGGAGCAGGTGTTTTTATGCTCGATACCATTGGAGTCGATCCGGGTCCCATTTTAGCGGGTGCGGGGATTTTAGGTTTAGCGGTTGGTTTTGGGGCGCAAAACTTAGTCAATGATATTGTTTCCGGCTTCTTTATTCTCTTTGAAAACTATTATTTAGTAGGGGATTATATCGAAACCGACGAAGCATCGGGATATGTGGAAGCGATCGAATTGAGAACGACGCGAATTCGCCACCATCACGGACAAGTTCATATTTTACGGAATGGGGATATTACTTCAATTACGAACTATTCTAAAGAGTTTGTTTATGCTGCCGTTGATATTGGTGTCGATTATAATACCAATCTCGATCGCGTTTACACCATTGTCGAAGAAATTGGTTATCAATTGCAAGAAGAAAACGAAAATGTTCTCGAAGTAACGCAGTTTGAAGGGATTGAAGAGTTTGGCGAGATTCGCATTATCATTCATACCAAAACCAAGGTTAAACCGGGAAAACATTTACAAATCCAACGAATTTTGAGAAAACGTTACAAAGAAGAATTCGATCTCGCCGGCATTTACATTCCCATTGGTGAAATGGCAGATAAGCCAGACTGGGCGGTTAAACTCGATAAAGAAGAACGAAACCAAATCGAAAAAGCGGCAAAACAAGAACGTCCTAAAGCGATTAAACCCAAAACCCCAGAACAACCCCAAATTGCCAAAACTCCAACTCCAGAACAAATTCCTCCAGCAAAAGTTAAGAAAAAGAGGAGGTTTTGGTAATTTCAATCGCTATCTCGCCCCCTCACCATCTCTGCATAATTTTTTACGGTTTGCCCTTTGCCGTCCGTGCTTTTTTGACCATATCAATGAGGGTATGGTGAGCATCTTCTGAGTCAGCGAGAGTGCGATCGAAGGCAATTCTCACGGTCGTTTCTTGACCGTTAACTTGTACGTTTAAATTCATGCCTTGGGGATCGATCGCCAGCATTTGAGCTTGAGTGGCTTCTGGAGTATTGCCAAAAACGCGAGCGTATAAGGCGATCGCTTCGGCATGATCTTCATTCATGTGCTTACAAATACGATCGCTAATTTCCGGGGTGATAGGGTCTGCCATTGTGATACTCCTCAGTTAAAATACGATAACAAAATGTGAAAACAGCTTCTAAGTTTGCCGTTTGTCGGGGATAGCTCGCAGGCGGTCGCGCTACCACCAGCAAAGGAATGCCCAACTTAGCAGCAACCGATCGCTTGATATCTTCCCCTCCTGCCCGTCCCGAGGCTTTAGTCACCACGAGATCGATCTGCCACTGTTGCCAGAGTGCCTCCTCAAATTCGGCACTAATGGGAGGACGCAGAGCAATAAGTCGAGAGGGAGAAAATCCCGCCGCGATCGCTGCCTCTAATGAGTTTACAGCAGGAAGGACGCGAGCAAAAAGTGTCGCTCGTTCCTGCCACGGGCGAAAATAGGGCAGGGCTTTACATCCCACCGTCAGCAAGACTCGGCGATCGTGCAAATAATTCCCCGCAACCAATTCCGCAAAACTCTGCACTAAAATATCCCCCTCTGATTCTAAAGTCTGGCGTTCGTAGCGCAAATAGGGGATATTAAATTGAGCAGTGAGAGCGATCGCATTACGGGAAATACTGCTGGCATAAGGGTGAGACGCATCCACCACCGCCGCAATGGGTTCTTGCTCTAAAAATTCTGCAAGTTTGTCTGGGGTTAAGCGTCCCGTGCGAATTTCAAGGAAAGGACTGACGGGATAGAGCGATCGGGCGCTTTCCGTGGTCGCGGTGACGATACAAGCAATCTCGCGAGAAATTAGCAATTCCACAATCTCGCGACTTTCACTCGTGCCGCCGATCGTCCAGACCTTTTTCAGCGTTTTCAAGAGATTTAATGAGCGATCGCGCCTATCGTCCTTTTAGGGCTTTCTGAAAATTTTGCCGATAAGATTTGTTCGCAATGAGCAAAACCGGCCAGAGTAGTGCGAACATAATGCGATTGGTTATACCGGGTTGGAAATTAGTGTGCTTATATCCTTTCCAAAATTTCCAAATCCCAAGGCCATAAACCACAATAGCGATAACACCAAGAATTTGCCACATAATCGTTTAATCCTTAAATTCGCCAAGCATTTGCCTACATCCCAAGTTTAACAAGGAATCCAATCGATCGAATTGTAAATTGCTATCAAGGCGTTTGTTGCTGGAGCGATCGCACGTATTGTAAAGATTCATCAGACAAAACAAGAACGACTTGTTTCAAGGTTTCTTCTTGAGAACTTTCTAACGTCGAGATGACTAATTCCAAAGGGATGACTTGAATATTAACCGTGTTGGCTTGAGCGGGATTTTGTTGAGTAAAGCGGTTGACGAGATCGTCGAGTTTTTCTTTCTCAAAGAAAAAAGGGATAGCTTGGCGATCGTTGACTGTAAGACTGAGATATCCTCCCTCGGCTCCAGCCTTGGCAGCAAAAATGGGGGTACCTTGAAAATCTTGCTGAATTTGTTGTGCGGCTTCGACTTGCCCCGGGATCGCGACAAACTCAAACCAAATATCATCTTGCGATCGAGCCTGACGGACGATTTGGAGGAGGGACAGGGTTAAAACCTGTAGTTGGCGAGCCAATTCTGGTTGATTTTGTCCCAGATCGCTGATGAATGATTGGGCTTCTCGACGGCTGAGGAATACGCCGGTAAAGGCTTGCCCTTCTTCCCTCGAAGCTGTTAAAGGTTTGCCTTCACCATCCGTAATCATAAAAACGGGAACGGGAGAAAGAATGCGCTCGACATCTGCATCGGGTAGCGCCCGAGCAATGGAGTTTGGCCCTCCGAGACTGAAGAGGATGCCTAGAGAAATACTGAAGGTTGCCGTCCAACGGATTAATAATGATTTCATTCGCAATTCGATCTGTCTTGAATGCCTACTAAGGTTTAGCTTACCTCGCGATCGCAATTTTTGCCGACCTTATTTTTCTTGCTTAAAAGAGACAAGGAAAGAATCTTAAGAACAACGACTCGGGCATTTCTGGCGAAGAGAACACTAGAAAAAGATGTAATAAATTTAATAAAGTTTTTAGATTTTTATAATATTGTAGGTATCAAAGAGTAAATCGCTAGTCCCTACTCTCAGGTTTAGGAGGAATTCGATGACTTCTCGCGAAACAACTTCCCGAAGCAGGAAAACCCAATCTCGATTAACTTCAGCCTTCAAGCAATTGTGGTCGATGCACTGGTGGATGGCAACTTGTTATTTACTACTGCTTGTCGTCGGGTTGGTCATGGTCAAAATGCCAGATCAAGCCGCGATCCGGGAACACGCTTACATTTTTCACAAATCTCTTGGGGGCTTAACTTTAGCCTTGTTGACTTGGCGTATCTTCATTTTACAACAGGTTTGGTGGCGCAAATATACCCATCGCTTTCCTAAATTTACCAGTAAATGGATACGTCGGTTTCTGTTGCACGCAGCAATTTATCTGTTTATGCTGGGGGTTCCTTTGAGCGGGTTTTTCCTCTCTAATTCCTATCAAAGTAATGGGGTTTCTTTTTTCTGGATTGCCAATTTACCGGATATTTTTCCGATGAATAAAGAGGTTGTTGAGTTGGCACGTAATTTACATTTTTGGCTTGCCTATACTTTTCTCGGATTTGTTATTCTCCATGCGATCGATCAATTGAAATATTTGCGATCGCTTTGGCGACGAACAATTCAAACTTTAAACAAAAGACAAGACAGTTAAAGTTAGAACTCAACCCGGAGCGATCGCCGTTCATCGAACTCAAGTTACTAAGTTTTTCCTTTCATCACGACAACCCCATAAGCTTCTGGGTTGAGGTACTCTCGGGCGACTTTTTGAATGTCCTCGGCTTCGATCGCCCGCAAGCGATCGGGATAGGTTAAAGCGGGAGTTAAAGTTCCCATTTGCGATTGATAATAGCCGTAAAGATTAGCGCGATCGCTCGGACGTTCGTTAGCAAAAACAAAGCGGTTCGCAACTTGAGCGCGAATGCGATCGATCTCTGCGGGATCGACGGGTTCTTCTCGAAAGGAGCGTAAATGTTCGAGAATACTGCTCTCAACTTCAGGAATATTTTTAGCATCCAGTTGTGCGGCAATATAAAAGACCCCTTGAATACCTTGAGTAATGTTACTCGTACCGATGGAAGAAACCAGTTGGCGGTCTTCTCGCAAGTCGCGGAAGAGCCGAGACATCCTTCCTTGTCCTAAAATAGCCGCTAGCACATCAAGGGCGTAGCTGGTTTCTAATTCCTCTTTTCCAGGTACCCGCCATAACATCACTAGACGCGATTGATGCAATTGTTCGTCTTCCTCCTCACACCGCACGATCTCTTCAAAAATGGGTTCGGGGTGAAAAGTAAGAGAATTTGGCGCAGAACGATCGCCACGATGGGAGTAAGCGCGATCGCAGGCTTCGGTCACGATCTTGAATAATTCTTCTACAGGCAAGTTTCCGACGACAGAGGCGGTGATGTTTTCCGGGGCATACCAATAGCGATGAAAGTCCCGCATTTGTTGAGCAGACAACTTCTCGATAATTTCAGTCAGTCCGAGAACCGGACGGCGATAAGGCAAGCGCTCGAAACAAGTTTCCATGGCTCGGGCATAAGTGCGGCGACTGGGATTATCCTGCGATCGCCGAATTTCCTCTAAAACGACCATGCGCTCGCGTTCAAAGGGGCGATCGGCAATACTGGGGTTGAGAATTACTTCTAATTGTAGAGGAGCGAGATCGGCAAAATCTTTGGGGGCTGTTGTGATGTAATAATGGGTGTACTCTTGGCTGGTTGCCGCATTGGTAGCGGCTCCCCGTTCTTCGATCGCCCGCTCGAATTCGCCGCTATCGAGTTTGGAGGTGCCTTTAAAGACCATATGTTCGAGGAAATGCGCCATGCCGTTGATTTCGTCGGTTTCGCAAACAGAGCCAACATTGAGCCAGACATTCAAATTTACGGCATCCACAGGCATTTGTTCGGCGACAATGGTTAAACCGTTATCAAGTCGGCGAACTTCGGGGCGGTTGAGATTAGCTTTAGTGAGAGTTGCGGGCATTAGAGAAAGTAAGGGGAGAGTTGCGGGACTTGAGTGGCTCGAAGAACTTGAAGGAGATGAGAAATGTATCCTTTATCCCTCATCTCTCATCCTGTTAAATCTTAATTAGGGGGGTTGCTATCGGAAGGACGGCGATCGATTACCTGATCGATCAAGCCGTACTCTTTGGCTTCCTCAGCCGACATGAAAAAGTCGCGATCGGTGTCAGTTTCAATGCGTTCGAGGGGTTGTCCCGTGCGATCGGCGAGGTGGCGGTTTAATAAGGCTTTAAGATACAGAATCTCCTTGGCTTGGATTTCAATATCTGTTGCTTGACCCCGAGCGCCCCCGAGGGGTTGGTGAATCATGATACGGGAGTGAGGTAGACTCATGCGCTTGCCTTTTTGTCCGGCGCTGAGAAGGAATGCTCCCATACTGGCAGCCAAACCCACGCAAATCGTGGAAACATCTGGACGAATTTGATTCATGGTATCAAAAATACCCAGACCGGCAGAAACAGAGCCACCGGGAGAGTTAATGTAAAGATAAATATCTTTTTCGGAGTCTTCAGCTTCGAGGTAGAGAAGTTGAGCAACGATTAAGTTGGCGAGTTCATCGGTGACGGGCTGTCCGAGAAAAACGATACGCTCTCGGAGAAGCCGAGAATAAATATCAAAGGCGCGTTCGCCGCGACCTGATGATTCAATGACGGTAGGGATCATGTGTCGTTAATCTCGTGCTTGCATTTTTCTTAGTGTACCAATTTCTCGCTTGCGATCGCGGCTTTCTTGCCATTGGCACGGGTTGGGTTATTACGCTGTCAATCCTCTCTCGAACATTCGAGAGAGGACTCTACAGGCTAGAGTTATTATTTTGAGAAGAATTCTGAAAGTAGAATTACGAGCCTTGAGAATTAAGCAGCGATCGCGTTTTCTTCTCCGATTAATTCCCGAATTTCATCGAGAATGGCTTGTTTGGAAATCAGTCCCGGAATTTGCCGAACCACTCTACCATGATGGAAGAAAATGAGAGTAGGGACGGCTTGAATGGCATACTCACTGGCAATTTTGGGTGCAATATCTACATCTAATTTACCAACTTTGACGATCCTGTTTAATTCTTTTGCCAATTCGTTGATAATAGGATTCATGACGCGACAGGGACCGCACCAAAGGGCAAAGAAATCGACGATAACAAGGCGATCGCTTTTGAGAACTTCTTGAGAAAAGTTTTCTTCATTGAGGGTAATGTATTTGGTATTGTTAGCCATTGTCTTATTTTCCTGTTTTGTCGATCGTTGGTTTTTAGATTTTGGGAATAAGGAATAGAGCAAGGATATTTTTCGATTATCTATTCCTTATTTTCTCTTCTTTCTTAAACTGCAACCTCGATTTTTTTCAGTGCTGCAATAATATCTTCGGGATCGAGGCGCTTAGTATAATCTGTATTCGCAAAAGCATGAATGATTTTGCCATCTGGTGCAATAACATAGGTTGCAGGAATGGGTAATTCAAAGGTTGTATCGCCATTGTGCGCGGGAATATCGAGACCAAATTTATCGTAAACCGGGCGTAATTCTTCAGGAACAGTGAAGACTAAACCAAATTCACGAGCAATTTGATTGCCTCGATCGCTAAGAACTTCAAAGGTTAATTCATTTTTCTCGGCTGTAGAGAGAGAGTTATCGGGGGTTTCTGGCGAAACTGCCACTAAGGTTGCACCAAGTGCTTGAATTTCGGGTAATGCTTTTTGTAAGCCGCGCAATTCCATATTGCAATAAGGACACCAACCGCCGCGATAGAAGGACAAAACAACTGCTCCTTGTTTTAAAAACTTTTGCAGTTCTACAGATTGATTGTTAACATTCGGTAAGATGAAATTAGGCGCTTTTTCACCTACTTTTAAGGTGCGATCGATAATTCCGGATTCCGCCAGATCGCGATCTGTTTTTGCCATAATTGCTTTTGCTTCTTCTGGCTGTTTGGCGCGATTCTGTGTGAGTAAATCGGCGAGATCTTGAGTCAGACTCATGGTATTTCTCCTGAAATAGTAACTTTTTTTGAATGTTCGTTCCAGAATTGGCCAAAAAAAGAGAGCGATCGCAAAACATGAATTCGTGAGACGCTGTTTCTTTAACCTTCTTGAACTTACTCTAACAGTTTTGGAACGTTCGGTCAAGTATTTTTTGAAGATTGAGGAATTAACGGAAAAATCTTCATATAAAAGGGTTTCGGGAATTTTGTGGAATGAAGGAAAGGAGGAGAAGCGATCGCTAGGTACGGTTTTCTTCCTCCTTCTACTCTGATAACCAGCCGAATAGCGCTTCTACTGTGAGTTTAAAGTCCTTAGCAAAGTCGGGGACGGGAAGAACTTGCTGGGGTTCGTCAAAGAATTCAACTTGCTGCTGGGGACGATAAACTAGAATTGTTTCCTCTTCAGGATCGATAAGCCAACCCATTTGCGTTTGATATTGCAAACAGTGGAGAATGTTTTTAATCACTTTCGTAGAACTTTGGTCTGGAGAGAGAATTTCTATCGTCCAGTCTGGAGACGCTCGAAAAACATTGGTCAGTTTACCTCTTTCATCGCGAGGAATTCTCTCCCAAATAAACACGCAACTATCTGGAACTATCGATCGCCCTCCAAAGGTGCAACGTAATTCGGTAAATGCTCTCGCAATTTTAGCCGGTCTGAGAATGCTACTAATTGCAGCAGAAAGTTCGAGTTGAATTGCACTGTGGTGTCCTTGTGGCATGGGCTTTTGTCTAATCTCTCCATTGACATATTCGCTTGCGGGTTTGGTTTCTGGAAGTTTGAGAAACGCTTCTAAGGTCAGGGGTTTAGGAATCGCTTGTACCATGACAATAAATCTCCAATGCGATCGCTTTTAATCAACTCCCTTAATTATAAATGCGATCGCCCAGCAAATAAAACAAATTCTCGATGCAAATAGAATGGATATTAACGAGCTTCTCAAACCTTTTCAAAAATTTGGTATTAACTTAGGATTAGAACGAATTCAGCACCTTCTTGATAATCTCGGAAATCCTCATCATCGCGTCCCGATCGCCCATGTTGCAGGAACAAATGGAAAAGGCTCAGTTTGTGCTTATTTGTCTTCAGTGTTAACAGTAGCAGGCTATAAGGTCGGTCGTTATACGTCTCCACATTTAGTGAATTGGACGGAACGAATTTGTATTAATGAAGAGGAAATTAAAGCAGAACAATTAGAAGAGATAATGAAGGAAGTTATTCACGCGATCGCTCCAGAATATCCTCCCACTCAATTTGAAGTCTTTACCACCGCCGTATGGCTTTATTTTGCTCGCGAGAATGTCGATATTGCTGTTATGGAAGTCGGTTTAGGGGGACGCTTAGATGCAACAAATGTTTGCGAATCTCCTCTTGTGACGATTATTACCTCTCTCAGTCGAGAACATTGGCAAATTTTAGGGGATACTGTTGCTGAAATTGCTGGAGAAAAAGCAGGGATTTTGAAATCAAATTGTCCTGCAATTATAGGTAAATTACCCTTAGAAGCAAAACAAGTAATACACGAGAAAATCAAAACCTTAAGTTGTCCGACTGTCTGGGTAGAACCTGCAACAAAAATAGCAGAAAATAAAGCAAAATATAACAATATTGAATACGAGTTACCTTTACCGGGAGACGCTCAATTAATGAATTCCGCGATCGCGATCGCAGCACTACAAATCTTACAGCAAAAAGGCTGGCATATTTCCTCAGAATCTATCCAAACAGGCATTACTCAAACACTCTGGTTAGGGCGCTTACAATGGATGCAATGGCAACAGCAGAGAATCCTTATTGATGGGGCGCACAACCCCGCAGCCGCTCAAATATTGCGGCAATATGTCGATACTTTGAATGTGCCGATCGCATGGGTTCTCGGTATTTTAGCAACCAAAGACCAAAAAGGAATTTTAGCAGCATTATTAAGACCTTGCGATCGCATATATTTCGTTCCCATTCCCAATAAAGATTATACTGAACCCAAGAAATTAGCAGTACTAGCAAAACAAGTTTGTCCAGATTTATCATTTTGTCAAACTGACTCAGATCTTTTTCCTGCAATGAATAAAGCACTCACTACAGATGATTTAGTGGTTTTAGGTGGCTCTTTATATTTAGTCGGCTATTTTCTGGGACAAATGCGATCGCATCTCTCTTAGTAATGTATCTATAAATCATTTAAAGAAATATTGTCTAGTTGAATAGACAAATTTTCACTATTCAAAAAATATTCGATCCTATAATTAATCTCAATCCCTCAGTTTTGCTAGATTAATTCTCATTAATATATCAACATTGACAACACGCTTAGCATCAAAAAATATTAACGATTTGAGGAAATCTTGACATTTTTTTGAGTTGAGACAATTCACCCAATATTCTGATTCTGCTTGAGATTCAAACGGGATAAAATAACAAGTATCATCGACCATTGTAGGCTTGCAATCTAGAGGAGGAACGAGAGAAAAATGCAGATTCTTGTATAAACTCGAAATTGCCACTTTCCATTGAGAAAAACTATATTGACCAATTCCAAAAATCGAAAATCTCGGCTTATTCTTATAAATTGAACTTTTACGATTATCAAGAATTTGAGAATACTGAGATAAATACGCCCATGTTTTAGGAGCATGAATTGCAATTTCTTGCGTATCATCCTTTAAAGAGTTCTGAGTGACAATAACATATTTTTTAGCAAGCGATCGCCCATTGCCAATATCTGATGATTTTAAGAGAGGGTAAAGATAGGTTTCTTCGAGATTGACAGTTTCACCAAAACCATTTATTAATTTATTATTCTTGCAAGAAAGTTCCATTACTTTTGCTGCATCGTGTTTGACTCCAGAGCGCCATTGATAACTAGAATGACCATCAAGATATTTGTATTTTTCATAGTTGCGTAAATTTGCGATCGCTGCACCTTGATGTAACCCAAATTCGTAGAGAATTGTTTTATTATCGCTTAATGAAGAATAAACTATAGCAGATTGATTCATCGATTGCTTAGATAACTCTACAACTAATAAACAGGCATCAACTGCTACTTGAAAATGTTTTTTTGCATCAATCAAATATAATTGAGCGCGACCGATATTTATTTTTTGCTTCCAGAAGTGAAAAAGAGACTTTCTTGCTGTAGCAGTTTTACAAAGAAAGACTAAATACCCTTGAGAATGAATTGCTGACTCTAATAAACGAATAATAATCCATTCTGCAATATCAAAATTTGCTTTACCTGTTTTAGCTGCAAAGCCTTTGTAGCCTTGAAAATTTGATTTCTGAGGTAAATTTTTACTCTCCATTGTTCCTAGAGCAGAATTCGTCGCCCACGGAGGATTACCTAATAGAAGAATCTGTTTATTGACAAATTTGTTTAAAAATAAATTCCAATCAAAAGTAAAGAAATCTTGTTGTTTTATGGTGATGCGCTCGAAGTCCGAAAATTGCTGAGTAGAATATTGAAAGTATTCCCAATTGAGTTCAAAACCAAAATATTCTACTTGGTTTTGCCAATATTCATAAGCCGATTGCAAAAAAACTCCGAGGCCGCAGGTTGGTTCTATAACGATATCAGGTTGTATTTGATATTCTCCGAGCAATTGTACAATCTCTCGGGTTAAAATATAAGGTGTTTGAAAATCCCCAAATTCTTTCTTTTTCATGTTATACGTCAATTCAAGAAACATCTAGACCGTAAATTCATCAATCCAAGCCGATCGCATTTGTCCTCTTTGATTCGCCTGCCAGATTTTGCCGCTATTGACATCAAAACCCGTCAACCAACCTTGACCATAAACCCATGTATCAATACAAACTGTAGAACCGAAATTAAGAGGTTTACCACTTTTTTGAGAAGTGTGACCGCATACCATAATTTTACCAGAATAATGCGATACCGATTCTCGTAATTTTTCCCAAAAGATCGTATATTTGGATTGGGCATTTAAAGGAATATTCGGATCGACATTGGCATGAACAAAAAAATGAGTTTCTGTTTCCCAAAAATTACAACAAGTTTTCTCAATAAACCACCAATGCGCTATAGGAATATGTTCTAGTGTTGCTGTTTGTCCGGGAGTGACATAAGACTGTAAGGTTTTTTCACCTCCAAACTGTCGCCAATGCCGTTCTTCATATTGAGATTGACGAGATTCAAGTAGCATAATTTCATGATTGCCTTTTAAAGGAATTAATTGTCCTTTTTGATGCAGAGAAATGAGACGATCGATAACACCTTGGGAATCATTGCCGCGATCGATATAGTCCCCCAAAGTAATGATTGTATCTTCAGGTTGCAGCGCGATCGCAGCCAAAAGTAAATCGAAAGCACGGGAACAACCATGAATATCACCGATCGCGATCGTTCTTCCTAATTTCATTCCGAATCTCCTTTTACGATCGATGCAAGCTAATTCCCAACCTTAAAATCATCGATCCAACCAATTCGAGTTTCTCCTTTTTGATTGGTTTGCCAGATTTCCCCACTATTGACATCAAAACCCGTCAGCCATCCCTCACCATAAACCCATGTATCAATACAAATTCCATGGCCAAAATGAATCGGTTTACCAGTTCTTTGAGAAGTATGACCGCATACCATTGTTTTCCCAGATTGATGCGGTACCGATCCTCGCACTCTTAATTTTTCCCAAAAGAGTTTATGATTGGGTTGAGCATCTAATGCAATATTTGGATCGACAGTGGCATGGACAAAAAAATGTGTTTCTGTTTCCCAGAATTTACCGCAAGTTTTTTCAATAAATTGCCAATGTTCTACGGGAATACTGTCTAACGTTGCTAATTGTCCGGTGATGCTATAAGATTCTAATGTTTCTTTCCCGCCATATTGTCGCCAAAACCATTCTTTATTTTGAGATTGACGAGCTTCAAGTAGCATGATTTCGTGATTTCCAGTTAAAGGAATCAATTGCCCTTTTTGATGCAAAGAAATAACGCGATTGAGAATCCCTTGAGAATCATTACCGCGATCGATATAGTCCCCTAAAGTAATAATTGTATCTTCAGGTTGCAGTGCGATCGCAGCCAAAAGTAAATCAAATGCGATCGCACAACCGTGAATATCGCCGATCGCGATCGTGCGCCCTAATTTCATACCGGATTTTGTCATTGATTTTCCCTCAAAAGTCTTTAAATCTCATTTTCTTCAGCCGTTTTACTGGGAATAACCTGTACGATAAAAGCAAGAATTCCTAAAAAACACAATCCCATTAATCCTGCTAAAGGATTGCGATCGACTCCAGTAATCCACGAGGAAACGCGATCGCTATACTCGACTAAATTCCCAACATTAATAATATAATAACCCCAAACCAAACCTGCATGCAAGCCGATTGCACTCCCTAAGCGATTATTAAATCTGCGTTTGCTCCCCACTAAAATTAACCCTAATAACATCAATCCCGGAAATTGGGGAAAAGTCCGCATCATTTCTGCCAAAGGTTTGATAAAATGTACGGCAGCAAAAATAAGTGCATTTGCCCAAAGAGAAACTGAGACTGAATAATCTCGTTCTAATTCATCTAAAAACCAGCCGCGAAATAACAACTCTTCAGCAAAGCCAATCGCAACAGACATTAATAAACCTTCAAAAATTACGTTGATAAGATTTGCAGAGGGTTGAAAAATTGCCCAGCCACAAATTCCCATTAGTGCAAATAACGTAAGAATCATCCACAAACCAACGGCTAAACTATTAATGAATTCCGTCCCATTTTTTCGACTCCAAATTAAGCCATAATGCTTAAAAACTGAAGGGAGTTTCCAAATGTCTCGACCCCACCAACGCAACAAGAGGAGAAATTCAAGATAAAGAATACTCATCGTTGCGATCGCACGCAAATTTGTATCGTAACTCAACAAAAAATGTAACGGAATAAAGAAAGGAAGCCATGCGATCGCAAGGATAATAACAAAAATGCCCAGCCGTTGAGGTGCTGGGCGTTGAGAAATGAACAAACAAACTGTTTTCAAAATGATTTCCTCGAATTAAATCTTAGGCAAAAAACAGACACATCAACACATATATTCAGTAATCTCTACTCATCCGGTTCGATTGTGCTCGTTAAGCCATGATTTTTCAACGTTTCGCAATAGAATTCCGCCGGTTCTAACGCACAGGTAATGACCAAAGCAATACCATTATTATGAGCTTCCATCATAATACTGACTGCTTGAGGCTGCGTCAGTCCCCCGACAGTTTTCATGAGCGTTTGGACGACGTGTTCCATGGAATTAAAGTCGTCATTATGCAGTAAAACGCGATAACGTGGTGCAATCTTACGAACCGTTGCTGTTTTTTGACCAATTGCAGGTTTTTCCAGTACGTCTGTAGACACGAGCGCTATACCTCCTAATGGAAATTCTCTTGTAAAGAAAATATTGAGAATAATTGCAAGACCTTGCATTATTTTACTCAATATTGTTACAAAAGATTTGCGAGATGACAAAAATTTGTAGAATATCGGAGGTAATCCTCAAACAACAATAACCCCAGATGGTCTTTCGCCTAACTCTCCCTAAAGCCGTACAAGTCACATCGACAGAGTGGACTGCACTCTTCCAAGACTTGGCGATCGCTGCTGGAGTGATATTCGTTCTCTATATTTTCTTCTTTGTCATCCTGCGCTTGTGGTTTCGTCGTCTGCGAAACGACTTACCCCTCGTTTCCTTGAATGTTTCGCGCTTGCCTTCGGTTGTCGTTGCCATCGCTATCAGTCTAAAAATCGCCCTCTCCCAACTAGAAGTACTGAAAACCTATCCTTGGGTGCAGAATATTCTCAGTGCGGCGATCGTCCTTGCGGTGACATTCTGGATCTCGCAGCTATTTACGGAAGTCATCGCCTACGCTTTGAAAAAGTTTGCCGAACAAACCGAGGCCATGTGGGACGATGTCCTCATTCCCATTCTCGAAACCATGCTTCCCGTCATTATTTATTTAGTGGGAGGTTTGGTATTTATCCAGAGTTTGGGCATCGATTTAACGGGTTTATGGGTGGCGATCGGCGGAATTTCCTTTATCTTGGGTTTTGCTCTGCAAGATATCCTCGCCAACTTTACCAGTGGTTTAGTGCTGTTGATTGATACACCCTTCCGCTTCGGGGATGTCATTGCTTTACCCAATGGTTCTCGCGCCATTATTAAAAAAATCGGTTTGCGAGTGACGCACATGTATATCATCGACACTCACTGTGATATCTATATTCCCAACGGTCAATTACAAGGTCAGCAAATTACTAATGTCAGCCGTCCCACTTTCCATTATTACTACACCTTGAATATTCCCATTAAAGCCGATGTCGATCCCGCTCGCGCGATTCGTTTGATGGAATCCGTCGTTCTTTCTCATCCCGATACCTTGGGGGACATCGATCGCAAACTCGAGTTTATTGATAAATATTACGGGTGTTCGGGAACGTCTCTGAATGTAGATCGCAAGCGGGAAATTGGCAAAAAACGCTTGATTACTGAAAAAGCTGTCAATACTCAACTTGATAAAATTGAGGCATCTTTCGAGCTTCTCTACCAAAAAATTGGACTGCTCGAACAAGGAGGATTAGATGCAGACGAAATTCGCTCCATTCAAGGCGATTTTCTCGAAATTTGCGATAATGTTGGCCTAGAAGTGCAGTCCGAACGAGTCGGGCGACGCAATCGACAGGTACGCCTTGCCGAGATGCAAGAGGAAATGGGCGAGAAGAAACTCATTGGTCTCGTCCGGACTTGGTATCGGGCATGGTTAGAGGATCCAGATTTGATGCGGGAAGACAAAGAGCTTTTGCCTCAAGAATGGGAACAAAAACTCAGTTTACTCCAGAGCAAACTCAACAAATTATTCTACAAACTCAACGATCCGTCTGGGGAAGAAACCCGTCTTGACGATGTGATTGAAACCCTACAACAGTGGTTGCGAGAAGACTTCAAGAGTTCTCGCAATGAATGGCAAGATCCAAGAGTCTGGGTAAATGAGGTCGATTTGAAAGGCAGATATCTAGACGTGAAGTTTTTCGTTGACGATATCAAGTTAGAACATTGCTTGCGAGGAAATCGCGTTCAGAGTGAGATTAATCGCGATTTGAATTGGCAATTGCGACAGGCTTATCTCTACACTTAAGAAAAAATCCCCGAGAAACTTGACATTTAAGAATAAAAAAAATAGCAAGTTTCTCCAATCTTATGCCGCGATCGCTTCTCTTTAAAAACATAAAGATTTGTTGAAGGACATATTGAGAATTGTTGCAAGACCTTGAAATACTTGACTCAACAATTCCAGCGATATTCAAAAAGGAGAAATGTCGGTAAAATATCGGAAGTAATCCTGAACAACAATCACCTAAGATGGTATTTCGCCTAACTCTCCCCCAAGCTATACAAGATATAGTCTCTGTCTCCTCGGAAGAACTGAATACACTCTTCCAAGACTTAGCGATCTCGGCTGGGGTGATATTCGTTCTCTATATTTTCTTCTTCTTCATCCTACGCTTGTGGTTTCGCCGTCTGCGAAACGATTTACCCCTCGTTTCCTTGAATGTTTCGCGCCTGCCTTCGGTCATCGTTGCTCTCTCCATCAGCCTGAAAATTGCCCTCTCCAAATTGGAAGTACTCAAAGCCTATCCTTGGGTACAGAATATTTTGAGTGCGGCGATCGCGATCGCGGTGACATTTTGGGTATCAAAGCTATTTACAGAAGTTGTCGTCTACGCCCTGAAAAAGTTTGCCGAACAAAGCGAGGCTATGTGGGATGACGTTCTCGTTCCCATCCTTGAAACCATGCTTCCCGTCATCATCTATTTGGTGGGAGGTTTGTTCGTCATCCAAAGTTTGGGTATCGATTTAACGGGATTGTGGGTTGCGATCGGTGGTATTTCTTTTATCTTGGGTTTTGCCCTCAAAGATATTCTCGCCAACTTTACAAGTGGTTTGGTTCTCTTGATCGATACGCCCTTTCGGTTTGGCGATGTCATCGGCTTACCTGACGGTTCTCGCGCCATTATTAAAAAGATCGGTTTGCGGGTAACAGAGATGTATATCATCGATACCCACTGTCAAACCTATCTGCCCAACGGTAAATTTGAGAGTCAACAAATCATCAACCTCAGCCGTCCCACTTCTCACTACTATTATTCTTTAACCATTCCTCTCAAAGCTGATGTCGATCCCGCCAGAGCAATTGGTGTCATTGAATCTGTTGTTCTCGCTCATCCCGATACCTTGGGAGACATCGATCGCAAACTCGAATTCATTGATAAATTCTACGGATTTTCAGGAGCGACAGATAGTGTCGAAAGCAAGCGCCAAGCTGGACGCAAGCGCTTACTAACTGAAAAGGCCGTTAATGTACAGCTGGGCAAAATTGAAGAATCTTTCAATCTTCTCTCTCAAAAAATCAATCTTCTCGAACGCGGAGGATTAGATTTAGATGAAATTCGTTCGATTCAGGGTGATTTTGTGGATATTTGCACGAATGTTGGCTTGGAGGTGCAGGCAGAGCGAGGCAAGCGACGAAATCGACAGGCTCGCTTAGAAGAGATGCCAGAGGATATGGGTTCGGAAAAATTAATCGGCCTTATTCGCGCTTGGTATGAGGCATGGTTGAAAGATCCGGATTTGATGCGAGACGATAAACAGACATTACCGGAAGAGTGGGAACAAAAAATCGGTTTGCTCAAGCTCAAACTCAATAAATTGTTCCGCAAACTCAACGATCCTTCAGGAGAAGAAACCCGTCTTGACGATGCCATTGAAACCTTGCGGAGTTGGTTGCGAGAAGATTTCAAGAGTTCTCGCAATGAATGGCAAGATCCGAGGGTTTGGGTTAATGAAGTGGCTTTGGGAGGACGCTCTCTGGAAATCAAATTTTTCGTTGACGATATCAAATTAGAACATTGTTTGCGTGGCAATCGCGTTCAAAGTGAAGTCAATCGCGATGTGAACTGGCAATTGAGACAGGCTTATCTCTACACTTAAAAAGAACTGAAGGGATTTCTGTTTCTTGAGTCATGCGGCGTAAAACCAGTTAGCGATTAAATAATTAAGGAGAAGAAGCGTTAAAATCGCTCTTCTCCTTAATTATTTAATAGATTGATAAAAAATAAGTCTCAGTAAAAACGATCGCATCCACAAAAAACTCTGGCTCAAATCAACAGCGATCGCTCAGCCATCTCACAGAGAGAATATTAGTCTAAACTATCTATCGTCTTTTTAACTTCTTTACTGCGCTCGTACTGGTTGAAAATGAAGAAATAAGGATACCCAAACAAGATCCAAAAAATTTGTTCCCAAAAACGTGGACGTTTATCCGTGAGGCGTTTTCCTCCTCCCTGCACCTTCTGCGCCCAAGGATCGTCGCGAATGACCAACCAAGTCATCTCGAATGAAAGAACATCGAGAGATATGGCGTGCATCGCACCAATTCCCCGGGGAATCAATTTGCAAAACAGTAATAATATTAAGACTTTTCCATAGACCCAACCCAAACGAGCGGTTATCGCTAGCACTACCGTCAATATAGCCAAAAGCAAGCCCCCATTTAGCTCGACACCATCAGGAATTAAGCCAGCAGTTGCTATTAATCCTCCGTATGCCCCACCGATCGCGCCCAACCAATGACCAAGGAGACTGAGAGTCATCGCTGTCTTGCGGTGAGATTTACAAGGCTGGCACATGGCGGAGAAGGTGTTAGTACGGACTCGACGCGATTGCCGATACTCTCCGTGAAGTCTGACTTGCGATGCCGTCGGGTCGTCACAATTGGGACAAACAGGGGGAAGGCTCAAGCCGGACTCTTCAAAAAGGATGCGAGTTACCATACTTTTTTCTCTTATCTCTCGAGGTCTAGTTCAAAATATCATCGCCATTTTAATCCGTCAAATCGAAAAACAAGACGTAAAAAAACCTCTGGTCAAAGCCAGAGGTAAATTCAATTTTCATTGAATAAAATTTATTCTAAAACTGCCTTGAGAAGAACATCAGTTAAGCTAATTTCTGCCTTATCGATATCATCAATTGTCACGGTATTAACAATATCAAACTTAGCCCCGGCTGCAGCAAGGCGATCGTCAAGAGCAACGAGAAATTCTCGGGCTAACTTATCGCGACCAATTTGAATGAGAGAAATTCCTAATTCTTCATCGCGATCGATTTTGCGGGAGGCTTCAATAATTAGGCGCATGACCGATTTGCGATCGTCGGGTTCCCCATCGGTGACAATAATAATCGTTTCTCCATTGGGTTTGGCTTCTCCTGCCTCCTTGCGTTGGAAATAATTATCGAGGGCATCATAAAGAACAGAAGCAAGGTCGGTTTTACCCATCGGCTGGTGTTCGATGAAGACCTGAGATACCTTATCGGGGGTGACATTATCGTAGCGTTTGAATCTTCCCGAAAACAGATAAACCGTAATTCCGTCGGGATCGAACTTGTCGCATTCCTTGGCTAGGGCAAGGGTAGCTTCTTGGATGGCAATCCAACGACTCTTGCCACCGGGCTGATCTGGAGTGGACATACTGCCACTCTTATCGATAATTACGGTATAGTCGCGCTGTTCGACAATTGAGTTCACTGTTCGATCGCTCTCCTGAAATATCGGTTTGTTTTTAATCTAGCGTATCGATTTCGGGAATCCCCGAGGTAAAAGAGAAAATTTAGATTTGCATCCCCAACTTCCCAATTTCAACTCTTAGGGAGAGAGACGTTCTCGCATCCACGTACCATCCTGTTGCCGGCAATAATAGAGGCGATCGTGAAGGCGACTGGGGCGACCCTGCCAAAATTCGATCGCCTCGGGAATGACTCGAAATCCTCCCCAGTGTGAAGGACGAGGAATCTCTCTTCCTGCATATTGTGCCTCGAGATCGCGAAAGCGTCGTGCGAGAACTTCTCGATCGCCGATCGCTTGACTTTGCTCCGAAGCCCAAGCCCCCAATTGCGAGTCAAGGGGACGACTGGCAAAATAGCGATCGGATTCTGCTGGAGAAACCTTTTCCACAGACCCATCGATGCGAACTTGGCGCTCGATAGGCTGCCACCAAAACACGAGAGAAGCATAGGGATTCCCTTGTAATTGCCGACCCTTTTTGCTGTTGTAATTGGTATAGAAGACAAAACCGCGATCGTCAAATCCTTTCAGCAAAACGATTCTCGCTGTCGGTTTGCCTTCTGGGGTTGCCGTCGCGAGGGTCATGGCGTTGGCATCGGGAACATCTGCCGCGATCGCTTCCTCAAACCACATTTTAAATTGCTGGATGGGATCGCGATCGGCATCGGTTTCCTTCAGTCCGAAACGAGTATAATTTTGACGCAGATTGGCAACAGAAATGTTCATCGAATGGGCTATCTTGTATTTTGTAAGGTATGGGGAGCGAAAAACTTTACTCACTCTATTGTAAAGTTTTTTAACGATTTATCGACAAAGTTATGACGATCGCTTCCCCGTTACCGATTTGGCTCTATCTATCTGAAATAACTCATGTTCCCCATGCGACAAATCAACTTTTTACTTATTTTTCTCTTTAGTCTGGCGATCGGGCTATTTTGCCTCGAAAATATCGAATTAGTTACCATTCAACTGATTCCGGGTTTTAAAGTCCAAGCACCGCTCTCGGTAGAATTAGTGTTAACAATGGGAGTCGGAGCAACTTTGGCGTGGTTATTCAGTGTTTGGGTGAAACTGCAACGTCAGATCCTGTCCTTACAAGATATGAATCAATCGCGGTCAAAAGACAGACGCATCAAAGAGTTAGAGAAAGATATCAAACGCTACAAACAAGAACTCGAAACCCAACTCACTCTCCCTCCAGCCAAAAAATAAATTGGGTTTTGGGGGTTTGGACGAATTTGCCAAACCTCCAAAACTTTTGATTTTTCCCTCTCCTCATTTCTCCATTCCCAAAATGTCCAGCAACTTCGCCCGAGACGCGATCGCCGTCCTCCTCGACCTCGCCCAACAAGGAGAAATCAATCCTTGGGATGTGAATGTCGTCGAAGCGATCGATCGCTACTTGAGCAAGCTTTCTTTAACCGCAACCCCCCAACCCGACCGAGAAACGGCCAATTTATCCCAATCCGGCCAAGCCTTCCTATGGGCATCTATGCTGGTGTTATTGAAAGCCAATACCTTAGAACGCATGGGAGAGGAGGAAGAGGAAGAAGAGGAAGAATTTTTCAACGAAGAACTCGATCCCCGCGAACGAGCTCTACCCCTACGTTTAGAGCGCCACATTCGTCGCCGTCCTTCGGCACCTCCCCTACGTCGCCGCCGCGTTACCCTGCAAGAGTTAATCGAACAGATCCAAGAAATGGCGACGGTTTTGGAAACAAAATCCTTGCAACCCCGGAAAAAGCGATCGCAATCTCGCAAGGAAACGGCACGCCATATCTCCCAACTCGCTCATAATGAAAATTTAACGGAAATGGCGGGGCTATTAGAAGCGTTTTTTCAGAACGTTTTTCCTCAACTGGCCGGCGATCGCGACTTAATCGACTTAAATCAATTGGTACACTGGTGGAGCGAAACGCAACCCGAGGAGAAGCATCATCCCCCCGCCCATCATCGCGTCGGCGTTTTTTGGGCGCTATTATTGCTCTCGGCACAATCTAAAGTGGAATTATCCCAAAGTGAATTTTACCAGGACTTAACAATAAAACCGCTAATCGACAGTCCGACCCAGAGATTGGGATAAAATCGGATTGAATTCAATCTTAGAGAGTAGATTCGAGGAAAATTAACATGAAAGCCATGATTTTGGCAGCAGGTCGGGGAACGCGCGTGCGTCCCATTACCTATACGATACCTAAACCTTTGATTCCCATCTTGCAGAAGCCTGTCATGGAGTTCTTGCTTGAATTGCTGCGAAAACATGGGTTCGAGCAAATTATGGTCAATGTGAGCCACCTTGCTGAGGAAATCGAAAGCTATTTTCGCGATGGGCAGCGCTTTGGCGTAGAAATTGCCTATTCTTTTGAAGGTTTCATCGATGATAACGGTCATTTGATCGGGGAAGCGTTGGGATCGGCGGGGGGACTGCGCCGCATTCAAGATTTCAATCCCTTTTTTGATGATACTTTTATTGTGCTTTGCGGTGATGCGCTGATCGATCTAGATTTAACGAAAGCGGTCAAAATGCACAAGGAGAAAGGGGCGATCGCCACAATTATTACCAAAAATGTTCCGCAAGAGCAGGTTTCCAGTTATGGGGTCGTCGTTACGGACGAGGAAGGGCGAATTCAGGCATTTCAAGAAAAGCCGAAAGTGGAAGAAGCTCTCAGCACTACGATTAATACAGGGATCTACATCTTTGAGCCAGAAATCATTAACTATATTCCTTCTAAAACGGTTTACGATATTGGTGGCGATCTTTTTCCGAAGTTAGTGGAAATGGGCGCTCCTTTTTACGCCGTGCCGATGGATTTTCAATGGGTGGATATCGGTAAAGTTCCCGACTACTGGCACGCTATTCGCGGCGTTTTGAGCGGAGAAATTAAAACTGTTGACATTCCGGGCAAAGAAATCGAACCGGGAATTTATACCGGACTCAATGTGGTCATGAACCGAGATAAGGTAGACATCACGGGGCCGGTTTATATTGGCGGCATGACTCGCATTGAAGATGGGGTGAAAATTGTCGGTCCGACGGCGATCGGTTCGAGTTGTCATATTTGTAGTGGGGCAACGGTGGAGAATAGCGTGATTTTTGAATATTCTCGCTTGGGTTCTGATGTGCGTTTGGTGGATAAGTTGGTTTTTGGACGCTATTGCGTGGATAAAAACGGGACGGCGATCGATGTGAAAGCGGCTGCTTTAGATTGGTTGATTACCGATGCTCGTCAGAGTCCTCCAGTTATAGAACCTCCAGAAAAAAATCTCATGGCTGAATTTCGCACCGATACCGAGACGGGTTCTAATGGAGAGGACAAATAAACAACGCAGTTGAATTATAAATTTCACGCCGTCTTGTTGTTGCAGGCGATCGATCGTTTCTACAATCCGTTTGCGATCGGTTTGCTCGTCTGCTCTTCATTAATATAGTTATTTCATCGGGTGCAAGCAACGGATAGATTGCGTTTTTATCTCTCTACTGAAAAAAAAGCGATCGCGCAACAACATCAAAATTTTTCCAAATCAGAAGAAGATAGAAAAAGTAAGCGCCCCGGATCGATCCGGGGCGCTTCAGCATAAGTATTTTGACTCGGAAAATTTAAACTCCTATAAGCCTAATGCTGTCAAAGTTGCCCGGCCGGCAATACCATCAACCTTTAAACCACGATTCTTTTGAAAGTTCCTCACGGCTGTTTGAGTTCTTGCACCATATATCCCATCAATAGTACCAATGGAAACATATCCAAGGCTCTTCAACTTAGTTTGAACTTGTCGCACGCGATCGCTCTTGGAGGCAAATTTCAGCACGTATTGTTTGGCGCTAACAGTAGAACCCGTATTGCGAGTATAAAGACTGTACACAAAATTCCCACTGGAAAGTTTAGTCCAGCTTCCTTGATATGCGACCGGATTTTTGAGTTGCGCTCCATTGCGAACGCAGGCGACAACATTCTGGGGATTCATATTTTTCTCACTGCGAACACGCAGACAACTTCCCTTCGGCGTATTAACGTAAAGTGCTGCTGTCGAGGGTTTTGCACTGTTCAGCATTCCGCACAAAACGATCGCACTCAGAAAACCCAGCCAAGCTGAACTCGGTAACTTTTTCCAGTACAAAGTTTCGCTGAGGAATTTATATTCAATTCCCTCCTGCTCTTCACGAGCTTTGTAAGAGTAACTGTAAGCAAGTGCTTCCATTTTTGTTCTCCTTCTAGATAATACAAAATTGAAACAAAATGAGAAGCGAGAAATCTGTAAGGTCTTATAATATCTCTTTTATCATATTAATAGCATTTTGGTCAACAATAATACTTCTGTACGAAGTTGCGATCGCTAAGAGATTTTAGTTTTAGAATCTTTGTTCGCTTTTGAGGATTGTTGATTTTGGGTCGCGATCGCACCAAAAGAGAAGAGATTTTAATATATAAATGAGATTGATGACCGGAGATTTTTTGCCAAATCATCCAAGAAGATTTCAGGATTGCGATCGCATTCTTTGGCAAACCTGTTAGCGTTAATTCAACATCCCAAGGAGCGATCGCCATGTCTTACAGTCAATTTACTCTCGATCGAGTCAAAACTGATTTCGAACTAACTATCCAAGAAGATCGACCGCTTTTTCCCAATCCTCCCGAGTTACAACCCTCATCTTTGCTACAACAGATATTGCAAGAATATTTACCTTTAGCCCTCGCAATTAATAGCGAAAAAGCGCGATCGGAATTTATTCTTGCTCCTATTTTAGGAGATATCCGCTATCAGATATCTCAACCTATTTCGCTTTTCTCCGGCAAAGAATTCGATGTTGATTCTACACGAGGTTTAACGGGATTTTGTGATTTTATCTTGAGTAAATCTAAAGAACAATTATTTATCGAGGCACCAGTATTGACTATTATTGAAGCGAAGAATGAGAACATTATCGGGGGATTGGGGCAATGTGCGGCAGCTACGATCGCGGCGCAAATTTTTAATGAGAAGAGAAAGCAACACTTTCCTCAAATCTATGGCTGCGTAACAACAGGAAATGTCTGGCGATTTCTTCGGCTTGAGGATCGTACCCTTGCCATTGATAATAATGAATATTACATCAAAGAACTGCCCAAAATTTTAGGGATTCTGTCTTTCCCTTTTAGTGAATAAAAGCGATCGCCTTTCGGTACAAAGAAGGCGATCGCCCTATCCAAAAAACCATAAAAAATCACATCAACATATCATCGTCATCCAAACCCGGACGCGGCATGGGTAAAATACGCCGACGACTCAACCACCGCAACCAAACGCCCCCTAATACCCCCATCGCGAGAGAAATCCATCCGGTTAGGGGCTGTAACAATAAAAAGCCTCCGATCGCAAACATCGCCCCAAAGAGTAGTAATAACGCCGCCAACACCTTCAGTAAATCCAAGCGCAAATCCTGTAAAGGTTGCAATCCCGTCCGTTGGTACTGTCGCTGCCAGCCGATCGCACTGGGTCGAATCTTAGTATAAAATGCGTCCAAAGTTTCATCAGATTCCGGGGAAGTCAGGTACATAACGCTAATCCAAACGACCGCCGTGACTCCCGAAATAACCGTCAAACGCAAACCGAAATCAAGCTGGGCAAAATTCCGCAACACCTTCTCGAGATTCGAAACGAAACCCCCAGATAAACCCAAACGCAATAACGCATCTAATAAAATCGGCGTTGCACTGGTGAAGAGTCCCACGATAAACCCGCACAGCATCGCCGCTAATTCTGCGGCGGCATTGATGCGCCACCAAAACCACCGCAAAATTAACACCAATCCCGGCCCGGTTCCTACCGCAATCACCAAGCGAAATACCGTGCGAATATCCGTTGCATAAAATGCCGCAAATCCTCCTAAAATCGTGACGACAATTGAGGCAATGCGTCCCGCCCAAACTAACTCCTGTTGCGTTGCCTCAGAACGAAAAAAGCGCAAATAGAGGTCATTAGTTAAATAAGATGCCCCCCAATTGATTGAAGTAGAAACGGTACTCATAAAAGCAGCAACGAGAGAGGCAACCGTGATGCCTAAAAGTCCCGTCGGCAAAAACTCTAACATCAGTTTGGGATAGCCCAACTCTCGGTCTTCTAAGTTGGGGTAAATGGCGATCGCAGCCAAAGCAACAATCACCCAAGGCCAAGTCCGGACAATGTAATGCAGAATATTAAAAAACCAAGCCGATTTTTCCGCCTCGGGTTCATCTTTTGCGGCGGCGAGACGTTGGATGAACTCCCCTCCCCCATCGCTACGACGAAATGACCACCATTGCAAGAAGACATAAGCCGCAAAAGTCGTACTGGTAATGCCGGCAACATCACTCCATTGAAAATTATTAGTAATGGGAATAAATGCTAAAACATCAATATCTGTTGCATTTTGCACGGCGGGAATGAGTTCGTGAATTCCTCCCACAGAATTGAGAGCAAAAATAGCAACAACAACCGCACCGAATAAAGCCAAGAAAAATTGGAAAAAGTCTGTCGCAACAACTCCCCACAGTCCCGAAAAACTCGAATAAATTAAAACAAAAATGCTCACCCCAATAACGCTAAAAAGTTTAATATTCTCTCCCGGTTCAATCCCGACACTTTGCCAGAGTTGTAATGCGTCTACTACTTTTACCATTGCGAGCATGGCGTAACCGATACCAATACAATTAATCGGTAGGGCGAAGAGAAACGCTTTCGTTGCCCTCAGAATTGCCGCCATATCTCCCCCGTAGCGCATTTCTGTGAGTTGGGCATCGGTGACAATTTCCGATCGCCGCCACAGTCTCGCAAAGACATAGATTAAAATCACGTGGGAAATACCAAACCCCCACCACTCCCAATTGCCTGCAATCCCTCGACTGCCCACTACGCCTGCAATATACAGGGGGGTATCAATTGAAAAAGTCGTCGCCGCCATACTCGTCCCCGCCAACCACCAAGGTAGCGATCGCCCGGACACGAAAAAATCAACTAAACTTTTTGACCCTTTCCCCGTGAGAAATAAACCCAATCCCATCGCGAAGGCCAGATAAAGCAAGACAATTAGCCAATCGAGTAATTGCATAGACTCCCAATCTAGAGATGAACTGGAGTTATCTTGCCATATTTAGGGGAATTGCATTGATAATGAATGGTTGTTCGTTAATTCATTGATAAAAATGTGGCCAGAAATCGCAGCAAAAATCTCAGAAACGACGGGAAAAACCTTTGAAATTATCACCCATCGTTCTGTCGGGGGAGGATGTATCAATCAAAGTTATTCTGTGAGTAATGGCGATCGCACTTATTTCGTTAAAATTAACCAAGCGAACCAACTCGAAATGTTTGCCGCCGAATATTTGGGGTTGCAACAAATGTACGATACCCGAACCATTCGCATTCCTCAGCCCCTAGACTATGGAATCGCAGGAGATAATAGCTTTATTGTCATGGAATGGCTGGAATTTGGACGCGGAGATAGTCGTGCTTGGGAATTGATGGGTCGAAATTTAGCTCAATTACATCAAACTGAAGGCAGCGATCGCTTTGGTTGGGATCGCAACAATACCATTGGTTCGACCCCGCAAACCAATCCTTGGAACAAAAATTGGCACGAGTTTTTTGCCGAACAGCGCATCGGTTTCCAACTCCGTCTCGCCAAACGACGAGGCGGAAATTTTCCCGATACTGAACAAGTCGTTACGAGAGTCAAAGAAATTTTAAGCGATCGCACCCCACCCCCCTCCCTCGTTCATGGAGATCTCTGGTCTGGGAATGCCGCTTGTACGGTGGACGGCGAACCGGTTATTTTGGACCCAGCGACCTATTGGGGCGATCGCGAAGTCGATTTAGCCATGACCGAACTTTTTGGGGGGTTTCCCGCCGCTTTTTACCGAGGTTACAACCAAACATGGCACCTCGATCGCGGCTACGAAGAGCGCAAACCCCTCTACAATCTCTATCACGTTCTCAACCACTTTAACTTGTTCGGCGGTGGCTACGAATATCAAGCCAGCAGTGCGATCGAGAGATTGCTACATTAAAAGTTAAGAACAAAACTCCCTCGAAGAGAAACATTAAAAGATCGGCCATTTGGCGAACTACCCAAAAAACCGAACATCACCGCTTCCCTAATTTTGTTATTCTTAATTTTGTTAAGGTTTGCTAAAACTCGATCGGCGATCGCGATATTCCGCCAGATGGAGGAGAACTTCTAGAACCGGTTATTGCTAAGAGGAGACTGCTGTTGATGGCCTCGACTGACTTCAAAGACTACTACGCCATCCTCGGGGTGAGCAAAACATCGAGCGCAGAGGAGATCAAAAAATCCTTTCGGAAACTCGCGCTTAAATACCATCCCGATCGCAACCCCGGCGATAAAAAGGCAGAAGCTCGCTTTAAAGAAATTAGCGAAGCCTATGAAGTTCTCTCCGACCCCGATAAACGCAAGAAATACGACCAATTCGGACAATATTGGCGACAAGTCGGTTCGACACCTTCAGGAGGTGGTTTTGGACGAACCTCGACAGATTTTAGCGGCTTTGACTTCGGCCAGTACGGTAGTTTTGAAGAATTTATCAACGATCTTTTAGGCGGTTTAGGTGGCGGAGGTAGTCCCCGCACTCGAACCTATCGCACCACCACAGCACGACAGCAAAATAATTACAGAACTTCGAGCGGATTTAAAACAGGATTTAGCGAACAACCTACCTCGAGTGATAAAGAAGCCAGTATACGTCTCACTTTTTCAGAAGCCTTTCGCGGTGTACAGAAACGCTTAAACGTAGCAGGAGAAACTATTGATGTTCGCATTCCTCCCGGTGCAAAGCCCGGTAGCCGAGTACGAGTCAAAGGAAAAGGACAATTTGATAGTTTCCTACAAAGACGAGGAGATCTGTACTTAAATGTGGAACTCGAATCTCATTCTTTTTTTCAATTCGATCGTGATAACTTAACTTGCGAGCTACCTATCGCTCCCGACGAAGCTGTTTTAGGCGCTTCTATTGAAGTTCCCACCCCTGATGGTGCTGTAACCATGAAAGTTCCGGCGGGCATTCGTTCTGGACAAACCTTACGTTTACGGGGAAAAGGCTGGATCTCAGCCAAAGGTGGACGGACGGATCAGATGGTTAAAATTATCATTGCTACCCCTCAAAACCCAACTTCCCTCGAGCGAGAATACTATGAAAAAATTCGTAATGTCAGAAACCAAAATCCTCGCTCTCACCTGAAAAACATGAAACTATAGAGATTATGGTAATTTATTTTTACCAAGGTACTAAAAAGAATCAGAAAAACAGTAACCTAAAGGAGCAAAAGGCGCTATTCTCTCGACTCAAACGGATTTTTTCAACTATTAAAAAATGCTATCATACTAGCATCATAGCTTTAGGCGATCGGGGATGTAATGATTGAGATAGTGATTCAGTACGGAATAATTGAGACAGTTATTCAATATATTAAGTCTATCTTTTCAACGCTTAACTCTGTCTTTTCAATTACTCTCTTTAAAATCGGAGACGCTTCAGTTTCTTTGCTGACACTGCTGCAATTTTCCGTTTCTATCATTTTAGTCATTTTTGTTACGCGAACGGCAAAGTCTTTATTAGAACAACTAATTTTGACAAAATTCAATCTCGATACGGGAGCGAGAGCTTCATTATCAATATTGTTGAGTTATGCGATCGGTGGTTTGGGTTTTCTCATTGTTCTACAAACAATAGGATTAGATTTTTCATCTATTTCTGTTATTATTGGCGGCTTAGGAGTTGGCATTGGTTTTGGTTTGCAAGATATTACCAGTAACTTTATCAGTGGTATTACAATTCTGATTGAAAGAAAATTAAACGTTGGTGATTTTGTTGAATTTGAAGATATTCAGGGAAGCATTCAAGAAATTTCGCTGCGAACAACTACAATTAAAACACCCATTGGCGAAAATGTTATTATTCCCAATGGTGCTTTACTGCAAAATAAATTAACTAATCGTACTACTGATAAAGAAGGAGCTTATGTTTCCTTAGATGTTAGCGTTGATGCAGAAAATAATCCCTTATTAGTGACTGAAATTTTATTCGAATCTGCTTATATGGATTCATTGATTTCACACAAACGCCCCCCACAGATTTTCTTTAATGGTTATGACGATGGATTTTTGAAATTTCAATTATCGGTTTGGATTAATAACTTTCAGTATTTTAGAAAAGCAAAAAGTTCCTTAAATTATACAATTGAATATAATCTACGCAAAGCAGGGATTCACTTTCCCGATGATAGCGAGCGGAAAATTACTCTAGTTTATGAGCCTGCCAATGCTACTCTTGAAGATTCATCAGCCATTGTGGAGAGCGATCGCAAAGAATCCCAACTGTACATCAAAGATTACTTAAAAAAAGTTGAATACTTTCAAAATTTCAATGAACTAGAATTGAGAAAATTGATAGAATATGGGTATAGAGAGACTTTTGAACCTTCAGAAACTTTATTTCGAGAAGGAGATCCCGGCAATTCTTTTTATATTGTCCTCTCGGGTTCCGTTGAAGTTTTTGTCGAAAAACTGAATAAAACTTTGGTGACATTAACAGCAGGAGATTTTTTTGGAGAGCTTTCTTTATTATTAGGTATTCCCAGAACCGCATCTGTAAAAACTTTAGAAAAAACTACATTATTTATTTTAAATAGTCAAGGATTTAAACAAATTATTCAAGAACAACCGAAATTGCAAGAAGAAATTATTCAGCAACTCAGTACGCATCAAGAAGAACTCCAACAACGACGAGAAGAACTGCGAAAAATGGGTTTAGTGGATGACAATGAAGACGATCGCAATCCTGTCTCTTGGGTTCGCAAGCGTTTGACTAATCTTTTTGGCACTCAAGAAGAAAATGAACGAGAAAACCTCTATTCACAGATTGCCACGAAGCGATCGCAATAGATAGTATGTTTGAAACATTTATTCAATATTTTGAATCTATTTTATCAATTCGCCTATTCAAGTTAGGCAATACTGAAATTTCTTTAATTACGATTTTTCAAATTTCTCTGGCTACATTTTTGGTTTTATTTCTTTCGCGAACAACTCGATATCTATTAGAGCGACGAATTCTCATAAAATTTAAAATTGATGCCGGAATTCGCTCTTCAATTTCCATCTTAATTAGTTATTTTATTGGTGCCTTCGGGTTTATTTTAATTATTCAAGCAATGGGGTTTGATTTCTCCTCTATCTTTGTCATTATTGGCGGTTTAGGGGTAGGGATTGGCTTTGGTTTGCAACAAATCACGAATAATTTTATCAGTGGTGTAACAATTCTCTTGGAGCGAAAATTAAAAGTTGGTGACTTTATTGAATTTGAAGAAGTTCAAGGGAATATTCACGAAATTTCTTTAAGGACGACAACTATTAGAACTCCTATCGGTCAAAACGTGGTTATTCCTAATGGAAATTTAATCGAAAAGAAACTCATTAATTGGACCCATGAGTCTAAAAATGGCGGTTATAGTTTAATTCATCTGACAATCGAACCGGAATACAATCCTCTCCTTGTCACTGAAATTCTCATCGATTCAGCGTCTCGAGACCCCTTGATTTCAAATCAGCGATCGCCGAAAGTGTTTTTTAATGGTTATAAAGATGGTTTTTTCCACTTCGAGTTAATTTTCTGGCTCGAAGATTTTACTTTTTTCAAGGAAGCACAAAGCTCTATTCATTATACCGTAGAATACAATTTAAGACAAGCCGGAATTTACTTTCCCGATGATAATGAGCGCAAAGTTTATATGTTAGGAGACGATCCTAAAAAACATCGCGAAAACGTACAAGGGTCAAAACTTTTTCTGAGTTCGGTGCGAAAAAGTAGTTCTCTTTATATCAAAGATCATCTTAAAAAAGTTGAGTATTTCCAGAATTTTAACGAACTCGAATTAAGAAGGTTGATCGAGTATGGATATCGAAAACATTTAGAGCCTTCAGAGGTCCTTTTTCGAGAAGGAGATTATGGCGATGCGTTTTATGTAATTTTGTCTGGAACTGTAGAAATTTTTACCGAAAAAATGGGGAAAACCTTAGCAACATTAAATACCGGCAGTTTCTTCGGAGAATTATCTTTACTTCTCGGCATTCCGCGAACGGCTTCAGTCAGAGCTTTAGAGAAGACAACGGTATTTTTTATTAATAATCAAGGATTTAAAAGACTTTTAGCAGAACAACCCGCATTGCAGGAAGAAATTGCCCAACAATTGAGCGAACGGAAAGAAGAATTGAAAGAACGTCAAAGACAACTGCGAGAAATGGGTTTAGTTGACGATCAAGAAGACGATCGAAATCCTGTCGTCTGGGTTCGCAAACGCTTGGCCAATCTTTTTGGCAGTTTCCCAGAATCTCCTATTTCAGAGCGATCGCCAGACGCGATCGCACCTTCAGAACCGGATTCGGATTTACCCCAGACTTAAAGAATATCGCCAAGCTCGGGAATCTCCCGCGCCCGAGTCCAATCGGTTTCTCCTTCTTTGCAAACATTTGTACGTGCAGTGATTCCCTGCTGACGTAACTGTTCTTTTGTAAAAGGTCCCGATCTCTGTCCACTGCGGAAAATATACCATTCTGGGGTTTCTATTGGGGGAGTTGGAGGAGGTGGTGAAGGAGGAGCAGGAGGAGCAGGAGGAGAAAAAATTGCTATCAGTTCGGAGACTTGAGAAGCTGGCAGCCAATTGTTCATTCCCGCACGCCATACTAAGGTATCGGGAGTGACTCCTTGCTGGATGAGGCGATCGCTCGGAAAAGGTCCCAATTGCTGGCCGTTGCGAGCCAGATACCATTGAGTTTGAGCCGGAGTCGGAAGTGGTGATGCAGCTTGGGGAGTTTGCGGCTGCTGCATGGCGTTCATCATTTGTTGTCCCATGGCCAAACCCATTCCCGCTTCCATCGCCGGACTATTGCTACCGGGACGTTGGGACATATTTTCGATCGCTTCGGCGGTTTGATATTGAGTATATTGCTGCATATTGCCCAAAATCCCCATAGAAGAGCGTTTATCGAGGGCTTCTTCCACTTCTTTAGGGAGGGAAATATTTTCAATTAAAAGCTGAGTTAATTCAACACCAATGCGATCGAAATCATTCTGCACGAATTCTTTAGCGCGATCGCCCATCGTGCGATAATGTGCGGCAAAATCTAATAAGGCCAAACCAGATCCGGCGATCCAACTGGTAATAGAAGGGAGAATAATATTGCGAAGATGGCTGCTAATTTCATTCACTTGGAAAAGCCCGTCAGTGCCGATTATCTCTTCGAGAAGTCGGCGAGGATCGGCAACTTTAATACTATAGTTACCATAGGCGCGAATGCGAACCGGTCCAAATTCAGGATCGCGTATCATAATTGGGTTAGAGGTTCCCCATTTCAGGTTAGAAAAATTGCGAGTATTGAAGAAATAAACTTCCGCTTTATAGGGCGATTTAAAACCATATTTCCAACCTTTGAGGGTGCTGAGAACGGGTAAATTACGAGTATAGAGTTCGTAAGTCCCTTCGGTAAATTCATCGGCGACAAATCCTTCATTGACAAAAACGGCTTTTTGTCCCGGTCGCACGATTAATTGCGCTCCTTGTTTGATTTCATTATTATGTCGCTCGAAGCGATAGGCGATCGTATCGTTGCTGTTGTCCAACCACTCGACAATGTCGATGAGTTGACCCTGTAACCAGCCCATTGATTTACTGCTCCTACTTCGCTACATCTCGTTTTTCGGGAGGACTCGTTAAATCTTGGTCAATTTCAGCATATCCTACCCTCCTTTCCTTATCTCAACCTCAGGTTGATTACCACTTTCCTTGTCTTTTCAAAGAGAAGTAAGTATCTAAAACTTGCGCGACCATCGGAGCCGCCACCTTACCGCCGCCTCCCCCCGAGTGCTCGGCAAAAGCCACAACAACGATTTCGGGATTGTCAAAAGGTGCATAACCCCCAAACCAAGCGTGAGCTTGACCCGGAGGCGCTTCTGCTGTACCGCTTTTTCCCGCCGGTGTGGGTATACCCGCACGATTGACCGCAGTCCCCGTTCCTCCCGTTGCTACTGCCCGCAAACCCTTGCGAAGCGTGAGGATTGTAGATTGTTTTAAATTGAGGGGTTCGCGCCAATTTTGTTGTTCTTCCTTATTTTTTAATAAATGGGGTTTGACGCGATCGCCGCCATTAGCAGGCACGGCAAACATGACCGCCACCTGTAAGGGAGTTGCGAGGGTAAATCCCTGACCGATGGACATATTCACCGTATCCCCTGCAGTCCATTCCCAATTAAACCGCTCTCGCTTCCATTTATCATCCGCAATCAATCCGGGAGCCTCCGATTCAATTTCAATCCCCGTCTTCGACCCGAAGCCAAAACGACGCGCCCAATCAATCAATACTTCACCACCTACACCGCGCCCAATCTGCCCGTGGAAAGTATTGCTACTCCATGCCATTGCCCGTACATAGCCCATTGGACCGAACCCGGCGCGATTCCATTCACCAAAAGCCGTCCCACCGACCCGTAAATAGGCAAACGTTGGCAAAACGGTATTGGGAGGATATTTTTCTGACTCCATCCCAGCCGCTGCCGTGACAACTTTAAACGTCGAAGCGGGAGGAAAACCTCGCAAAGCACGGTTGACAAAAGGATTGCCCTGTCCTTGTAATTGCTTCCATTGTGCGGGGGTAATCCGTTTGGAGAAAATATTGGGATCGAAGGTAGGATAGCTTACCATCGCTAATACTGCGCCATTGTTGGGATCGATCGCGACAACCGCCCCCTTACGTCGTCCCAAAGCACTTTCTGCTGATTTCTGTAAATTCAGATCGAGGGTGAGGGTGACATCTTTCCCGGCTTTGGCTTGCTTTTCTCCTAAAATCTGCACCACTTTGCCTTCACCATCGACCTCGACTTGCTGCCCGCCCCATTCTCCTCGCAGCATCTCCTCAAAACCTTCTTCAACCCCCATCTTACCGACGATATCCCCGAGGCGATAGCCATCTTTACGCCGTTTTTCAAGTTCTTCAGCATTGAGTTCTCCGGTATATCCCAAAATGTGAGAAGCGCTGGCTTTATTGGGATAATTGCGGACGTGTTCGATATCCACATCCACGCCTTTGAGTTCAAAGCTGTATTCCTGAATGGCGGTAATTTGTTTGGGAGTGAGATCTCGAGCGATCCGCACTCGGGTGGGAGAGTTATAACCTGCCGCTTTTACCGGTTGGCGAATTTCTTCCGGGGGGATGTCAAGAATTTGTGACAATCGCTGGACGCTGGTTTCCCACGTTTCGTACTTTTGCGCGAGCGGCCAGACATACGCAGTATGAGAGAGGCGACTGCTGGCCAAAATTCGACCTTTTCGGTCGAAAATTGTTCCGCGCACCGGTTGTCTGGGGACAATGCGAATGCGATTGTTTTCTGCTAATTCTTGGTTGCGCTGACCTTCCACCAGTTGCAAAAAGGCAAGGCGAGAGCCAATGCCTCCCAAGAGAAATAGGCTGATAATTAACATGACGACAACGGATTGGTATTGTCCTCCAACCGTTCTCGGAGTTTGTTTTCGCCCGACTGTGGAAGATGTCTTTAGGGTCGTTGTGGGATGGCCGACTCGCATCATGGGTTATCGCTGTTGAATCGATTCGCTAAAGAATGCCCCGCAAGAGGTGGTTTTACTACTACGCTCTTAATTTTTTGGGCTTTGGGATTTCCCTGAGGAAAGTTTACTGACAATTGTACTTTGCAATTTCCTTGGGAGCTACCCAAACGCAAAGAAATTCTTTGGGTAAGGACAAATGTTTTGTCTCAAGATGTAACCGCAGAGAATTTTACGCGAGGGGAGAAGGGCTGACTCTTGCTCTGTTCGGGCAATATTTTCTCTTTTCTGAGAGAGAAGTGACTTTTCCGCAAGATTTCCCATTAATATCAGTTTTTGCAATTGCGAATTGTTATGATATGGAAACGGGAATGCCCGCAAATCCTTGAATTTCTCGGGCAGTATTGTCCGGCCAGCTTGCGATTAAGTTGGCATCGCCATTTTTCATGACGCGCAATTTAGCTTTGGCGATCGCTTTCGCATAAACTTTGCTTTGGGTAAGGTTGATGGCGAGATCGCGTCCCCCTTGTAAAATCAGGGTCGGTCGTCGGAACTCAGCGAGTTTCTGGTTCAAAAATTCTTGTTGAATTTCGGCGTAAGGGCGAGCGAAAAGCAGTTGACAAGTGGCGGGATGTGCTTCTAAAAGCGTGCGATGGTGGGAGAGTTCGTCAATTTTTGTCCGCAATCTCAACAATCCAGCCAAGGGGGCGATCGCTTTGAGAAAGCTAAAAAAGAAAGGAAGGCGATCGATTAATAACTTTTCCCAATCCCACCGTCCTTCTTGTCCTTCCACTTCCATTCCTTCAGGGGCAATCAAGACCAAACCTTGCAAGCGTTCCCCATATTTTGCCGCGTAACTGGCGGCGACCCAACCCCCCAAGGAATGACCGACGAGATAGGGACGTTCCAAGCGCAAGGCTTCGATGTACTCGGCTAAGCATTCAACTTGGAGGGCAATGGATTGATGAACGTCGGGAGATTTGGATTCACCACATCCCAATAAGTCGGGAGCAAAACAGTGATAGCGTTCTTCTAGGCGATCGATCGTCGGCAACCATTGACTGCTATCAGCATAAGCACCATGTAAGAAGATAATCGGCGTTCCCCGACCGACTTCGCGCCAAAATACTTGTCCTTGGGAAAGTTGAATGCGAGAGATTCGTAAAGGCGACTGCATCTAAAATCTAAAATTACGGCTGAGTTTGACTGGGTTTGGGGATGAAAAATTGATTTTGCCCCATGATGACACAATTTTTCTTCCAGATAAACGTCAAAATTTCGGGAAAATTTGCAGCTAGAGGTCAGAGGTTCGGGGTTCGAGAGTTAAGGAAAACGCCAAAACCCAATTCTTCCAACCCTTCACGGTTTTTTAACCCAGTACAAATGCCCCTGATGCAACTGTAAAATCGGGCATTCTGAGAGGGATGCCAATTGACGATCGTGAGTCGTAACAATAATTGTTGCACCGTAAGTATTGAGATTTTGTAAGGTTCGCAAGATTTGCCCGGCGTTTTCTACATCTAAATTCCCCGTCGGCTCGTCAGCCAATAAGAGAGGGGGCGTACCTACGATCGCCCGGGCGATGCTAACTCGTTGTTGTTCTCCTCCCGATAGGCGATCGGGGAAACAGTCGGCTTTATGGGAGAGTCCCACCATTTTCAGCGTCGGGAATAATCGCCGTTCGATTTCGCGTTGTCGCTTCCCTTGAGCTTGAAGAACGAAGGCGACATTTTCGGCAACCGTGCGATTGAGAATGAGCTTGTAATCTTGGAAAACGATCCCGATGTGCCGCCGGAATTTGGCGAGGCGATCGCCCTTGAGGCGATCGACATCACAACCATTGACGTAAACGCGCCCGGTACTGGGCAGTTCTTCTCCATACAGCAATTTTAAAAGGGTTGATTTTCCTGCTCCCGATGCCCCCGTGATAAAAATAAAATCTCCTCGCTTCAAATTCAAGTTCACATCTTGCAAGCAAGCCGTTCCATCGGCATACACTTTGGAAACATCCTGCAAGCGAACCATTACTTCTGTAGGAAGCGTTTTGCGGTGAAAGGCCGTTTGGCGTTCCCTTGTTTCTCGGGTAGATACTTTTTCTTTTTGCTCGAGCATTTTGGGGAATGTGAGGGATTTGGTGTGAGGGATTTTTCGCGATCGCTTTGAGTCGGTTTATTTTCCTCGCTTCTCTATCATTCAACCGACGAGGGCTCGCCAAGCAAAATGAGGTAAAACCAACATTCGCCGCCAGCGCCAAGGTTCTTTGTAAAGACGGTAAGACCATTCCAAGTTATTTTCGCGCAACCACAGGGGCGCTCTTGATTTGACTCCCGCCCAAATATCCAAACTGCCACCCACCCCCATCCAAATCCCTTGGGGACAAAGATGGCGATTTTCAGCAATCCAATACTCTTGGCGCGGAACGCCCAAGCCGACAAAAATTAATTTGGGTTGTTTTTCTTGCAATCGGACTAAAAATCTTTCTCGCTCCGAGTCTGTGAGATAACCGTGAGCGGTCATAGTCGAGAGATGGGGAAAGCGATCGCGCCAACTGCGGGCGGCTTGTTCGGCGACACCTGGAGCGCCGCCATAGAAAGCGATGGGATAGTTTTCCTGCTTTTGTCCGGCGATTTCCAGTAGAGAGGCAGCCAATTCGATTCCGGGACAGCGTTGTTGAAATTTTCGGCGCAAGCGCAGGTAAAAAACCACGCCGGCTCCATCGGGAATCACCAGATCGGCTCGGGCGATCGCTTCGGCCAGTTGAGGGTTGCTCTCGGCTTGCATGGCCATTTCTGCATTAAGTGTCACCACGTGAGTACCGCAATTTTGCAATAAGCGCGATCGCAGCCAACGGGTATAATCCTCGCACAAATGGACGGGTAACTGAAACACGGAGAATTGTTTGGGAATGTCCATCCCGTCCTCAATTCGTTGAACTGACATTGTTTGTCAATGTAAATTTAAACTCATTCCCAAAAACTATCCCATCCCGATCAGAAAAGCAAGGGATTTGGGGATTTGGCGTTTTCCCTAATCTCTAATCCTTGATTTATTTAAGTTTTAAATATTGAGAAAATGAGTAGACAGGGTGCTTTTTGAAGAAATATTTGTTGTAGAGAAGTTGCCAAGCCACTGAGGAAAAAGCCCCTTGCCAAAAAAGCCGAGAAGCACTGAAAAAATCTAATTGTTTGAGAGCAACTAAGCTCCAATGCAGTTGCAAATAAGATTCAATCTGCTTGATATTGGGGGTCTTGTCGAGATATTTGGGATGAATGAGAGCATAAATTTTTTGCTTGATTAAAATATGTGTTTTTAAGCGTTTGAGCAGGGAGATTTTTTGATTGTAACCGCCTTTCCAAAGGGTTCGATAGGCTAAACAACGATTAATAAAAACGGCATCCCCGAAGCGAGCCAGTTTAATCCACGAGTCGATATCATCAAAATTGGCATCAAAACTGGTATCCCAACCGCCCGATTGTACAAAGGCATCTCGACGAAAAGCAACTTGTACGGGGGTACCGAAGGGAACTTCTTCGATGAGCATCCCGCGATGGATATCTTCTTGAGGCAAATAACAAATCGTGCCGATGCCAACGGGGAGAGTTCGCGTTATTTCTTCTTCCTTCGCATTCACTTGCACGACCTGACAGGAACAAATTGCAGCTTGGGGGCGTAAAGCGATGGCCTCTTGCATGACCTCAAGGCATTGGGCATCGAGATAATCATCATCGTCTAAAGTTTTTACCCAATCTCCTGTCGCTCGGGCGACTCCAATATTCATGCTTTGGGAATGACCGCGATTGATTTCGTTACGATGATAGATAAATTTCCCCTCGGGCAGAGTTTGACAACAAGTTTCGAGATAATCTTGTGTCCCATCGTCAGAACAATCGTCAACAACAACAATCTCGCAGGGAATGGTTTGCGAGAGGGCAGTTTGAACAGCGCGTTGGAGTAAGGCGATGCGGTTATAAGTCGTAATGATAATACTGAATTTCATTCTTTGACTGGCAGTGAGAGAGAGGGAGTAAGATGAAAAAAATAGTAAAGTTATATTATCGTAGAAATTTATTTGACAATCGATCGCAATGGGGCAGATTCAAAAAGTTTTTCACTGTCTGACAATTCAGTTAATCCGACAAATCGCGATCGGTGCCAATTTGTTAATATTTATGTTAGAAATCCGGAAGCGATGAGGGATGCTCCGAACTCATTTTACTAGGAATTCATGATGGGTGTATTGAAGATTACAGCGAAGTCCTGTAGGGATTTCATCATTTTTCCGCGCGAATATGGAAACAAAATTATCAATGCTGTCTCGGTTGGCAAAACAGGTTCAAACCTCTTTTCCCGATCTAACGGGTGTTAAAGTTATTACTATTTCAGTTGCGATTGTCACCCTCAGTATGTTGGGTATACGACAGTTGGGGGGATTTGAAGGCATGGATCTTTCTTTGCACGATCGCATGGTGCGATGGAGCGATCGCCGCAACAGCGATCCGCGTTTGGTGTTCGTGACCATTACCGAAGAAGACTTGCGATCGCTGCAACAATGGCCGATTCCCGATCGCATTCTCGCAACGGTCCTCGCTCGCTTGCAATCGTTTCAACCCAGCGCGATCGGCTTGGATCTCTATCGCGATTTTCCCATCGAACCCGGTCACGCGGAACTGGTGGAGCAATTCCAAAAGCCCAATCTGATTACTATTCGCAGTATCGATGCCCTCGCGGGAACGCCGCCCCCTCCGGCTTCGCCACCGGATCAACACAGTTTTAACGATATCGCGATCGACCCCGATAGTGTTGCCCGTCGCAATCTCATGTTTGCTCAATCGAAGGATAGCGGCACTTTATTTTCTTTTTCCCTGCGTTTAGCCTTATTATATCTGGCGGATCGGGGGATCTCACCGCAAGCCAGTGAAGCCAATCCCGACTATATGCAGTTGGGGGATGAAGTTTTTTATCGCCTCGGTTCGACTTCAGGAGCTTATCGCAAGGTTGATGCCGCCGGATATCAAGTTTTCTTAAAATATCGCACCGCTCGAGAACTCGCCCGAGAGATTACCTTTACCGAGGTTCTCTCGGGAGAACTCGAGGCGGATTGGATTAAAGACAAAATCGTGTTAATTGGCAGTAGCGCTCCCAGTTTACAAGATCGGCTGCTCACCCCCTACAGTTCGATTTTATCGGGAGATGGCAAAATGCCCGGGGTGATCGTTCACGGTCAGATGGTCAGTCAAATTCTCGATGCGGCAACAGGTGAGCGACCTTTAGTTTGGTTTTGGCCGGAATGGGCGGAAATTCTCTGGCTGTTGGGGTGGAGTCTCTGCGGGGGGTTAATTGGTTGGCAATTTCGCCATCCTCTCTCTTTGAGTATTGCGGTAGGTTTGGGGTTGGGGGCATTGGGAGGCAGTTGTTTTGTTCTCTTTACCGCCTCGGGTTGGATTCCTCTTGCTGCGCCGGCTTTGGGATTTGCGATCGCGGTTGCTGTGGTGGTTACTTATCAATCCTATGAAGACCATCTGCGCCAGCAAATTGTCATGAAGTTGTTAGGGCAAAATACTTCTCCTGAAATTGCCGAGGCGCTTTGGCGGGGGCGGGATAATCTTCTCAAGGCGGGGAAGTTACCGGGGGTAAAATTAACGGCGACGCTGCTATTCTTGGATATTAAAGGGTTTAGTACGGTTTCTGAGAAAATGCCCCCCGAGGATTTGCTAGATTGGTTAAATGAGATTTTGGGTGCGATTACCCAAGAGGTTCTCTCGCGAGAAGGGATTGTGAATAAATTTACGGGGGATGGAGTCATGGCGGTTTTTGGCGTTCCCATGTCCCGGTTGTTAAAGGCAGAAGTCGAACTTGATGCCCAACATTCGGTGGAATGTGCCTTAGCGATCGCCGATCGCCTCGAGGAGATTAATCAGATGTGTCGCGATCGCTATTTACCGACGATTCAAATGCGAATTGGTATTTTTACGGGACCTGTCGTGGTGGGATCTTTGGGGGGCAAGGATCGTTTAGAATATGGCGTTTTAGGGGATACTGTCAACACGGCCGCCCGTCTCGAAGCCTGTAAAAAGGAACGCCAACCGACCGATTGTCGTATTCTCATTGCTAAAGAAACCCTCGTACACCTGCAAGATGTTTATGAGGTGGAATCTTGGGGGCCGGTTGCCCTGAAGGGAAAACAACAACTCATTGACGTTTATCGCATCGTTGGCTTGCACCAGTAGTCCCGATCGCACTGCTCTCAACCTCCCGAAAAAGTCAATTCTCTCTCTCGTGTTTCTCTGTGACTCTGTGGTTCATTTTCTGCATGCCATAACATTCATTGGATCGGTACGAAATCATAACCGAATCCCGATCGCTTCCCCCGTTCTACCTCTACTAATTGTACGGCTTGATTGCGATCGCCGGAAGGGAGAAAGCGAACGTCTCCCGTCGCTCCCGTGGCTTGAAACCGGGGATTCGAGAAAGCCTGTCGAATACCGTCTCGAGTCGGTTCTTGTTTTAAGGCCTCGATAAAAGCGCGAGTGGCATCGTAAGCCATTGCCGTGCGCCAATTCACATCTCCCCCCCACAACTGTCGCAATGTTTGGGGAAAGTTAGCCTCGGGATTGCCTAAAATATGCCAAGGGACGGCTAAAACCATGCCTCGGGAGTCGCCCCCGCGCTCTAGGATATCGGGCTTATAAGCGCTATCTCCTGCCAATATAGGTAAATTGCCTGCATTCGCCGTGACAACTGCCAGCATTTTTTGTAAAACCGCAGAATTCGGAGCCAGCATGAGAACTTCCGCCCCGCGATCGCTTGCTTCTCGCACCATTCTTCGCGCATCAAAATCCGGTGCAGAAAAGTCATATTCGCCGATAACTTCTCCGCCTTGTGCGAATAAATCCGTGGTAAAAACATCTTTAAGAGACTGACTGTAATTGCTCTCGGAATTAAAGAAAACCGCCGCTTTTTGTTGATTTAATTCCGAGAGTTGATATTTTGCCAAAGCACTGCCGGCAAAGCGATCGCTCGGGACGGTTCGGAAGATATAATTGCCCGCACTCGAGAGGGCAACGGAGGTACTTGTGGGAGAAATCATCGCTAATTTTCCTTGTTGATAAACCTCGGCGGCGGCGAGGGTTGTTCCACTGCCAAAATGCCCGACAACCCCCAAAATTTCGGGATTTTTCACAAATTCTGCTGCTACCGATCGGGCGATTTCCGCATCATTATCATCATTGGCGATCGCAACTTTTAAACCCACGCCATTAATCCCACCTTCTCGATTAATTTCATCTTGCGCTTGTGCGACTCCTCGCAGCATTTCTTTGGCCGCATTAACGCTGCTGCCAATGGGCATTGAGGCAACAATCGTATAAGATTTTCGGGTACCAATGCGAGCATTATTGAGATAAATGAGGGCTTCAGGATCGTTTTTTTTCGCGGTTAAAGCGGCTTCGAGTGCTTGAATGGCCTGTTGATAATCGCCTCGGGCGATCGCTTGGATACCCTGTTCTTTTGCAGGGGTGATTAACTCGGGAATGAGCATCGCTTCGCCGCGACTGAAACGGGTTGAGGGTTGTGTCGAGGCTGTTGGCGTTGAAGCCGGATCGGAGCGATCGCTCTGTTGAATTGTCTTGGCAAACCACAGTCCTCCCCCAATCACAACGGCTCCCGTTAACAAAAGAGCAGCAATTAAAGCAGAAGTATCATTTTTTTTCATGGGTGGTTTGTTGTTATTGAGTTGTAAATTATGGGTGATATTTTGTTTGCTATGAGTAAGGAGTTGAAAAAGTTTCATGGTTTTCTCTTGTTCGCTGTTTACTGAAGCGGGACAAATTCATAGTCAAAACTGGTTCGATTTCCGGGTTCGATCGCGACGAGTTGGACGGCTTGAGAGCGATCGCCCGAGGGTAAAAAGCGGATTGCTTGGGATGCTCCGGTTGCGAGAAAATTGCGATCGCTTAATGCTTGTTGCACTCCCTGACGGCTGGGATTTTGTTTTAAGGCAGCGATAAAGGCTTGGGTGGCATCGTAAGCCATTGCTGTGCGCCAACTGACTTCCCCGCCCCAAAGCTGGCTGGCAGTTTTGGGAAAATCGGCATCGGGATTGCCCAAAATATGCCACGGGACGGCTAAAACCATACCCACAGCATTTGCACCACCAATTTGTAAGGTTTTGGCGTGATAAGCACTATCTCCTGCCAATAGAGGCAGCGATCGCCCATTCGCACTCACGATTTGCAAGGTCGTATCTAAGGTTTCGGTATTGGACAATAACACTAAAACTTCTGCACCTTTATTCTTCGCTTCAGTGACCGAGTTGGCAGCATTAAAGTTACCCGAGAGGTCAAATTCTGCCACAACTTCTCCACCCTGCGTTAATAAATCCGTGCTGACCACTTCTTTGAGAGACTGGCTGTAATTGCTTTGAGAATTGTAAAAAATGGCGGCTTTTTGCTTGCCGAGGGTATTTAATTGATAGCGAACGAGAGCGCTTCCTGTAAAGCGATCGCTCGGGACGCTACGAAAAATATAATCGCCAACTCCCGATAACTTAACAGATGTACTCGTGGGCGAAATCATCGCCAAGCCATTTTCTTGATACACTTGCGCCGCCGCTAGGGTCGTATCGCTGCCAAAATGCCCCACGACTCCGAAAATATCCTGATTTTTAACCCATTCTTCCGCCACTTCTCGGGCGATTTCCGGGTTATTATCATCATTCGCGATCGCAATCTTTAACGGCGTACCGTTAATCCCACCTATTTTATTAATTTCATTTTGAGCCTGTGCGACCCCTCGCAATATTTCTTTGGCTGCATTGATACCGTTGCCGATGGGGACGGAAACAGCAAGAGTATAGGCTTGAGTGGTGGCGATTTTGGCGTTATTGAGATAAATTAAGGCTTCGGGATCGTTTGGGGCTATTTGTAGAGAAGCCTCGAACTGGGTTATCGCTTCAGTATAATTTCCGGCGGCTAATGCTTGTATTCCCGCTTGTTTTTGAGGGGATGTCGTATCGCTAACCAAAAGGCGATCGCCGAAACTCAAGCGCGTTTGCATTCCTTTTCCGACATTGGTAGCGATCGGCGTTTTCTCACTGCCACCGATTAAACCCGAATTATACGCCCACCATCCCCCGATCCCGAGGATCGCACCCGTAACGGCGAGAGAGAAAATGAGGATTTTTGTTTCTTTACCTTGAGACATGGCGATCGCAAACTATAAAAATTAATTGTTATGGGTAATAGTGATATTGTATTCGTCTTTTGTGGCCATAAAAACTCAGAAAAGGCTGCGATCGTCTGAGTTGCTGATGAGTGCGATCGTGAGTCTCTTCCTGCCAAAATCTTAGATCGATATGGGGAATTTATCGATTGTGAAAGTTTTTGTTACACTTAAATAAAAGTTGAACTCGGAAAAATCCATGATTGCAAGCAAAGATTGCCTCTATGTTTCTCCGGAAGATTATTTAACAGGAGAAAGAGTTAGCCCGATTAAACACGAATATCGCGATGGAGAAATTTATGCAATGGTTGGAGCCAAAAATTCCCATGTTATTATTGCAGGCAATATCTTTGCACTTTTAAGAAGTCATATGCGCGGTTCTGGATGTATCACTTTTATTTCAGATACCAAAGTACGAATCGAAACAACCAATTCGTATTATTATCCCGATGTTTCTGTCTCCTGCAACGAACGAGATACAACTTCTCTCGAAGATTTTATTCACTTTCCTGTTTTGATTATTGAAGTATTGTCTCCGAGTACGGAAGCCTTCGATCGCGGTGAAAAATTTGCCGATTATCGAACGTTAGATAGCTTACAAGAATATGTTTTAATTCGCCAAGATCGCATCAGTGTTGAATGTTATCGACGCAATTCTCAAGGTCGTTGGGAACTCTATGCTTATACCGAAGGACAAGAAATTGAGTTAGCCAGCGTAAACTTTAGTTGTGCGATCGCTGCCTTATACGAAGACGTTCCGGGAATTTTATAAATGTATCATGGGTGAAAATACTAAAAAGTTATTGGCTTTATCAATCCTACAAACTCCTCTATTTTAGGATAAATAGTTTCAATCAATGTTTCTTGGATATTTTTCCATCAATTTACGAACTTCCTCGGCATGATAAGAACTACGAGTTAAAGGCGAAGAAACCACCTGTAGAAACCCGATCGCTTCCCCATATTCTCCCCATCCATCAAACTGTTGAGGCGTAACAAATTCTTTTACGCCGAGATGTTTCTGAGACGGCTGTAAATATTGTCCGATGGTGAGAATATCGCAATCAACTCCTCGCAAATCTTTCATCGTTTCTCGTACTTCTGCATCGGTTTCCCCCAACCCCACCATAATTCCCGACTTGGTATAAACCCAAGGGGCAATTTGGCGCGTGCGTTGCAGGAGTTCGAGCGATCGCGGATAATCTCCCTGCGGGCGTACTCGACGATACAAGCGAGGAATAGTCTCTGTATTGTGATTCAAAACTTCCGGTCGGGCAGCCAATATCATTTCTAAAGCCTCCCAATTGCCGCATAAATCGGGAATAAGCACCTCAATTGTAGTTTTAGGGCTAATTTTACGAATTTCCTCGATACAGCGCTGAAATTGACTTGCACCACCATCCGAGAGATCGTCTCGATTAACGGAAGTAATAACAACGTGATTTAAGTTCAAGCGATGCACTGCCTCGGCTAATCGTAAGGGTTCCGTGGGATCGAGTGCTTGCGGTTTCTTCTCGAAATCAATATCGCAATAGGGACAAGCACGGGTACAAGCCGGACCCATAATCAAAAAGGTCGCCGTCCCTACATTGAAACATTCGCCAATATTGGGACAAGATGCTTCCTCGCACACCGTATTCAGCGCTAAATCCCGTAAAATCTCTTTGACGCTGCCCACGCGTTGCCATTGGGGAGCTTTGACTCGTAACCATTCCGGCTTAACAACCACAATTCGCTCTTTCTCGACTAAAATGTTCCTATTGTAACCAAATATAGAGATTTTGCATGAATATTGTTCAAATCGTTCAACTCGTTTGGGCGCTATCTGCCCTATTTTTAATTATCCTCGTCTTGCTGCATTCTCCCAAGGGGGACGGAATTGGCGGAATTGGCGGACAGGCGCAACTCTTCACCAGTACGAAAAGCGCTGAAACCACTCTCAACCGAGTGACATGGATGCTAAGTATTATTTTTATGAGTTTGACGGTGGTTTTGGCAGGGGGTTGGTTAGTTGCTGGATAATTTGGCAAAATTGCCGGAAAATTGGTAAGTTTTGGCGATCGCATTCCTGATAGTTAAGGTGCGATCGCTTCTTCGTTGAGTTTTGCCTTCAATTTAGATTGTCTGCCGAAGTCCATCAATGACAAATAATACACATCCAGCAGTAAAGCAAACACAACCTGATAAATAGAGTAAAGAACGAAAAGATATCTTTTTGCGAACAGCAATCAAAGAATCTATCATAAAAAAGATACATCCTACTAAAAATAATTCACTCCCAATTAAATATAAATTCATATCTAAAATGCACTAAAAAAACGAGAGGGGAGGAGATTTTTCTCCTCCCTATTTTACCGTTGCGTTATAGATCGAGTTAAGTTCAATTGCTAAGATTGGATTTCTTCGGTTTCAAGGTCAGAAATTGTTGTATTGGCAGGGTGTAAAGGCATGCTGGGACACTGCTTTTGGGTTGCCCTCGAAACAATAATAATGGTGATTAATCCACAGAGCATTGCCAATGTTTTAAAAGGAAATAATACCACTCCTGCATCATCAATCATCGGATAAGGCAATAAGCGAGGAATATGTAAAGCAGGTTCTCCTCCCCCAAAACGAAGGATGAATGAGACGACAAATCCGGCGATCGCGCCATAAGTATTGGCTTTTTTGTCAAACAAAGCCGTTACAAATTGAGGAAACAAAATCGTATAGACAAAATCCGAGCATAAATACCAAAGGACATAAATACTGTTCACCGTCAATGCCATCATGATTGCAGCGATGCCAATACCCCAAAGACCCCATTTAATCACTGTTGCGATCTCCCGCGATTCGGCTTGGGGTTTAATTAGAGGACGATAAACATTCCACGCAAACAAAGAAGAAGAAGAGAGTAAAGCAGAATCTACAGAAGACATTACCGCCGCTGCGATCGCACCTAAAGCAATTGTAGCCACAATGGGATTAGTGAGATAGCGAACTACATAAGGCAAAATTAAAGCTGCTTCTGCGGGTGGGTTAACCCCAAAATCCGTCCAAGATGCGACATCTCCAATTACCCCGATCGCGATCGCAGGAATGGCAGCCGCAAGACTCACAAATCCTGCCACAATAGATAACCACATGGCAGTATTTTCATTTTTTGCCGCTAATACCCGTTGGAAATAAACTTGCCAAGGAATGCCACCAAAAACAATCAATAAAGCCGTGTCCCACCATTGCCAATAATAGTTTCCCCATTCTGGATATTTCCAAGCATCAATGGGCGGGAGAAGATTACTTAAAATGCCTTTATTTTCCTGATATGTCGTCCATGCTACATCCCATCCTCCCACATTTGGAAGTGCAAAAGGAATTACGATGAGTAAGCCTACAAATAATAAAATGAGTTGCAGGATATCGGTTAGAGCAACTGCCCACAGTCCCCCTAATGTTGTATAAGCAATAGAGACCAAACCAGAAATGATGATAGCAGTAGAAGAATTAAGTCCTAATACTGTTCCAAATGTAGTGCCTAATGCCGTTAGAATAGCCGCACTCCAAAAAATCTCTGCACTTAAAGCTGGAAGAAAAAGCAGCGCAGCCATCTTTTTACCGTAGCGCATTTCTAAGGGATCGAGCAGGGTTGTAAACTCGTAACGCCGCATTTTACGCGCAAAAAATACTCCACCCACAAATAAGCTCAAAGCATAACACCAAGGCGGTTGTACCCAAGTTAAACCGAAAGCACTGGTAGATTCGGCGGTACCATTAATATAGCCCCCTCCAATCCATGTGGCGCTCATGGTGAATATAGCAATCCACAAGGGCATATTCCTGCCCGCTAGCATTAAATCTTCGGACTTTTTGGTACTTCCCAAACGGCTGGCAGCAGAGCCGATATAGAACATCAGGCCATAAAAAAGCATCATGGCAAAAAATCCCGACCAGTAAACCTGTCCGGAAGTAAATCGCAGGATAATACCGGTGAGAAATAATATGCTCACTAATGCAATTGTTGGGATAAAAGAAGGATAAGTTCGTTCGCTCATACTTAATTTTTAACTTGTGTATCCTAATCAACATGGATGAGTTGAGATAAATCTCCTCAATACCACTACGCGCTTATAGTAACTTTTAATGATGATTTACGATCGCAATTTGGGTTAGAGCTCTAAAATTTCGGTCTATTGTGGTCTGTGGCGATTGAGGTTGTTGAGACAGAATTATTGAAATTTGAGATGGCAGCAGCAAATGATCCCAATGGCTTAATATTTTGGGAATAGAGCTAAATTCTCCGACTATTCACTATCAGTTGAACCTGCCTTAATCTGCCTTAGCTTGTATTGAACCCGATCGCGAATATCTGCGATAATACAAGTATCGATTCAGTTCACTTGCATTTTTGCAAGACCTGCTTATTTTTCGCATTCAGTAAGGAGAAGAATATGGATGCGTTACAACTCCATCATCAAGGCGAAATTATTAGCGATCGCTATCAAATTGTCACTCCTCTAGGACAAGGAGGAATGGGAACGACTTACGCTGCTGTCGATCTCGAAAACCATCAGCGTGTTGCTGTCAAAGCTGTCTCTCTACGTCAAGTCCAAGATTGGAAAATTGTCGAATTATTCGAGAGAGAAGCCAAAGTTCTCGCCACTCTCAAACATCCCGCAATTCCCAAATACCTGAATTACTTTCATTGCGATACGGAAAGCGATCGCTATTTCTATCTTATTCAAGAGTTAGTAGAAGGGGAATCTCTTGCAGCTTTAATTAATCGAGGTTGGAAGTTAAGCGAAAAACACGTCAAGTATATCGCCACGCAAATTCTCGAAATCCTCAGATATTTACATTCTTTGCATCCTCCCGTCATTCATCGGGATATTAAACCGCAAAATATTATCGTTCGTCCTGATGGCAAAGTGTACTTAGTAGACTTTGGTGCGGTGCAAGAAGTTTATCGCAATACTTTGAGTTTTGGGGGGACATTTGTGGGAACAATGGGATATATTTCCCCGGAACAATTTCGTGGAAAAGTGATTCCCGCTTCGGATTTGTATAGCTTGGGTTGTACATTGCTATTCGTTTTAACTCGGCGATCGCCAACAGATTTACCCCAAAAACGGATGCGCTTTGATTTCCGCGATCGCCTGTCTCTCTCATCAGCATTCGCTGATTGGTTGGAGAAAATGGTCGAACCAGCTAAAGAAGATCGCTTTTTATCCGCAGACACAGCACTGCAAGCATTACACCAAAAATATGCCCTTAGCGTTGCCAAAAAAGCACCCTTAAAAACAGATTATCGCTTTCGCAGAATTCGCAAACCGCTAAATACGAGAGTGATTCTCGCCCGTAGCGATCGCAATTTTTCTGTTACCATTCCCCCAGTCATTGAATTCCCTCAATTCAATTTTTTTAAATCTGACGATGTTGCATTAACTACAAAAATTATTATCGGTGGGATCGGGATATTTTTATCAGGTCTACTAATAATTTTCAGTTTCACTTTGATTTTCTTTATTGCCATTCCGATCGGTTTAGCACTGCTTTATTGTTTATGTCGGAAAATCGAGCTAAGCATTAATCCAGAATCCTTTTCAATTACTGAATCAACTCCTCATCATCAATCTCAGACAACAGGACAAACTCGAGATATTACCTTTGTTGAGATCGGAGATGTCAGATCGAAAAATGGAACGAGTTTTTATTGTGCCATTTGGGAAGGAAATAAAGAACGAAAAATGGGTGAAATGTTAAGCAGACCGGAATTAGTTTGGATTGTTGAAGAAATTTCCGATTTTCTCGAAGGATTGCAAAAACAAGTTGTCTAATCTGAGGAGTAATAATACATCTTCATTGCAACAATCATTCAATCTTGTTAACTTGAGGAAATTTAACTATCCTATTTCGTAGGAGTCTTCGCGATTTCTACGAAATATCAATTTTCCCCACAATTGAAGCGCTAATGGATAGCTTACACGAAAAAGGAGAAATTATCGGCGATCGCTATCAAATCGATTTCAATCTGCGTGAGATGCCTTAGAAATATTAGTCAGAGATTTAGCAAAATGATTTGAAATGGATGTGAGTTTGAAATAGTATGGATTTATACATCAAAAGAAATATTAACTCAACCTTCAGAATAACCAAGAAATTCTAAGATATGCTGATTCACCAACTTCGGCTGTTCTTGTTGTACCCAATGACTGCACTTCGGGATGTAATGAATGGTAAAATCGCGAACGTAGGCTTCTGTTCCATAGGTTAACTCTTTGCCTAATGTCTTATCTTCCTCTCCCCAAATCATCAAAGTTGGCATTTTTAATATTCCTCGTTTGCGTTCGCGCAGTAAATCCGGTAAAATATTTCGATAATAATTCAACATGGCTGTTAATGCTCCCGGTTTTGCCATTGCATCTTTATAAACCGCAATATCTTCTTGGCTAAACGTTGTTTTATCGATCGCCATATCCTGAAATGTCTGAGCAATGACTTCATAATCATTCCACTGAAACGCGAACTCGGGTAAAAAAGGCAGTTGAAACGCCAAAATATACCAACTTCGCAACATTTGTTGAGGATTACTGCGTAAACTTTCGCCAAATTTTGCCGGATGGGGCATATTTAATACCATTAATTTCTTGACCATCTCCGGGTATTCGTAAGCAAATTCCCAAGCGATGAATCCTCCCCAATCATGTCCGGCTAAAATACATTGGCGATGTCCCAATGCTCTCATCATACCGCGTACATCCCCAAGGAGTTCTTTCAAGCGATAGGCTTCTTTGCGATCGGGTTTATCGCTATCGTTATAGCCTCGCATATCGACAGCAACAACTTGATAATATTTCGCTAATTCGGGAAGTTGATAGCGCCAAGAATACCAAAATTCAGGAAATCCATGTAAGAGTAAGACTAAATCCCCTTTTCCTTGTGTGACATAATGAAGTTTAACTCCATTCGCTGTGAGAAATTGATGCTGCCAAGATCCATTTAAAACAGACATAAATTAATGCAAATTGCAACTATTCTTTAATACTAATATATTTGGGTTGTGCTTTAATGCGTTCGATCCATGTTAAAATATTAGGAAACCCAGACAGATCGAAGCCACCTTCATCGGCAACATGAGTGTAGGCAAATAAAGCAATATCGGCAATCGTATAGCAATTTCCCACAAAGAATTCGCGATCGCTTAAATGCTTATCCATTACTTGCAATGCTGCATAACCCGGTTCGCGTTTTTGCTCGAGTTGTTCGCGATATTCTTCGGGTTTTCCGAGTAGGGATATCCAATAACGAGAGGTAGCGATATAAGGTTCGTGACTATACTGTTCAAAAAACAACCATTGCATCACTTGCGCCCGTTGAAAGCGGTCTTCTGGAAAAAATTGTGTGTCTTCGCTCAGATAAAATAAAACAGCGTTTGATTCGGGTAAAAATTGCCCGCTTTCTATTTCGATTACAGGAACTCTGCCGTTAAGATTCTTGTCTAAAAATTCTGAGGTTCGGCTTTCTTTTTTGAAAATATCAATTTCAATTTTTTCAAAAGGAATATCCAGTTGCGTTAAGAGCAAACGAATTTTATAACAATTTCCAGAAGGTTGAGATTGATAAAGTTTCAGCATGATGAATTAAAGAGCTATTTTACGCTTAAAGAGAACAAGGGAAGCAAAATACTATTGTCTTATTAATATCGGTTAAAAAGTCCTCAATGGCAACCCATTCTCGATGAGACTAAAGGCGGAGAGACAGACAACTGAGCGAAAGATTGCGATCGCACTGATTGAGACCTAATACAATGAGGAAGGCGAAACCAAGAGAAATTATGAAACTCAGAAAAACGGGAAAACAAGCGATCGCCGCGATCGCCTTGATGGTTTTATCGCTGTTGGGATTAAAAACAGCCAGCGCGATCGCTCCTTCAGAATCCCTCTCTCGCGATCTGCACTTGAGCCAGCAAAACTGCCCCGATCCGCAATTTTATGCGAGAGTGATTACCGAAAGCGATCCCTTGAGCGTGCGATCGACTCCTAACGGGGACTCTATCGGTTCAATTCCCAAAGGATGGGCTGTTGTGACCAAAGGAAAAGACTCAACCGGAAGCTGGACCCACGTCACCAGTCACTTTGGCAATATCGGCTCTTTTGGATTTGGTAATGCTCCCAATTTTCGCGAGGGTTGGGTGTCTACTCGGTTTCTCAGACCCTTGGGACGCTATTGCTATAAACCAACAGCGCTTTTAAAACTACCCAGCCTTTTATTTGGCGGGTCTTCTGTTACGGTGCAGGAAGATTGGACGCGACGAGGCGATCGCTTAAGCACTTCCCAGCAAAAACAAGACCTTGCTTAAATAAAAAAGGGATGCGATCGCATCCCTTAAACTTAATCTCTCAAAAGAGAAACTTACCATAAACCAGGAACCGGAGCGAGAATGGGAGGCTCGGGTGCTGGGGCAAGGGCAGGAAGAGTGGCGGGACGGGTTGCGAGTTCGTCGAGTTCCCTCCAGAGGGCAGCAATACGCTCGTTCAAAGGAATTTCGGGTTCGGGGTCTGCGTAAATCACGCCATAGTGAATGGGCCTGTAACAAGCAGGATTAACATTATTAACGCAAACAAACCCTTTGCGAGTTTCTTCAGTCACTTCATAGAGAGGTGTGGGAACTTTGTGAGAACCGAGATCGAAGTCTTCGAGAACTTCTCCGGTGCATTCTTCGTTGGGGTTATTAATGCAGATAAAACCTTTGCGAACGAGATCCCATGCGCCCAAGCTGTAGAATTGATTCATGCTGGTTAAAGGATCGTATTCTTCGCCTGTCAAAGAATAATCAAAATCTGGAAGATGACCGTCAGCGATGAGAAAAGAATCTTGTGTTGTTGCTGCGGCTTCTGTTAAGTTGGTTTCTGCGATCGCTGCGGGTGCGGAAAACGCCAGCCCCATTGCGGCAACGCCGGCCAAGCCGATCGCTTTTTTCAAGGAATTGTGAAACTGTACGCGCATCTTATCCTTCGGTGAGTTTTTAGTCAAAGAAATACAGGATTCTCGATCCTGTCACAGACACAGTATAGGGCAATTTTTTTGCAACGCACCCTATTGAGGGCAAAACAATCATTTTTCCTTTATTTTTGCTTTATTCTATCGGCAAGAAATTTTGGCGATCGCTGTTGTCAATCTCGTTTCTGGTGTTTTTGCGGTTGTGGGACGACCATCTGGAGAAATTCGCTAGAATTTTCTTAGATTTTCATTTCTGAGAACCCATGAAAAAACGCAATCGCCCTGACTCTCTTCTCGCTCAACTCTGTTTGTTCTTGGTTTTAATCACTTTTTCCTTACAAGGAGGTTGTGCGTCTAATGTCGAGAATACAACCTCTCCAGATTCCGACCTGTCTCTATCCCAATCCTCTCCGCAAGAGATTGGTACGACTGAAGCAACGCGAATTCCCGCAATAGTCGAAACGGTTGAAGTCAATATTATCGAGTCCCTTCCTCTGCAACTGAGCCTTGCAGTAACGGGACAATTTCAAGATGGTTGCGAAGCTCCTTTAAAAATGGAACAAAAACAAGAGGGCGATCGCATTACGATCGCTCTTTATCGAGAACTTCCTGTCGATACTCTCTGTCCACAAGTTATCGTTCCCTTTCAAGAAACCGTTCCCTTAGAAGGTGACTTTGCAAGTGGAACTTATACCCTTGATGTGAATGGGATAATCATGGAAAAGAAAATCTAGAGAATTCATTACCGGATTGCGATCGCTTTGCAATTCCGTCACCCTCTCGCCGCATTTTTGACCATATCAAACCGAGATAAAGCACTGGTCGCGATTTCCCGCACGTAAGTGTCCAGCGATTCATCATTGGCCAATTCTGTTAAGGTTTCCTTGGCTTTGTCCTCGGGAATAGAGCCGATCGCATTAGCAACAGCAACAGCAACTGCCACATTTTCCGTTGTTTTTACCGCTTCCACTAATATATCTAACGCCAGAGAACCCACTGCACCTAAAGCCATGGCCGCCGCAATATGAACTACGGGATTAACATCCCTCAACGCTGTTTTTAAAGCCTGCAAACCCAATTCTGGGAAAGCTTCATCGGGATAGTTCACGGCAACCTGTGCGAGAGCTTTCGTACAACTGGCGCGAATGGTTGCATTATCATTATTTTGTAAAGAATCGACTAGAAAAGGGACTGCATCCATGCCAATCACTCCGAGGGTTTTCACTGCCGATCGCCGGTAGGTCATATCTTCTTCTTCTAATAACCCCATCAGGTGCGGAATAGTTTTCTCGTCGCGGGTTTCAGCAATTTCCCGCATGGCTCGAGTTCTTAAATTAGGATTAGGGTGCTTGAGTTGTGCAAATAAAGCATTATTGGTCATAACTTAGTCTTTCCTTTCGACTGAGATGATAAATATATCGCGACTCGAGATGCGATCGCAAAGTTGGGCGCAAATCTCGAATTTGCACCAAAAAACCAAAGGGATTCTCGATCGTTGACTCAACCCAATACAGGCAAAGCAATCGATAGAGAATCCCTTCAAATCACTCGTTACAGTTCCACCCTAAAATTAGCATCTAAAATCAGGACAGGAAAACTGAATCCTATGATAAGGAGTTAATAACATAGTCAACGAGAGCATTGTACTCGAGCAGAGCTTGAGCAGACATATCGCGAGGAACGCAACCGCGATCGCGGATGAAGCTCAGTGCTGCAACATAAGGAGCGGTAGGCAGACCCAAAGCACGATAAACTTCACGCTGACCGGCAATTCCCCATTCGTCGAGAGGACCAGTACCACCAACAACCAAAGAGTAGTTGACAAAGCGCATGTAGTGCTTAATGTCGCGGAGGCACTTAGTTTTGAAGGTATCGGTAGAGTTAGCTTCACCAGCATTGTTCAAGTAAGGATACTTGCGGATACAAGCGTCATAGCCTTCTTGAGCAACAGCATCAAGGTTACCAGCGAGCTTTTCAGCAGCTTCTAAACGAGCGCCAGCGCGTTGGATGCTACCTTGAACGGATTCTAAATCCGAAGAGCTAGGGAAGCGGCCTGCTGCATCTGCAGCCGTAACAACGGTGGTAATAACAGATTTCATTGTTTTGTTTATCTCCAGACTGTATTCGATCGGGTTTTAATTGAAGTTGTCTTAGCTAATGGCGTTTTGCTGTTAGCTGAGAGCAGCAACAACGCGGTCGAAGTAGCCAGCACACTCGGAAGCGATCTCAGAGCAGTCGCCTTGAGGAGTGTCCATTTTGCGATACTTAGCACCAGCTTGTGCTTCGGTGTTGGTTCCGTTGATGTGAGCAACACAAACAGCTTTCATGATGCCAACTGCGCGAGCATTAGAGGTAGCGGGGACGCCTAATGCACTATAGGTTTCTTTTAAACCATTTAAGCAGCGATCTTCGAGAACAGAAGCATCACCAGCCAACAAAGCGTAGCTAACATAGCGCAGGATGATTTCGCCATCACGCAAGCAAGCAGCCATGCGACGGTTGGGGTAGCAGTTTCCGCCTGCTTGAATCAAACCGGTGTTTTCGCAAATCATGCCAGCGATCGCATCGGAAACGCAGCAGCTTGCATTGCTAGCAACAGCGTTAACAGCGTCAAGACGCTTATTTCCCGCAGCGATGAAGCCACGGAGAGCGGCTAATTCTTCGCCACCAATACAAGCGGATTTAGTGTCTGCGGTTACTACCGCTCTCGAGAATGCATCTAACATTCGATTCTCCTCGTTAATTGCAACAAGTTTTTTTATATTGGGATGAATGCAAATTTGGGCTTGCCTCATCCGTCTGTAATTAACCTAAAGGAAAGCCTCCTCTTTCGTCTCGTTTTTGAAAAACAAAGTAATATTTTGTTACATTTAATACGAATTTTGGCTGAGATGCAAGGGAGAACTTCGGCTAAAATACCTACTATATCAAGGCTTCAGCCTTGTAGTCGAGATTATAGACTCAATCTGTGGGATGATAAAAAACAGGATTGGATGAAATCCAAATATTCGACTTTGAGACAAAGTATTGTTTCAAGGCCCAGGATCTGTTACCCCAAATCATTAATTTTGCAGGAATCGATTAAGGAGTTAAGGCAATGTCTGACGAACAAATCCCCATTTCTCAAGCAATTGCTGAACTAGAGGAATATCGGCAACGTTTGGTTGACGATACCCTCGCGATCGCAAAAAAGGTTAAAGCCAGTAAAAAATCAGCCCTCGATCGATTGGAGCAACATCCAGAGATCGTAAAAATTGACAAAATGATCGCGGAGTTTCGCGATCGCCAGACGGCAACCAAAGAAGCCTCTTAACTGGAAAATTCTGGAGGAGCGAAAATGCAACTCAGCGAGAGAGCCAAACAACTCATTCCCAAAGCACGCATTGTGAGTTTTGCAACATGGCAAGACACGCATGCCTCTGAAGCGATCGCGCTTTTCCAAAAAGCAGATGACGAAGGGCGCTATTTAACAGATGCAGATATTGTTACCTTGCAAGAACTTTTGCGATCGCCGATTGGTTTAGAGGTTGCTCGAGTATTACGCGATCGTGCTACCGATATTGTCACGGAAGCGCGGGAGCAAGTTCTCGCCCAATTTCCTAATATTACCCAGCCCGGAGGGGAACTGTATCCTCCTTTCCGAGCGGAAGCCTGCTGGCGAGATTTCTGGCATTTTTTGCGCTGTGTTACCTATGGTATTGCTGGCGAATATTCTTCGTTTACCAGTGACGAAGGACTTAAAAATATGAACTTGCTCTACCAAGAATTAAAAGTTCCTCTCCCTGCAATGGTATTAGGTTTGGAATCTTTAAAAGCGGCCAGCTTGGAATCTTTAAAAGCGTCCAGTTTGCAAGATTTAAGCAATAACACAATAGAAAAAATAATCTCCTGTTTTGACCATCTCATTGAAAAGCTAAAAGAATTCGCATGAGAATAAGTTGGTTGGGTGTTGCTTTGCCTAACCCAACCGACTGACGATTCTGATTAGCGTTGGGTTTCGTGTTTCAACCCAACCTAACCTAACCTAACCTAACCATTACTTATTCCCAATTTTCGTTCTAAGTCGAACAAAAAGCCATGAATATATTCTTCAGTCCATTCCGAGCCGTAGAAACGCTGAAACATTCCCCGAGCGGGATCTTTTTCGGCTCGATAGCGCAGATAACTCAATTGTGCAGTTTTAATATCAGATAGTTGTTCGTCAGGTGCGGCTTCTACTGTCGCAACAAATTTTAAATAGGCCTGTAAGTAGTCTTTAAATGCGGCAAAAACTTTTGTTTCTACCACTTCCGTTTCTGTCGGTCGCGTCCAGAGAAATGCTGGAGAAAAGAAGGGTTGCGCTTCTTCGGGAAAGTCCCCTCCCCAAGGTAAATCTTTTTGATGGGCTTGAAATGTCTCCCAGATCGGTTGCGTGTATTTTTCTTGATAGCTTGGATCGTCCCGAAACAAAGGCTGCATATCTAAGGCAATTAAATGACCTCCCGGTAATGTGACTAAATCTGCACCAAAAAAAGGAAGATCGTAATTCAACTGCGGAAAGATAACAAAATTCAAAACTTGTAACGCGGCTCCTCCTTGAACGTGAGCAGCGCGAATTTGCCTCAATTTGGGTGCAGAATACGCATAACTGGTCGTGACAACTTCCTGTTGTCTTTTCTTGCTTCCCGTTATGGCACTTTTATACTCGAACCCTTCTGGAATAGGATAGGGTTCGAGGTCTAGATGTTCTTTCAGGGTTGCGATCGCGTAATCTAAAAAAGGTTGGTAAAGGGTCATTTCAATGAGCAATGAAGAATGAACAATGAGCAATAATATTATTTGCTGCTCACTGCTAACGGTTTCGCGTCTGCAAACAAGAACTCATATAAGAAACGCTCAGCCCATTCTGCACCAAAATAGCTGCTAAATAAACCATGAGCAGGATCGCGTTCGGCACTGTATTGGTCGTAATCTTTTTGTGCTTTGACAACACGCTGGATATCTTCAGGATCGGTTAAAGGGGTTGCGTTTTCTAAGATTTGCCAATAAAGATTAATGTAATCGATATAAGCGGGAAAAACTCGTTCCTCTACCGTATCGGGTTCGGTTTTGGCAAAGAGTAAATACTTAGAAAAATATTGATTGGCATCATAGAATTTCATGCCTAAATTTTGTGCGAGATCGTCATATTTATCTCGCAGCGATCGCATGGGTTCAATGTATTTATTTTGATATTCTTCCTCTCTGAAAAGAGGCTGAAAATCCATCACCACTAAATTTTTCTTTTGATTGCCAAAAGAGAGAAAATCAACGCCTAAGATGGGAATATCGTAGTGGTGTGCTGGATAAATAACACTATTAAAAACTTGGGCAGATTCTCCCGCATCAATATAGGTATAGCGGATTTTGCGAAACTCAGAAGATTGATAGCACCAGCTTTGAATCATCGCGGGATTTCTACCGCGTTCGGACAGTTGACGCTCTAGACCCGTTGGGATAGGGGAATTTTGTAGATCGAATTTTTTAAAAAGTTCTTGTTCTAAATATTTTTGAAAAGGCTTGTACATAATCAGGGAGATTCTCCGCCATTCACTGAAAAGTAGCATACGAGATAAACTCCGCTTATATCTGAATCCCCGATAAAAATGCAATAATCTGTAACATAGCGAAGGTTTGGAGGGATCGAGAAACAAGCCAAACGGGCGATCGCGAGGCAAACCTCGTCCTAGAAAAAACAAGGACGCAGAGAGAATGCACCAAATTCCGTAAAAATGATTGCAACTTAAAGTTTTGTTACGTTATTCCTCATAAATAGGACTGAGGTTTCCATCATTTCCTAAGATTGGGCTTGGCTGACCGAGTCAGTTGGCTTTCTAATACATTTGTAAAACATAAGGATTTGAGAGAAAAAAATGGGTAATCTGACAAATTCTGCAACCCTCGGACTGGATGCCTTTGAAGGGGAACCTTTGGAATTGCGTCCTAATGCTGCCGAAGATGAATTGCAAATCGTAATCCGGGCAGTTTATAAGCAGGTATTGGGTAACGGACATGTCATGGATTGCGATCGCTTGACGAGTGCTGAAGCCTTTTTGCGAAATGGCGATGTTTCCGTTCGCGGATTCGTTAATCTTGTAGCTCAATCGAGCTTATACCAGTCGTTATTTTTTAACCAATCTTCCCAATATCGCTTTATTGAACTAAATTTCAAACACTTATTGGGTCGTCCTCCCCAAGACCAAGCAGAAATTGCCAAACACGTTGTCATCTACAACGAACAAGGATACGAAGCTGAGATTATTTCGTATATCGATAGCCCAGAATATATCGCTAGCTTTGGAGAAAATGTTGTTCCTTATCCCCGCAGCATCAAAAGTCAAACTGGATTCAAAAACGAGACCTTTAACCGGACTTTCTCCTTGTTGCGCGGCTCGGCAACCAACGATAGCGATGGTCGTTCTCGTTTGGTGACTTCTCTGGGTGCGAATCTCCCCACACCCATCAAAAAACTGGCAATGGGCAATGGTGCAGCTTATGCTAATACTGGCAAGCGTTTTCAGATTAGTTATTCTACTTCGAGTACTGCAGCTCGACTCAAGAAGTACACTAACCAATCTGTCACCGTTAACTACAGTGAAATGTCACAAATCGTTCAAGGGATTCACCGACAAGGTGGCAAGATTGTCAGCATTTCCGAAGCCACCTAATTGACAAATTTCACATTCTCGAACTTATATCTGTTTGCTGAGAACAGTTTCCTAAATTGAGAGAGAATACCTCTTGCGTCTTGTCTGGCGAAAGGGGTATTTTTCTGAGACTCTCTACTCGAATGGAGATGTCTATTCCTTATCAAAATTCCTGACAGCCTAGGCTGTCTGTAGTGTGGGTGCGAGTATAAGCATTCCAAGTTTCTATATTTTTGAATAAGCAACCACAGAGCATTTTACGAGTTGATTCGGTTAACCCTCGAGCGCGACTAAAATCAGCCCCAGCAATGTCAGTGACATTATCAAAACTTGCTCCAGTTAAGTCCGTAGCACGAAAGTCCGCTCCTTGTAATTCGGCACCATTGAGACGAGTATCTCGCAAACAAGCTCCAGTGAGGAACGCACGTTGTAAATTTGCCCCACTCAAGGCTGCTCCTTCAAGATTTGCGCGAGTGAGATCTGCGCCGCTCAAATATGCACCGCGAAGATTCGCATGGCGAAGATCGGCATCGCGAAGATTGGCAGTATTGAGAAAAACACCGCTCAGACGGGCATAAGGACCGATCGCGCCACAACTTTTATAATCGTAATCTGACGGCCAAATCGTAGCCATGTCGTAGCAAGAAAGCTCTAATTTTGTCCCTTCTAAGTTTGCCTCTTCCAGATTGGCTTTTTGCAGTTGAGTACGGTGCATTAAACTATTTTGCAAATTCGCCCCTTGCAAATTCGCTTCAACCAAAAAAGTGCCGCGAAAATCTGTTCCTTGACAATTTGCCCCCTGCAAATTGGCACGATTCAAATTCGCCCCACTCAGATTTGCTCCTGCTAAGTTTACCCCTTCAAGATTAATTCCTTGGAGATCGACCCCTGTGAAACTTTCTTCCTTGGCGATCGCCTGCAAAATATTCTCAAGGTCGTAGGTGGATGAGTTGTTCATAGATGAGTCTGAAGATTTGTAGCGGAGTGAATCGGTTGTGACCCGATCTATCATAAGATTTCGCCAGCTACATCCGGAACGAACGCGATTTTTCTTAACAAAATTTTGAGGAGGCTCAACAACAATGCTATTTACTCCCCCAATGACCATGATGGACTTTTTTCGCAAAAGTGAAGGACAATGGTTTTCACAGCGAACAGTTCATCATTTTGATGCAGTTAAGGATGAGTCGGGCGACTCTAATATCGTGATCGAGGTTTTGGAACAAGACGATCCGCGAGTCTTAGAAGTGTGCAAAGCGCAAAATGTCGATCCCGCTCGGGCATCGGGAGGCGCTAGTTTTAATTGGTTGGCCACCTTAGAGGAAGTCAATCCCAATTATGCCGCGATCCTTGTGGATATTCCCAACTCTGACAACCCGAAAGCGGGTAAATTTTTACGCAATCGAGGTTATGTTGAAGGCATTCCGGTCATCTGTCGGTATAAATTTGCACCGGATGGCGTATTAAGTATTCAAACTGAGTACGAACGCAATCAAGGAATGGAACGATGTTGGTTTATTACCGACAATTTTCGCGTTCGGGTCAGTACTGTAAAAATGTTAAATGGGGTCAATTTAATGACTTATTGTTCCGAACGTCGTTGTGTGACCCCAGAACTGTTAGAGGAGATGGTTGCGAGCGATCGCCAAGAAATGCAAGCCGTTTAGTCAATTGAGCATTCGTTGTTTGTTTCGCAACAAACAACGAACAACACTAAAACCGATGACCAATGCCAAAATGAAGGCGACTATCACCGCGATCGCTTAAGCCAAAATCAGCCCGAATGACTCCCACTGGAGAATTTACCCGAATTCCCGCACCATACCCGAAACCCGTTCCTCGGGTTGTTTCTTCTACCCCCCCTTCGCCTATTGTCGGGCTGGATGACCCCAAATCTGTGCCAAAATCGGCAAACAGCACCCCTGTAACGGGAGAAGCAAATAAGGGAATGCGATATTCAGCAGAGGCGAGAAAATAACTGCGACCCCCTCCCAGCTCGGCGAAATCATAACCGCGAATGGAGTTCGTCCCACCTAAGTTAAAGCCTCGGTAAGGAGGGAGATCGCCGATCGTTGTTCCGCCTTGTACATTGAGTGCAACGACTTCGGGATTCTTCTCATCAAATAACTGAGTGGGGGTAAAGTGAGCAAAATTGGCTTCAAGACGATTGGATAAAATGGTGCCTTGACCCACGGGAAGAGATTGTTCGGTGGAGAAGCTCAGGACGGATCCAGAGGTCGGATTAATGGAATTATCGCGCAGATCCCGGGCGATTCCGGCTTGAAGGGTCACGAGGTCGTCAATGCCCTTTTCTGTCACTGAGAGTTGATTGCCAAAGCGATCGCTCGGGTTGAGATTCCCATCGCTATCTCGAATACTCACTTGTGTATAATTCAAGCCGGCGTTGGCTTGCCATTCGCCGACGGGGGCGTTAAAGTTCACCCCACCGCCAAAACGTCCCTCACGAGGGCGATCGCCATTTTCCAAGAGGACTTCTTCATTAAAGTTGGTTGAAATGCCGCGATTGCGAAACGCATTAACATTATATCCAGGCGTATCGGGGTTAGTAGCGCGATAGGGGCTGCCAAAATTGCCTTGAAATTGCAGATCCCGCGTCCCGGCGGTAATTTGTAAGCCGAGGGTTTGACCGATACCGCCAATATTGCGATCGTTGTAACTCACGGTACCAAAAAGCCCGCTCGATTCGCTATACCCCCCGCCCGCACTCACTCCTCGTGTCGAATCTTCGCTGAGTTGATAAATCACATCGACTTCATTGGCATCGCCATTGAGGGCAATGTTTGCATTCTTAAAGAGTCCCAGTTGGTAGAGTTTGCGTAAATCTTCTTGGGCTGTGGCGACTTGAAAGGCTTCTCCGGGTTGGACTTGCAGATGTTCTTTAATAAAGTCTTCGTTGGTGCGTCCGTCGGTAATTTGGCCTTCTTTGTCGAGAAAAGTCACATTCACCGATCGCACGATTCCTTCGGCGACATCGACGTTTAAAACGCCTCCTCCGGTGGTGCGAACATCTCTCACTTGGGCGATCGCATAACCATTTTCTTCATACCATTGATTCAATTGGGCGATACTTGCGTTAATTTTACTGGGGCTAATGGGTTGGTTGAGTTGGGGGGAAAAAATGCGATCGGCGGTTTCTCTATCTAACACTTTGGCATTCTTTAAGTCTAGCGATCGCACGATTTCGGGTTGTACGTCATAGACGATATCCCAGCCGTTTTTATTCTCATGATGACTGGCTTTCGCATCGGTAAAGAGTCCGGTACTGAGAATTGCTTTCGTATCATTTTCCAAGAGGCTTTCGCTGGTTACATTTCCCAATTGTGTCGCGATCGTATTGAGAACAATCTCTTGTAATTCTGCATCTACCCCTCTTACTTGAATATCCGTAGCGGTGACAGCCAGATCGGGTAGGGGGTTTTGCTGGGTTGAAGGGTTCGCCGAAGCGGTTTCGCTGAAGTCTGGTAAGGCTTCTACACTCACATTGGCAGGTTGTGCGATCGCTCGAGGAGTGGCGATCGTGACGCTAACAAGAGTATAGAGAAGGAGGTGTGAAAAACGCATGATTTGCTCCCTTTTTCCGGTAGGTTATTCTCTTTGACTGAGAGAAAGGGAGAGAGTTTCTCTGGGTGTGGCGATCGTTTCGGTGTCACAGGAGAAGGGACACAGCTTTAAGTTATAATTTCTCTTAAGAATGCAAACACAAAAATGAAATTAGGAGATGTCGCTAAACAGATTGAGATCGATCCACGTTATCAAGTCGATCTTGAAATTCAAGGCATCGAAGAAAGCCAGAAAGAGATTGTGCGAACGGGTTGGATAGTTGCTCCAGAAAGCAATATTGCTAAATTAGTTACATTATATGTCAAAAAAAGATCATGATAAAACCAGAATTATTTGATGTTGTTGAATTATTAGTAGATATTCCAGAAGATAATCTGCGATCGGGAAATCGAGGAACAATTGTAGAAAACCATGAAGATGGTCAATATGAAGTTGAGTTCACTAATGATGAGGGGGAAACTTTAGCAATGCGATCGCTTTCTTCTCCACAATTTATCATTGTCTGGCAAGCGAAGACAAAACGATGTTTATCAATATCTGAAAAGCTCGCAGCGATTCTTGAAAATTTATCTTCTGAAAGACAGAAAGAAGTCTTTGATTTTGCTTGTTTTTTGCGATCGCGATAGTTTTAGAAAAATGCGATCGCGTTAGCCTTCAGATTTAGCCATTTCATATTTAGCAATGAGTTCTTGTACCATTGGAACTAACTCGATAGGAATTTGCATCAATGTCTTGCCATCATTTTTAAATATAGCTTCATCTTCTGTAACAGCTTCATCTTCAGTTTGTTTTTCATAATAATTAAGAACGCTTTGCACTCTTATTTCATCCCATCCTCGAGGAAATTGGTTTTTGTTCATGGTTCCTTCCTACTCTTGCGTCGTCGATTAGTTTGTTTCAGGATAAAATCGAGCAATAACCTCAATTCGTCCAACAATATTCCGATTGAATTGTTCTAATTCTTCTGCGGGAATCCATAGTTCTTGATGAATTGAGCCACCGACTGTTTGAACGGGATATTTTCTGATATATTCAGAATTGATGGAAAATCGCGTCACAAAACCAGATCTGCTTGCTTTTACATTCCAATCTCTGGCAATTTTTCTAGCATATTCTTCATGCAAAACAGGATAAAAAATAGGTTGTTCGGGTAATCTAGGAGGAAAAGCGGAGTATCCAGATTTTTCTATTAATTCTAACTCTTTTGCTCCCACGGGTCTGTAAAGAATTGTTATTTCTCTTGGCACATTAACCTCCTAACATAATTTCTCTCGTCAGTATTTAATTAACTTAAAATTCTCAATATTTTATCGTTGTGCAGTAATAATGGTCACAGGATTGAGCGGTGAAAAGCGAGTAAGGTGTCCAATAGGAACAGAACGAGAAATTTGCAGTTGTAAGAGGCGATAATCCCATTTTTGTTCTTGTAACCAACTGATACTTAAATTCAAATGTTCGAGAGTGGCAAAGGCAAGAATAATTAATCCTTTATCTCGTAATTTTGCTTGACAAACAGCTAAGATTTTGCTTAAGTTGCCACCACTCCCGCCGATGAAAATGCGATCGCACTCGGGTAAATCTCTTAAACTTTCTGGTGCAGTCCCTTCAATAACCGTCACATTTTTCACCTGTAAGCGCTGGCAATTCTTGCGAATTAAATTGGCTCCCATTGCCGTTTTTTCAACTGCATAGATGCGAGAATCAGGACGCAAACGGGCGATTTCAATAGCAACAGAACCCGTCCCCGCACCAATATCCCAAATAATTTGTTCTGGTTGTAATGCCAATTCCCCTAAAATGGCAATACGGATCTCGCGTTTGGTCATTAAACCCGGGCGATCGCGAAAACTTAAAAAGACCTCATCGGGGAGTCCAAAAAGTGGCAATTGTTCTAAATTTAATTCTTTTTCTTCCTGGCGCAATAAAATTAAAACATTGAGAGGGGAAAATGTTTGTTTTTGGAGCAATTTCGCAGAATAACAATTTACTTTCTCTGCATCTCCTCCTAAATTTTCGCAGACCCAAAATTGATAGCGAGTGGGGATATCGAGAGAGAGATACAAAGATGCGATCGCACCGGGAGAATTAATCTCGTCGGTGAGAACCGCTATTTTTTCAAGTCCTTGCTGTAGCGATCGCCCTAATTCATCCAAGGAACGTCCGTGAGCGCTAATAATTTTAGCATCCTGCCAAGGAACTTTTACTCGCGCAAACGCCAATTGCAGGGAACTGACATGAGGATAAAATTGCAAGCATTCGGGAGGAAAAGAAGCTAATAATAAGCGTCCCAAACCGAAAAAGAGAGGATCCCCTGAAACCAGAATGACAATGCGATCGCCTTGTTGCCAAAATTCCTCAATTTGTGCGATCGCTTCGCCAATTTTCCCCAAAATCAGGCGTTTTGCGGGATATTCGGCTACATAATCCAAATGACGGCGACTTCCGACCAATACCGTTGCTGTTTCAATCTGTTGTAAAGCGACGCGATCGAGTACGGACAACCCTTCTAACCCGATCCCAATAACTTTAAGAGGATTTTTTCCCTGATTTTCCCGATCTGTCTTCATTCCCTCTGTAGAAAGTAATACCAGCAATTGATAAGCATCAGGGAGAATTCGTCGTGGTCGTACTCAAAACTTACACTCGCAAAGAACTTTTTCAGTATATCAAGCACTTGGAATCCGAGTTAGGATTATTAAGTGCAAAAGATAGTCAAGATTTAATTCAAGCGGTTGAACGCGGTCTAATTCCCCTGAAAGATGCTTGCAATCTCATTGATAATGTTATCTCTTTAGAACAGTCACGTTGATAATTTTTTATTGATAATTGTTCATTAAAAAAGCGGAGAGGGTGGGATTCGAACCCACGGAACCTTGCGGTTCACTCGATTTCAAGTCGAGCGCGTTCGACCACTCTGCCACCTCTCCGAGTTGTTTTATTATAACAGATTTATGGCTAACGAGGGGAAAGAATACTCGGACGAATGCGATCGCCATCTTTGAGGGGTTTAGCACTATTGAGAACAAAGCGATCGCCGTCAGAAATCCCCGAGAGAATTTCTACTTTTCCCTCTGTGCGATCGCCCAGAAATATCTCTCGCGCTACGACTCGATCTTCTCCTTGTACGATAAATAAAGTCCCTTTTTTCGGGTCTTGTTGCTCTTCTAATTTTTGTATGGCGCTTTCAGGAATGATAATTCGCGGCTGTCCTCTCGGCGCAAAAGTGACCCGCGCGAGTAAACCACTACCAATGCGATCGCTAAAATTAGGAAATGTCACCTCTACAGGAATTTGCCGAGACGTGGGATCGGCAACAGGAGAAATGCGGGTGACTCTCCCGGGAAAAACGCGATCGCCAAAAGCATCAAGTTGCACTTGTACGGTTTGACCCACTGTTACTCCCGCTAAATCTAACTCAGATAAAGGAACGATCGCTTTGATTTGACTAAAATCCCCCAATGTGAGAACTGCTTCTCCGGTCGTGACTAAATTTCCCGGTTCGCTGACCCTCTCTAACACCTTGCCATCAATGGGAGAGGTTAAACGGGAAAAGGCTTGTCTCTGCACTTCTCGCGCTAAAATTGCCCGTTGTGCGGCTAACTGTCCCAAACTGGCTTCAATGGCTCTTTCTTCGGTGCGAATGTTCTCTCGTGCTGAATTGACGGTTTGTGCGGCGACTTCTACTGCGGTTTGGAAGAGTTCGGCTTCTCGCTGAGAAACGGCACCATCTTTGGCTAAATTGGTGTAGCGTTCCGCATCATTTTTCGCTTGTTCTAATTCTATCTTGGCGCGTTCGAGTTCCGTGCGAGCATTATTCACTTGGGTACGTCCTCGTTCTATCTCTGCGTTGAAGGCAGCGAGTTGCGCCTCGGCTTCGCTGACACTGGCGGCTAAAATATTATCGTCTAAACGTGCCACAATTTGCCCGCGACGAACGCGATCGCCGACATCGACTCCTAAAACTAACAATCTCCCTTCCACGCGAGAACGAAGGGAGATAATTTTTAAGGGTTGGGTGCTGCCAATATATTCAATAGGACTCTCTAAGCGTCCCGATCGCGCAATTTCGACGTTGACGGCGATGGGTCGATCGTCTTGTTGTTGGGGTTGCGATCGCGCTACGTTATTTTCCTTCGGACTGCATCCTGTTGTCACAATGAGGAAAGGAAGAAACAAGAAGGCGATCGCACTTTTTATGTTAAGTTTTGGCATTTTTGTCACCTACAATCCTCTCGGACTATATTCGATTAGCCTTCATAGCGCATGACACCCACGAGAGATTGTAGGTCAAAATCGCGATCGCGCCCGCTCAGACAAACGCCAGAACTGACAACGGTTAAATCGCTTTTATCAATAGCAGAACTGTGTAATTGTCCGTCGGCGGTTCGCCATTCTACTTGCCAGTAGTCACCGCGATCGCGATAATTTTGTAATCGTCCTCCGCCTTGTTGCAACGCTTCTTGCAGGCGATTTTCGTCATTGCCTTCAATTGGGCGAGTTGAGTTGCGATCGCGTCGGCGATCGCGAGGTCTTTGACGCGATGGTCTTCTATTTTGTCTCGCTTCCCGTACCTGTTGGCGATGTTGAATTTGTCTCCGTCCCGCTTCGCTACGCTGCCAAGCGAGATCGTAAGCGGTTTGCATCTCCGGGGTCATCCCCGCAAAACGGAGGTTCTCTGGGGATGTTTCTTGGCGCAATGCCTCTCGCATTTGTTCCCCTGCTTGAGGATCCGCACGGCGATCGCCTTCATCAAACCAGCAAATTGTGCCATCAACCCGCGCAATGATACTCTCCAATTGTCCGCCATCGTTCACCAAATGGACGGCAACGGGTTTAACTATCCCAAAACGCTGTTTCATATCTGATTCATTGACCGGGTAAGCCAGCCAAGTTTGACTGCGCAGTGCATAAAGCAAGCGCAAACGCAAGGGTTTTAATAATTGTAAATAAGTTGTAAGTTGGGGTAAATTTGCCTCATCGATCGCTTCCGCAACTTGGCGATCGACCGGGAGAAAAATCCCCCAGCCTTCAAAATCTGTCGGACGGGTTACAAAAGTATAAATTAGATTACCGATAGAAGTACGAACCTTCCCACCTCCCACACAAGGCGCAAGAAATTCGCGATCGCTCATCTGCTCCTCTTCAGCAGCCAATTGATTAATAAGTTGACGAATATCGCTCATGAGATGAACAGCAAGTTTTCTTTAATTGTAATACAATCGAAAAAAGAAAATCGATTGTGCTTCATTGTTCATTGAAAAGAAATGGATTGGCAAGAAATTGCAGGAAATTGGGTTATCGTTCCCGATGATACGATTGGTATTGTTCATTTTTTAGGCGGAGCATTTATCGGCACTGCGCCGCATTTAACCTATCGTTGTTTATTGGAACAGATCGCCAGTGCCGGCTTTGTGGTTATTACTACACCTTGCTTAAATACTTTCGATCATGCTGCGATCGCAAGGGATGTTCTCAATCGCTTTGAAACCATTCGCGATCGCTTATACGCCCAAAAAATCCTCAACGATACCGCTTTACCGATTTACGGTTTAGGGCATAGTCTGGGCTGTAAGTTACATTTACTCATTGGCAGTTTATACGAAGTCGAACGGGCAGGTAATATTTTCATTTCGTACAATAATTTTCCCGTCGATCGCTCTATTCCGTTTGCAGAACAGTTACAATTAACGCCCACATTCAATTTAGAATTTACCCCCTCTCCCGCCGAAACAAACGAGTTAATTATCCAAGAATATAAAACACGCCGCAATTTTCTCATTAAATTTAGAAGAGATGCAATCGATCAAACCTACGATCTTCATCCTGTTTTACAAGCACGCTTTCCCGATATGATTTCCCTACAAGTTTTACCGGGAAATCATGTTACTCCCATTAACCAAGAAGTCAGTTGGCAAGCAGGAGATAACTTTACTCCCATCGATGCGATCGCGCAATGGTTTAAACAAGAAACAACTAAGGACTTACAACGTCTCAAGCAAGAAATTCTCCTCTGGTTAAATCCTTTTTAGTGAACAGTTATCAGTTATCAGTTATCAGTTATCAGTGAATAATGTACTCGATCGCAAACACTTCAGCAAATGCGCTGATAATGTCTTGTCGCACTGTTTCAACTTGAATATCGGGCAGAAATTGCGCCAAACTACCAACAGGTCTATCTTGAATTCCACAGGGAACAATACGAGAAAATCCTGCGAGATCGGGACATACATTTAAGGCAAAACCGTGCATCGTTATCCAGCGCTTAACTTTAATTGCGATCGCCGCTACTTTATATCCTTGCACCCAAACTCCTGTTAATCCAGAAATTCGTTCTCCCACCAACCCATATTTAGCAACAACGCGAATAATAACTTCTTCTAATTGACGTAAATACCAATGTAAATCTTGCTGATAATAACGTAAATTTAGAATAGGATAACCCACAAGTTGCCCCGGACAATGATAGGTAACTTCTCCGCCTCGTTCTGTGCGATAGAGTTCCCATTCACTCTCTTGGGGATTAAACTTGATAAACTCTTCATGACTTCCCGTTCCTAAAGTATAGACGGGAGGATGTTCTAATAATAACAGAATGTCATGAAGTTTTGGATCGGCAAGTCTTTCTGCAACAAGCGATCGCTGCTGTTCCCATGCAATTCGATAAGGAACTAATTCTTGCCAACTTAGACAACATTTACGGCATTTTATTCCCTTAGACATCATTCTACTAGATACCACATCTGCGTTTTTGTCAAGAAATGTCAACGGATGCAAAGGATCGTAAAGAGAAATCACAGGGTTGAGTTCTCTACAATACAAAGTGTTAGGGTGATAGATATAGAAACAAGTTCGTTCAACACAATAGATTGTTAAACCGCCGAACGAAATGGTTCTAGCCAAAAGGACGGCATCTCTTTCTGTCCACCTTAGTCAAGGAGAAGCAAGCCAGCGAACCAACAGAAATCTATCTGCGACCTATATCTTTGCTAATCACTTGATTGTGAATTTGTCAAGATATTGTATGCAAATCATTTCGTTGTTTAAAGAAGATTCTGTTGGTGTCCTGAAGAGAGAAACAGTAGATCGAGAAGCCTGTTTGAACTCCGTTTTTGCCTGTTGTTCGCAGAACCAAACGAACAAATCTCCCTTTCCCCAAAAAACCAAGCTCTTAATTGCGTGCTGGTTTCTCGGGAGCGACTTAAAGTTTATTTAATGGAGTAATCAATATGAAGCTGTTAGTTCAGGGCAATAACATTACCGTCACTGAAGCAATTCATCTTTACGTACAAGAAAAACTTGAAAATGCAGTTCGGCACTTTCAAAGTATTACCACCAAAATTGACGTTCATTTGTCTGTAGCGCGAAATCCTCGGATCAGCGACAGCCACAAAGCAGAAGTTACCGTACACGCGAATGGAACGGTGATTCGGGCGCAGGAAAGCAGCGAAGATTTATATGCGAGTATCGACATGGTAGCCGATAAAATTACTCGCCAACTCCGCAAATACAAAGAAAAACATTTTCTCAAAAATCATAAAACCCCGAAAGAGGAAGCACTCTCCACACAACCTCCGATCGCATCGGATATTAAAGATTTAATTGGCGATCGCCAACCAGAACTCCCCCCAGAAGTGGTTCGCATGAAATATTTTGCCATGCCTCCCATGACGATTGATGATGCACTATTACAACTGCAATTGGTAGACCATGATTTTTACGTTTTCCGCAATAGTGAATCCAATGAAATCAATGTGATTTATATGCGGAATCACGGGGGATATGGTGTCATTTTACCTCGCGAAAGCAATGGCAATGGACACAATGCCCATGAGAACAATGGCAAGGTTTCTCAAGTAGTTTCTGAGGAAGAACAAACTTCAGAAATTCCCCCAGCACAGGTGTAAATCAGTTATCAGTCACCAGTCACCAGTCACCAGTTATTGAGTGCAAATCTGTTTCACTGTTGTCAGGGCTGAGTAACTGACTCCCGCAGTGCCTTCCCCCGGATGGGTAGAATCTCCCACCAACCAGAGATTTTGGATGGGGGTTCGCGTCCCGAAACCAAAGGGACCAAAGGTGGAAAGGCGCTGCCCCACTCCTCCCACATACCCTTCTTTGCGTCCGGTAAAATAGGTAAAGGTGCGAGGAGTGGCTGTTTCTTGATGGAGGATGGTTGCAGGGGTAAGGTGAAAATATTCTCCCAGACGAGCGATCGCATCGCGAGTATATCTTGCCTTTAATTGTTCGTAATCTACTTTTGTTCCTTGCCACCATTGTCGCGTATCGACGAAGGAAGAAGCGATGATCGTACCTTGACCTTTGGGAGCGCGTCCGTCTCCGGGTTTACTAACGGACACGAAAAGAGAATTATTCTCGCCAATTTCTCCATCATAGTCATAGAGAAATTGTAAATGCGGCGGACAATTTTCAGGAATAGCCGCGCGATCGACTCCTAAATAGACGACAAATGCTCCAGAAGGAGAAGGAAGTTTATCAATTCGGAATTGATATTGTTGCCAATTCAAGAAAGAAGTAGGAGGTAAGAAGGGAAAATATAAAGGCTGCGATCGCGCCCGATCTGCGACTAATTTTTGCAAATTTTGTACCGTAACATTGGCGATAATTTCGTCTGCTTCTTCTGTCCAAACTTCTCCAGTTTTGAGATTGCGGATCGTGACTCCCGTTGCTTTTCCTTTTTCAACGCAAATATGTTCGACATTGTGACGCATTTGCAATTCTCCACCATATTTTTCTAAGGCCTCTACAAGGCGATCGCTCAATATCTGCATACTGCCTTCGAGATGATACAATCCTTGAGGAGTTTGAGAAACCCCTAAAGCCGTTGCGGCATATAAAAGGGCAGTTTCATCAGCATTAACTTGAGAATATAACTTAAGCTGCATATCCAAAAATGTTCGCAAGCGTTGATTTTGATATAACCCAAATAACCGCAGCGCATCTCCTACTGTCATTAAAGTAAAAGGAACTGTGATTAAAGTCTCTAAACGAATTGCTGCGAGTAATTGTTTCATATCCCAAAAATTGCGAGGTGGCAAAACCGGATCGCGAGATTGAAACTTCCAACTAACCTGAAATAATATATTCATTAACTGCCAAAAAGGTTCGCTACCAGGAAACTGTTTTTCTCTTTCTATTTGCCATTTTTCCCGATCTCGCCAAACATTAATTGGTTCTTTTTCTTCCGGTAAAAATACTGAACAAGCCGGATCGCAATATGTGGCTCTGGGCAATTCTACCTCTAATTCTGTAAAAATACGATGATGAATTCCTCCCGGTTCTAAGCCAGCCACTTGAGTTGCCCCCACATCAAAAATAAAGCCTTTTCGTTTAAAAGTAGAAGCGCATCCCCCCGGTACAATTGCTTGGTCGAAAACCCGTACATTATAGCCTCGACAGGCAAGCAATGCAGCCGCCGTGAGTCCCCCAATTCCCGCACCGATGACAATAGTGCAACGAGAAAAAGTCGTGTTGTTCTGAAGTTTAGTCACAATTCTTTTGATATAAATTTTTGTAAAATTTAATTGATATTTTAGCATTTTTCTGAAGTAAATGTTCCCTAAACCGTCGTTGTCAAAGATTGTTTTCCTCTCGTTTTTGCCGAGACTGGGAAATCGCACGATTGATGGGATGATTGATATCCTCAACCCTCAACAATCTCTAACCCAAGTCACTCGCAATATTTTCCATTACCTGAACAACAGAACGCAACATGAAAAAAGTTAGCTTATTTATTGCCTCCAGTCTAGACGGATATATCGCCAGAAAATCCGGTGCAGTCGATTGGTTATTTACCGATGCAGATTACGGTTACACAGAATTTTTTGCTAGTATTGATACCGTAATCATGGGACGAAAAACTTATCAACAAATTCTCGGATTTGGCGACTATCCTTATATCGGCAAACAAAGTTTTGTTCTCTCCAAAACTCTCAAAGGAACGAAAGATAAAAATGTAGAGTTTGTTGATAGAAATTCAGAGGATTTTAGAGAAATATTCCGAAAATCGTGCAAAATTTGGTTGGTCGGAGGAGGAGAAACGATCGCGTATTTTCTCAAACATCATTGGATTGATGAATTAATTCTCTCTATTCATCCTATCATTCTTGGTGAAGGAATTCCTTTAATTAATAAGGACGCTCGTTTGGAAACTCAATTGAAATTGCGCGATGTTAAAACTTACCCTTCTGGATTAATGCAAGTTTATTATGATTTTTGAATTTGTAGCATTAAAATGAAACAATGAGTTGATATACTTAATCTGGATTTCTAATCAGATTGGCATCGCAATCCGGTTCGTATTCTGGTTGTAAAGTAATATGATGAATCGCAAATTTTTCTCTTAATTGCTGTTGAATCCGTCCCAGAATCAAAGTCATTTGACTTAAGGCGAGATTCGTTTTAAATGCAAGGTGTCCTTCAAAATGAATTTCGCGATCGCTAATTTGCCAAAGATGAACGTGATGAACATTGGCAATTTCTGGGTTTTGTAAAATCTCCCCTTCAATTTCCTCTAGATTGAGATGGGAAGGTGCAAACTGCATGACAATTGCTAAAGAAGACTTGAGAATCTGCCATGAGGCATAAACCAGATAAATCGCAATAAAAATTGTGAGGAGACTATCCAGCCAATAAATTTGATAAAAATACATCATGAGTCCTCCCGCAAATACCGCCACCGAGGTTAAAACATCACTGGCTAAATGTAAATAAGCCGAGCGCAGATTCAAGTTACGACGAGAATCGCGATACAGTGCGAGAATACTACCTCCATTCACCAAAATGCCCAAGAATGCCAACCCCATTACGATCCCCGAATCAATTGCTTCTAATTCACCTTGTCCCGATAACCGTAAAATCGCTTGATAAACGAGATTGAATCCGATCGCGATTAACATGGTCGCATTAATCGAAGCAGCTAATATCTCCGCTCGTTTATAACCAAAAGTTTTCTCGTGAGTTGCTTGTTTGGAAACTAAACGATTCGCAATATAACTGACAAACATTGCCAAAACATCGCTAGCATTATGAAGGGCATCGGAGAGCAGTGCTAAACTCCCAGCAAATAAACCACCAATAATTTGAGCAACTGTAATCGTAATATTGAGAAAAATAACAAATCCTAAGCGTTTTCCACTGCTAGAATGATGCTCGTGATGGTGATGATGGTGATGTGTTGTAGACATAATAAATAAAAAGAAAGAATTGAGTAATTTAACATTATATTCGCATAGGAGTTTATTGTTGCGATCGAGGGCTGCGATCGAGAATAAGGAATGAGATTGACTCTGAATGCCTTCGCTGCGATCGCTCAAAACCTAACGCGATCGTTAAGTTTAATCGGTCCTCCTGACATAAATTGCACCCACTGGCTACAATAAGCGGCATAGTGGAATACTATTTTGGATCATTATCGTTGAGGAGGCAATTATGGACGCTTTAACTTATACTCTGGCTTGCACGCTCCAAGAAGAAATTGAAGGTATTGAATACGATTTTAGCAGTGTTGAATTTTTCAACTGGTCTGCAATTCCCAATGCTAAATGGCTGGGTTTGCTCTCGGTTGGCATTATTACAACTACCTTGATGACCGTCGCCCCCAGTTTAGCGCAAACCATGCCCGGAACTCGCTACGTCAGCACTCCCAATGGAAGTTGTCTCAATGCTCGCACCGGCCCAAGCATGAAGAGTAGCGTTTATAGCTGCGTTACCAATAAAGCCGTTCTCGCTCCCATTGTGGGCGAGCAAGGTGATTGGTATAAACTATCTACAGGGCGTTGGGTCTACAAGTCCTATACTGCGATCGCATCCAGCAGCTTGAGTGCGGGTGGAACCCTGCGCCAAGCTAGTACCCCAAAAGGTGATTGCCTCAACGCTCGCACCGGACCCGGGACGAACTACAAAATTGATATGTGCGTTAACAATGGTGCAACCCTGAAAACTGTTGTCAGCAGTCGCGGAGATTGGTTGCAACTATCAAGCGGTCGCTGGGTATACGGACCTTACACCAAAGCAGCAGGCGGCATTGGGGGTGTATCTCTCAAGCAAGGTTCGACAGGAGCCGCCGTGCGCCAGATTCAACAAAAATTAGGGATTACAGTTGATGGGGTATTTGGTTCAAAAACTGCTGCCGCCGTTAAAGCCTTCCAAACCAAGAATACATTAACGGTTGATGGGATTGTCGGTCCTCAAACTCGCAGAGCAATGAAACTTTGATAGTAAACAGTAAACAGTTATTCAGAGACTTTTACTGTTCATTGTTCGCTATTTTCTATTAGCATATGGATTGGAAAAAGGGGAATTATATTTTATTCCCCATTCTTTTTATAAGGTCAAGAATGTATAACCTCAAAGTTATTATTGTTGGTGCGGGAATTGGCGGTTTGACGACGGGAATTGCGTTGCAGCAAGCGGGATATGAAGTCGAAATTCATGATAAAGCCAAAAAATTGCGTCCGGCGGGTGCAGGGATTTCTTTGTGGTCGAATGGGGTAAAAGTTCTCAACCGTTTGGGGTTGGGAGAACAAATTGCACGGATCGGCGGACAAATGGATCGCATGGAATATCGCAGTTATACCGATGAATTGCTTAATGATATCGATCTCATGCCTTTAGTGACAAAGGTGGGACAGCGCCCTTATCCCGTCGCCCGTACCGATTTACAAAATTTGCTGCTAGATGCGTTTGGACGAGAAAATGTTCATTTGAATTCTCGTTGCATTGGCGTGGAAGAGAGCGATCGCGGTGCGACGGCTATTTTTGAGGGCGATCGCAGGATTACAGGCGATCTCGTCATTGGGGCGGATGGTATTCATTCTGTAGTGCGGCGTTATGTGACAGAAACAGAAATTGCTCTGCGTTATGCTAACTATGTAAACTGGAATGGTTTAGTGAAAGCCGATCCGGATTTCACTTCTAAAAACAATTGGGTTATTTATGTCGGGGAAGGAAAACGCGCTTCTATGATGCCCGTTGGCGGCGATCGCTTTTATTTCTTTTTTGGCTGTCCGATGGCGAAAGGAAGTACGGTGAAACCGGAAAATCGCCGAGAAGAATTGGCACAATTATTTCAAGGCTGGGCAACTCCCGTACAAAAATTGCTCCAAAGTCTCGATCCGTTGCAAACCAATCGTTTAGAGATTCACGATATCGATCCTCTCCCTCGCCTCGTCCGAGGTCAAGTCGTTTTATTGGGAGATTCTGCTCATGCGACAACCCCTACATTAGGACAGGGCGGCTGTCAAGCGATGGAAGACGCAGATATCCTCTCCCGTTACCTTCTCACGACTAATTTAAGCGTTGAAGATGCCCTCAAACGCTACGAAATCGCCCGCAAAGAACGCACGGCTAATTTAGTCTTAAAAGCTCGCAAGCGCACGGATACCATTTATGGCAAGGAAAGCGATCGCACTCAACAATGGTACGAGCAACTCAAACAAGAAAATCCCACGGATGTTATCAATGCTCTCGCTAAAATCATTTTAAGCGGACCTCTCAATTAAATTCTCAATTATTCTCGCCAATATTCCGGCTTGTTTAACGCATCACAGCAAATCACTTGACCTGAAACAGAAGCGATCGCGTCGGGGTGAAGTTCTCGCACCATCCAAGCATCGGGATACGCTTCAGGCATAGGATAAGTGGGTTCAAAACCAAGATTGCTGGCGGGTTTGAAGCCATGACGGGAATAATATTCGGGATATCCAGCGAGGAACACCAGAGCGACCCCCGATCGCGCTAAACGTTCTACTCCTTCTTGAATCAGTTTACCGCCAATGCCTTGTTTTTGAGCCTCTGGGATAACGGCGAGAGGGGCTAAAATGGCGATCGCGATCTTTGCCGTTGGCGTTAAACGCGCCGCAGTCAATAAAATATGTCCGACGGGTTGCTCGTTTTGCCAAGCAAGGAGAGATAAAAGCGGTTTGGCGGTGGGATCGCCCATCAGATTTCTCACGAGTTCCGCTTCAACTTCCTCACCAAATGCCAAACGCTCTACCAATATTACATCGTCGAGATCTGAATCCAAAGCTTCTCTTATATCCATTTGTGCCTTTATTTTAAAGTTAACGCTGGGTGTAGGCAATTTCTTACAGCGATCGCTTTTTCAGGCCAACTGGGAGGCTTATCCATTCGTTGCCGCAATCCAAGGTGTAGTATTAATTTTAGCTCATTCGAGGCGCTATGATGAAGGTAGGGAAAATCTACCATTCCCTATTTCCTGTTCCACGTTCCCTTCAAGGCTTGCAATCCTGCTTAATGCCTTGGTTAAATCAATCGTAACTCAAAAGAGGATTATGGTGAGTGGCAAAGTTCTGATTCTCGATGAAAATCATGCGACAAGGATGCAACTTCGAGAATTGTTACCCAAAGGGCAATATGAAATTCAAGAGGCTAGCGATGGAGAACTCGGCTTATCTCTCATCCAGCAAGAACGCGCGAATATCCGTTTTATTATTTTAGACTCAGCACTTCCGAAAGTAAATGGCTGGGACGTTTTGCAACAACTCCAAGCAGATACCGAACTGCAAAAAATTCCTCTGGTGATGATGACAGGGTTAACCGATGCACCCTCCTCGTCTCATCCGATGGTGGAATTTTTACATAAACCCTTTGAGAAAAAAGAACTGAAGACCGTTGTTAAAAATGCCATTGGTAAAGCGATCTCGGTTTATCAAAATATGTTAAGCGATCGCGAAACATCCTCGTTAGAAGAACCTATTTTAGAAGCGTCTATCGTAACATCGCAAAATTCCGAGGCAGGAGCTGCGCTTGATTTGGATAATATGTTTGAATCGTTTGTTGAATCCGAACGCGATCGCTCTGAGTTTGAAGAGGAACGAGAACTCGATTTTTCTTTCGATACAACAGGGACAGAGGACGCGATCGATAAAGAAGAGATGACCGCCTTAGGCTTGAATTTTCCTGCTTTAGATGTTGCAACGACTGCCGCAGAAAAACAAGAAAATAGCGAAGAAAAATTAGAGGTTGAAAGCGAAACAAGAGAACAAGAAGAAATAATAGCAATCGATCGAATTACATCTTTCGATCGCGATAAAGAGGACTGCGAAGCCGATTTTTCTTTTGATACGATAGGATCGGAGGAAACAATTGATACAAGTGAAATTAATACCTTACAAGAAGAAGGCGATCGAGTCAAAGAATTAGCAGAAGAAAACGTTAACTTTCCTGCTGTCGATCTGCCGTCCTCAGAATTATACAACGAATTCTCTAACCCAGAATTTGATTCTGAAGCAATTACAGCCGCGATTGATGATGAGACACCAGAAATCGATGAGTTTCCCTCTTTGGATATTGATTTATCAACCGAAGACCTTAACCCAGAAATCGATGAGTTTCCTTCTTTAGATATTAACTTATCAACCGAAGACCTTAATCCAGAAATCGATGAGTTTCCCTCTTTGGATATTGATTTATCAACCGAAGACCTTAACCCAGAAATCGATGAGTTTCCTTCTTTAGATATTAACTTATCAACCGAAGACCTTAATCCAGAAATCGATGAGTTTCCCTCTTTGGATATTGATTTATCAACCGAAGACCTTAACCCAGAAATCGATGAGTTTCCTTCTTTGGATATTAACTTATCCACCGAAAATTTTAACTCGGACATCAATGAATTGAAGTTAGAATTTACTTCAGGAAATGAATTAGAATCGCAAGCTAATGATGAAGGTGCGATCGCTTTAGAAAACCAACCAGAAGAAGCGCAAGAGAATCTATATATATTACCAGATGAACAGGAGTTAAATGTACAAGATTTAGAGTTAATCGAGCCAACAGAAAATTCACAGATAGAAGAGGATAGACCTCTCGATCGTCATGTTAATGAAGAAAGAGAAGATTTTAACACCGAAGAACTAGATAAAGAAACTAATGAACTCTCCTCTCTCGATTCAGCTATTTTTGCAGCAATACCGGAAAAAGAACAAGCTCGCCAACAACCAGATAAGGAGATTTCTCCTTTTGAGATCGCAGAATTTTCTCACGAAACTGATGTATTCAACGATGAAATTTTTCCAGAGTTAGCGATAGAAGAACCAGCAATCCATGAATGGAGCGAGCAAGATTTCGCGGCCGAATATTCTTCAGAAGAATCTGATGCGTTAATCGATGAGAGTTTTGCAGATTTAGGGACAGAAGAGTCATTACTTGAAGCGAATGAAACCAATAAGGAGGATTTTGCAGCCGAATATTCTTCAGAAGAATCCGATGCGTTAATCGATGAGAGTTTTGCAGATTTAGGGACAGAAGAGTCATTACTTGAAGCGAATGAAACCAATAAGGAGGATTTTGCAGCCGAATATTCTTCAGAAGAATCCGATGCGTTAATCGATGAGAGTTTTGCAGATATAGAGACAGAAGAGTCATTACTTGAAGCGAATGAAACCAATGAGGAGGATTTTGCAGCCGAATATTCTTCAGAAGAATCCGATGCGTTAATCGATGAGAGTTTTGCAGATATAGAGACAGAAGAGTCATTACTTGAAGCGAATGAAACCAATGAGGAGAATTTTACAGCCGAATATTCTTCGGAAGAATCTGATGCGTTAATCGATGAAAATGAACTCGAAACCCGCTTGGTTTCTCGCGATCTTCTTGCCTCGATAGATCCTGTTTCAGAAGAGAAAAAAGATACAGAGAGTTTTGATGAATCTGATGAACTCAGCACTTTTCCAGATGATTTTCCCGCAGAATTAGAAAAAGAAATCGAATCCTATAATACATCAGATGAAGACATTCGCAAGGATTATTACCGCGATGAATCTCAAAATGAGAACTTCTTCGATCCTTCTTTAAGACTCAATCCCACAGAAGAAATTCAGTATCCTGCGGAGGATATTTTCTCAATCCAAACTCCTTTAGAGTTGCAAGCGGATGAATCTGTAGAATCTTCTGAAAGTCTCTTTACTCCTCCTCCTCCTTGGGAGGAACAAAACAATAATGAATCCGATCGCAATGAATCTGATTCTATCTTCGATCCTTCCTTACAATTGGCAGAAGAAACGATCGCTTATTCTGCCGATATCGATAATATCTTTCCTCCTTTAGGAGAAACAGATTTATTTGAACCCGAAGCACCTCCCAATGAGTCTTTAGTTAGCGATTCATCGAGTCCCGATTCTTTCAGTATTGAAGACTTCGATCGCGAATTAACTGATAGCGATCGCCAACCCGAAGAAGAAGAATATACAATTCTTGAAGATAAACGCAGTACTCCCATTGCCCTTCCTGAAACTGTGACTAATTTAGAGGAATCGGAAGGAGAACATACAATCTTTGAAGATAAGCGCAGTCGCGAAATTGTCCAACCTGCAATCAAATCAACAGAAGAAACAGATAGTTTGGAATCAGAACATGAGTTTACCGTTCTCGAAGATAAACAAAGCATCGATCTCGCTTCTCAACCTTTTACTCTCAGAGAAGCACCCGATCCCGATCTGATTAATCGAGAAGCAGAGAATCCTTTACAACTGAACAAAGTTTTTACCGAAAGCGATCGTGAAACAGAAATTTCACATTTAGTGAACTTATCGGGATTTGATGATGTCTTGATGCGTTATCAAAGCACTGTTGAAGAAGTTAAAATTTCCGCTCTCAAAGAAGCCTTTGATTATGACGAGCCGGGCTATCGTTTAATTATTAATGCTTTGCGGGAAGAATCATCAGAAATTCGCCAAACTGCCGAAAAACTGCTCATCGAATACTTGAAAAAACCCAGAATTCAAGTATTACCCCCCCATGAAAATTGGACGGCAATGCAATGTTTGCATACCTTGCGAGGGCATTCCTACTGGGTGCAAGATGTCGCGATCGCACCAGACGGACGCACGATTGCAAGCGCCTCTAAAGACGGAACGATTAAACTCTGGGATATATTGACCGGACGAGAAATGAGAACCCTCCACGGTCACGAAGCCGCCGTCCTTTCCGTTGCCATTAGTGCAGATGAGGAACGCTTAATCAGTTGCGGTACCGATAACGCGATTAAAATTTGGAGTTTGGACACGGGAATGGAGTTAAATAGCATTCTCAGTAAATCTCACAATATTTACGTGCTGGCTGCGAGTCCAAATGGCAAGACTCTTGTGAGTGCCAGTGCAGATAACACCATTAAACCCAAATACGATGGCGGTTTGGAAGCCTTTTTAAATCGCATTCCCTCTCGTCGCGTCAGCGCTCTTTTGAGCCTGATCGGGCTGTTGAAACGATCGCCCGCGATTAAAATTTGGGATTTAGATCGAGGAAAACCCAAAGGTAATTTCCAAGGTTACTCTCGTGGGGTCACAGATTTAGCCATCAGTCCGAAAGGCGATAAAGTCGTCAGTGGCAGCCGCGATCGCACCATTAAAATCTGGGACTTTAAAACCGGGAAAAACCTCGATACCCTATGGGGTCATAACGACGAAATTCGCTCGGTGGTCATCAGTCCCGACGGAAAAACGATTGTTAGCGGCAGTCGCGATCGCACCATTAAAATTTGGGATATGCAGTCGGGTCATGTCTTGCGAACCTTGCGCGGTCACGGTCAGTCTGTTACCTCTGTTGCCGTCAGTCCCGATGGTGCGATTATTGTTAGTGGTAGTCGGGATAGTAGTATTAAAATTTGGGATTTTAATACCGGAGAATTTATTAATACTCTTCTCGGCCATACAGATTTAGTGCGATCGGTCGCGATCTCGTCCGACGGAAAAACAATTGTTAGCGGCAGTCGCGATAATACAATTAAAGTCTGGGGAAACGTTTATCAGTGAAGAGTAAAGAGTAAAGAGTAAAGAGTTAGAGAATTAAGCAACAATCAACAACTAATAACCAATAACCAATAATCAACAACCAATGGCAAAAAATAAAGTTTTAATTCTTGAAGATAGCGAAGAAATGCTCTTATCCTTACGGGGAATGCTGCCCGGCGGGAAATTTGTTGTTGTGGAAGCAAGAGACGGAAAAACTGCCCTTGATGTGATTAAAAAAGAAGTGGCTAATCTGCGCTTGCTGGTGATTAAGTTTAATTTGCCTCAAATCAGTGGCTGGAAAATTCTCAAAAAAGCACAAGATCATCCCAAACTACAAACTATTCCGATGGTTTTGATGGCCGAAGCCAGCGACCCGATCGCCGCAAAACTCCCCCCCGCCGATCGCTTTGAAGTGATTGTTCATCCCTTCGATCGCAAGCAATTCCAAGCAGCAATGAAGGCAGCGATCGCAAAGGCCAAAAATCCTTCTCTCCCCATATCTTCTCCCTCACCCCCTGCAGCTAAGATTCCCGCACCTCCACCCCCTGCATCGAAACCCATACCCGCTCCTCCTCCACCCCCTGCGGCTAAGATTCCCGCACCTCCACCCCCTGCATCGAAACCCATACCCGTCCCTCCTCCACCCCCTGCGGCAAAACCCATACCCGTCCCGCCCCCTGCGGCTAAAATTCCCGCACCTCCGCCACCTGCACCGAAACCAGCACCATCACCTTCTGTTAATCAAACGCCAATTTCCTCAAAAGTGAAGGAAATTCCCGATATTATTGCTCCTCCACCCCCTTCGGTTGCGCCAGAACCGGAATTACCGTCATTAGGTGATGCAGATATTGCGATCTCTGCACCTCCAGAACCAGAGTTGCCATCCTTAGCCGATGCAGATATTGAAGATAATACACCGAAACCAATTCTACCTAGCCCCGATCTTGACGATGATGCCGAGTTGCCCAATCCCTTTGTCATGCGCGAGAATTGGGATGAATTAGCAGCAAGTTACCATGCAGAAACCCGTAATGCCAATGCCTTCGATCCCTTTTTCTCGCCTGCTGATAGTGTCTCCGTAGAAGCTCCCGCGATCGACCCCAATAACCCCTTTTTCACCTCTCCCGATGCGCCGATCGCCCCAACACGGGATAGTTCCCCCGATCCTCTCGATCCGTTTGCCTCCACTGCTTCACCGCCAGAAACCTTAAAATCTCCTGCATCTAAAAAAAAAGAAACAGACATCCCAGCACTCGGAGATATTGAAGAACTTAGCCTTGAAGAACTTAGTATTGAAGAACTCGGAGACAGTGAAAATTTATTAAGCGTCCCTGATTTTTCAGACTCAATTCCTGAAACTCCCGACTTAATTCTCGATACTCCAGATCCTATCAATAACACTTTAGAAGTTCAAGAAATCGATAATAATCTAGAAGTTCAAGAAACGGAAAACTACGGCGATACAGGCATTCCTTACGCAGAAGTTGAATGCTTGCATATTAATAGCGAGGTGCAATATCGGGGTGTAAAAGGACTCGCGATCGCCCCGGATGGTGTCACCTTCGTCACTTGCGGTACAGAGGTTTATCTCAACCGTTGGAACTTGTACGATCTCAGCAAAGAAGCGCAATTTAGTCTCTATTCTAAAGGGGCGCATTGCCTGACGATTACTCCCGATGGCGCGATCGTCCTAACTGGGGCAGAAAAAAGCAATATTAAATGTTGGGATATGAATACGGGAGAACTTATCGGTACTTTTAGCGAAGGATCTCTCGGTATTACTGGATTGACTGTAACTCCTGATGGCTCTACCGTTGTCAGCAGTTCGGCGAAAAGCAATCTCAAACTCTGGGATTATGCTTCAGGAGAATTGTTAGGACCTCTCAACGATGAATCTTTAGGGGCGACGGCTGTTACCATCACCCCTGATGGCTCTACCGTTCTCAGTAGTTCCCACGAGACGAATATTAAGTATTGGGATTTCGCCACGGGAGAATTATTAGGACCATTAAATATTCAATCTTTTGGTGTGACTTCTTTAGTGATAACACCAGACAGTCAAGCAGTGATTAGTGGGGATGAAAAGGGAATGATAACAATTACCAGCTTGCAAACCGGGGAACTGATTCGCAGTATTAAAGCGCATCAACTCGCAGTGAATGCTGTTGCCGTCACTCCGGATGGTTGGTATATTGTCAGTGCTAGTGATGAAGAAATGAAATTATGGGGAGTGCCAGAATAAATTGAATTTGTTATCTAGTATTTTTACTAAAATTATATTAAATCTTTTCTAATGTAATGAATAGTCCAATAATGTTCGTATTTGTAGCGCATTTTGTTGTAATTTTGACCGAAATAAGCATCTAATGGCGGTTCTAATTCGGGTAACTTTTCAATTAAACATTGTGTGGGAGAATATTTAGCAAATAAGGATTTTAAAAAATCATCGCTAATTTCTCCAGAAGCAATTCGTTTTCTGGATAAGGTGGCAATTTCAGGCGGAACATTTAAGCCAGCATGAGCAGCATACATGGGAATATCGGTAAAAATCCACTGGGCTGAATCTTGATATTGCAACAAATGTTGCAATACTTCTTGGCGATCGCGGCTTTCTTGGATAAACTTCTGATTTTGTAAGCCGATGAAACTTAATTTAATCGGTAAAACTAAGCAAGAGAACATTAATGCGATCGCAGCATATCTTAATTTAAAAATATCTCTAATTTTCCGATGTTTTAAAGCCGCAAACCAGCCGGTTTCTTGCAAATCCTGAATTGCAGCCATCATTCCATAAGTCGCCAGCCAAACCAGAGGGATTGACAACAGCAAATAATGGTGATACCAAATTGGCTTGTGGTTGAGTAAAATAACCGTTGCTAAAATCAACCAAATGAGGGGAAATTTTGCGAGAGAGTCTTGAGATTTCCAGATTTTCCGAACGCCTAAGATGGCTAATAGTCCATAGTCTAAACCTTGCAGATACATGATCGAGATGTCGTGAAAACTATTTTGATTGGGAAAGGCATCTTTAACATTATTGGTTAAATGAAATTGAAAAAAGTGTTGCAGATCGAGAGAATTGAGAAAAAATCCTGCGATCGCAAAAGTTCCCAAAAAACTCAAACACCATAAAGTCGCCGGATAAAATCCCCTCAATCTCGATTTTAATTCTTGAGATTTTCCTTGTTCCAGCCAATAAAATAAAAGCAAAGGAAATAAGAAAATCGTATACATTTTTAATTGTAAAGACAATCCCAAAGCGATTCCTGAGAGGATTATATAATAAAAAGATGGATTATTTTTAGCATACAAAAACAGAAAATAAATAGCAACGACTGCTAAAGTTAATGAAGGCAAACCTATCATAATTGATACGCTCAACCGCATAAAATTAATGGAAAAAATCAATAAAATTGTTCCGATTACTGCGGGAATAATATCAAGACTGAGGCGAAGAATGTGACTGAAACTCCAAATCAAAAGAGTTGCAAAACAGAGAACCAACAAACGAGCAGCAAAAACAGAATCTCCTAAGAAGCCGAAGAAATTCAACCAATGAGAAAGTAAAAATGTAAATAGAGGAGGCTGATCGCTCCAAATTTCCCCGTACAAGGCAAACCCTTGTGAATAGAGTAAAGCCTTAACCATTTCTTGCCCTTCATCAGAATCAAATTGAAAAGTTTCTGCGATCGGCATCACAAACCAAACCAAACCAAAGAAAAAAGCAGGAAGACCCAAATTAAAAATAAGTTCCCGATACTGACGAAGCAATTTTTTCATACTAAAAAATCAAACTTTTTACTATTCACTCTTTACTCTTTACTGATATGTTGGCTATTGTAAATTAGGTTTTCGGTCATTTTGGCTAATTGTGCTAACTTAGATTCCAAATTTTTAGCTTGTTCTTTGTATTTGAGTTTACGTTGAATGGCTGCCCGTGCCAAATCTTCCCGATCGCGTTGCAAAGCCTCTCGCGCGACTCGATCCCATGCCTTCATTTCTGCTAAAGCCTGCTTGTATCGGGGTTGCAAGTCATCCCAAATGACCTTAATATCCCCGAGAGCGCGATCTAAAAGCGTGCGAGCATTTTGCTCGTCTGTCCCTCGTAATGCTTGCTCGATCGGTTCGGATAAGCGATCGATATTGAAATGATCGATCGCGGGAACAAAATCCTTAATTTGTTGGGAATAACTCATTCCCGTTTTGCACCACGTGGCAAAATGCTCGCAATTATTAAATAATAAGTTATAACGTTTTTCTCCTAAGCGACTTTCTGCCCGACGAACCACCGTATCGGGAATAAAAGCAGTGGGATAATTTTTTCGATAAACAGGATTACCTCGAGCAAAAGTTGCGAGGGAAGTTCGTTCGATCGTTTCGCTGGGTTTACGATAGTGAATCACCGTCCCATCACCGAGATCGATTCCGTGATGTTGGTAGAGACCCTCACGATCGAAAAGCTCTCGCGGAACATAAATCTGATCGCCTCGTGCCATTTCAATGAACAATGAACAATAAACAATTATCTTTTCAAAAAAGGAATGCTTGTGTTTAGTTATTCCTCACGATCGCCGATCGAAAAGACTAAGATAGAAGAGAAAAATCGAGATGTCATGCCGTTTTTGGGGTTAGATATAGATGGTTAAATTATCCCTGAATTTTCTCTGCTTAACTGTATTAGTTGCCTTGATGGGTTGTCAACCTTCCACCTCTACGAGTCAATCGCGAGAGGAAAATCAAACCCAGAACCATTCTCCCAGTAATGAAGCGATCGCGCCGTCTCTGACTCCTTCAGACTCCGAATATCAAATTCCCCCAACCGAAATTAAAGCGACAAAGCCTTGGAATATTCTCGTCGTGGTGAAAGATACGTTTAACCCAGAAACGGAGGAACATGGCGACCTCTATCAGGAACAGGTGTGGGCTGGTGCCGTCAAAGCCGGTGAAGATTTTGGGGTGAATGTAGAGCTTTTGTCCAATACTTGTCACACTTGCGTTGAAGACCAAATCCGCGCCATTGCCGATCGCCTCGAGACGGGGAACATTAATGGCATAGTTATCATGGCGACAGACTCAATTCGCGTTGCTCCCGTCATCGAGAAGGCGATCGCTCGCAATATTCCCGTCGTCGCGATGGATACGCCCTTAAACAGCGAAAATCTCCTGACTTTTGTAGTTTTCGACAATGTGGCTGGCGGAAAAGTTATGGGAGAATGGCTGGTCAAGAAATTAGGCGGGCAAGGGCGAGTTTTAATCTTAGATGGAGCCTTAGAACAACAAAACGCCGTCGATCGCCGAGCCGGATTTCTCGCAGGCTTGAGAACGGGTGATATTGATATTATCGAGACTAAATCGGCTCAATGGTCTCGAGAGAAAGCGAAAGAAATTACCCAACAGTGGTTGCAACAACATCCCGACATTGACGCGATCGTTGCCGCTAATTATTCCATGTCCGTCGGTGCCAGCGAAGCGGTCAAAGCAGCCAATCGACAAGATAAAATTATTGTCACTGGATTTGATGCCATGCCCTCTGCCTTAAAATCAATCGCAGAAGGCGCGATCGCTGCCACCATTGACCAAACTCCCGCTCGACAGGCACGTTTATCCATTCAACTTCTCCTCCGACATCTCGAAAACGGCGAAACTTTCCCCCCTCGCGTCTTAATTCCCGATATCCCTCTCATCGATCGCGATACTATTGAACAAGGAAAAGCTGAAAAATAAATTTTCCCCCGTTGCCTATTATTTCTTTCATTGATAATTGTTCATTGATAAAAGTTTCCTCGCCTCGTCCTCCTAACTCCCTTAGCCAGCAGATCGTCAGACGGGTATTTTTTTTGAGTTCGATCTGCATCCTCAGCTTGGCTACGGCGATGACCTTGGGACTGGCAACCAGTATCGAACGGGTGAAACGAAAATTAGAGCGAGTTAATATTCAAGCCGTCAGAACGACAGACCTCTTTATTTTAAATCTACAAAGCGATCTGATTGCCACGAGTGCCTCTCTCTCTGCAACCCAAGATCCCAATGCCGTCTTGCAAAATATGCTGGCTCGCAATGCTTCTTTGTTAGATATTTTCTTAGTTCAACCCAATGGAGAGGTTGTGGTTCAACAAAGCCGCGTCGGTCGTCCCAAATACAAACGCTACGCTCAAACTTTGCCCATTGCTCAAAAAATTAGTTTTGGGGAGGTAGGAGTCGGGGGAATTTACTTTGACGATCGCACGCCTCAACTCGATATGGCGATCGAGGTTACGAATGAGATCGGCCTGCCGATCGCAACTTTATCGGCGACTATCGATCTCAATCGCCTCTGGAATAAAATTATTGGCATTCAAGTCGGTCAAGATGGCTATGTCTTTTTAGCGACGAAGAAAGGTCAAATTATCGCTTTTCGCAACCGACAACTACAAGATCCCGATATTTTCCTCCCAGATATTATCGGTCGCTCCGGGTTGGATATTGCGCGATCGGGATTTAATTTCTATCGCGGTTTGGGAGGGGAATGGGTCGTCGCGATCGCCCAACGCTTAGAAATTATGCCTTCATGGTTTGCCATTGTCGAACAACCCGCCCGGGAATTTCTCACCCCTTTACTCTTCGTCGCAGCGATCTGGTTGGCAATCTTGCTGGCCGCGATCGCCCTAATCTATGGCATTATCGGCTTTACCCGCAAACGCATCGTCCTTCCCCTCGGCCTGCTCCGAGAAGCTGTCAGCCGCCTCAGTAGTGGTGACTGGGAATATCGCTTTGAAATCCCCAATACTGATGAATTGGGGGAATTAGCCGATTCATTTCAGAACATGGCCGGACAATTGCAGGATACTTTTGCCACCTTGGAACGCAACAACGCCAAGATGCAAACTTTAAACGATGCTTTGAGCCAGAGCGAACGCAAATTAACGCAATTTCTCGAAGCCGTCCCCGTAGGCATTTTTGTCGTCGATGCCCGAGGCAAGCCCTATTATGCCAACCAAAAAGCAAAAGAATTACTGGGAAAAGGTGTAGATATTGAAGCTTCGGCGGAAAATTTAGTCGAGATTTATCAGGCCTATATTGCTGGGACAAATCGCCTCTATCCCAATGCCAACCAACCTATTTTACGCGCCCTGCGAGGGGAAGCCTCCAATACCGAGGATATGGAAATTCATCAGAGCGATCGCCGCATCCCCATTGAAATTTGGGGAACCCCGATTTATAACGTGGAAGGAGAAGTGAATTATGCGATCGCGGTTTTTCAAGATATCACAGAACGCAAAAAAGCCGAAACTGAACGCCAGCGTTTTACCGAACAACTCAGCCAACTCAATGTTGCTTACGAACGTTTTGTTCCCGAACAATTTCTCCAACTTCTTGATAAAACCAGTATTATTGATGTTCGTCTTGGGGAAGCCGTACAAAAAGAAATGTCGGTTTTATTTGCCGACATTCGCAATTTCACCACCCTCAGCGAACGCATGACCCCCGAGGATAATTTTAAATTTATTAATGCCTATCTTTCCCGCATGGAACCCTCAATTGTTGAGAATGGTGGGTTTATTGATAAATATGTCGGAGATGGCATTATGGCACTCTTTAGCGGTAACGCCGACGATGCAGTGCGGGCGGGAATTTCCATGTTAAGAAGACTGAGAGAATATAATAAAACCCGCACCCGACCCGATCGCCCTCCGATTTCTATCGGCATTGGGATTAATACAGGATCGTTAATGTTGGGAACCGTTGGAGGCAGTCAGCGTATGGATAGTACGGTGATTAGCGATACTGTTAATTTGGCCTCTCGTTTAGAAACGTTAACCAAGCAGTACAATGTCTCTTTATTAATTACCCATCAAACGTTTCTTGGTCTTGCTACTTCTCATCAATATCAAATTCGTTTAATCGATCGCGTCTTAGTCAAGGGAAAATCGGAACAAATTTCTGTATTTGAAGTTTTTGATGCCGATCCTGACGATTTGCGTATCGCCAAAAAAGCGATGAAAACAAAGTTTGAACAAGCCGTTTTATTATATCATATGGGGTTATTTTTTGAGGCTGCCAAAGTCTTTCAAAGCTGCTTGCAAGCTCACGCCAATGATGGAACAGCACAGTTTTATTTAAAGCAGTGTCAGGATAAGATGACTGATGAATAATTGCTCGCTGTTTGCTGTTTACTGTTTACTGTTCACCACGGGCTGCCAATTAAAGTAAACCCACTCCAGTAATAAGGATGAATTAAAGTGCGATCGCCAATTAGGGCTAATTCATCGGGTAAAAACAGATATTTTTTAGCCCTGCGATCGCTTCAGTGGACGGAATACCAAGGAATATTTCTGTATTCCTTGTAGGACAAGGCTTTCAGCTTTGGCGAATACCACCCTTTTTACTAAACTTTACCTCTGAGGAGAGGGTGAAAAAAATTCTCAGATATTCCCCTTTACCATTGAGAGAAGAGCAGAAAAAGACAAAGATAAAAGGTTTCTGTCCATTCTACTGTTGCACCGTAGGTATCGCCAGTATGCCCCCCCAGTTGACGAGCGAACCAATATCCCATTGCGATCGCGAGAACTAATCCAGCGATCGTGACTCCCAAAGCAATTAACCATTTTTCTCCAGATAAAGATATATGCAATACACTCACGCCAACTAATAACAAGAAACCCCCGAGGACATCTTGGGGCCAATGTAAATTTTCTTTATGAAACGCCCCTTTTCCTTGCAATTTAAGATAGGGATAAAGCCCGATCGCCATAATTTGTCCCCAACGTCCCCATCCTGCCGCTAACATTAAACCCAGACCGCGAAAAGAAACAATTTCACTTAACGCCAAGGTTTTTAAAGAAAAAATAACAATTGCCGCCATCACACCAAACGCCCCACTGCGGCTATCCTGCATCACCTGCAAGCGGCGATCGCGATCGGGGACAGCCAATCCATCTGCCGCATCCATCGCCCCATCGAGATGCAATCCTCCCGTTAAGAAAATCCACAGCGCAACAATGACTCCACTGCGAGGAAGGACAGGCATTTGCAACCCTTGTAAACTCCAATCGGTAGCCGCTAATAACAGGCCGAGAAGTAACCCGATCGCCGGGGCAAAACGAGCAACGCGATCGAATCTTAACTCCTTTATCTTCGGCAACGGCAGGCAAGTATAAAAAATTATCGCCGCCAAAAAAGACCGCCAAAATAAAAATAACCACTTCAAGACGTATGGGGGTTTCAATTGTTTCATCTCCTGTTAGACTAAAAACGAGGCAGTTGAAAAATATTGAGCTAAGATTGGGTTAAAGGTCAGTCAAACAAAAGATCGACAAAAAGGTCAGCAAAATCGACCCGAGTAATGGTCAGACCCCCCAATCAGGTTAGGGTGTTATTTCCCAATAACCCCACTAGATTGATACTAGATCGATATCCAATCGAAACTAGAGGTAAGTCTTCAACTGCTCAATCAAGCTCTCAAAATAGTTTTTTTGCAGTTCTTTCAGTTCTTTGCAGGAAGTTGTTTGAGAGAAAACTATTTGAGACAAACCCAGGATAAATTTTTATCAACCCATGTTACCCTTTCATGGCACGATGAAACATTCCCATGAAATCCTCGCAGTAATGGCTGTTTCCCATGAGTCACAACCCACTCCCCCAATCACTTCCCGCCCCTTGCATCATCGATAGTGGTCTTGTCGTCAACAAAGATGATATGCGCCGCTTGCTCGGTTCCTTAACGCGGGTCTACTACCTTCACTCCCTCGACGATCGGGTGCAAAGTCAAGGTGAAGGTTACGTTTTAGAAGTCTTTGCCGATGGCGGGCAAGCAACGCTAATTGCCAATCACGCCCTCTATATTAACGTGCAGAGTTTCGATTACCTGCACCTGCATCAATCTTCCGAGCAAGAAACCTTTTTCGATCTTATCCAAGATAACCGCAAATTGCGATTAATTCCTTTAACCAATTCCCTACACGACCGAGAAAACGCAGATAACTTGGACGAAGTGGCACTAGAAGCCATGCTCGAACAAGTCCTTGCTGCAAAATGGGACGTACAAATGGATGATGAAGACTTTTGAAAGGGGCAAACAATAATGGGGAATCGGTAATGGGCGATCGGGAAATTTGTTCCTCTCCTTTTTCCTTTAATCTGCAAAAAACTTGTTCTCGCACGCGGGCGAGGGCAGGTATTTTTTATACTCCTCACGGTATCGTAGAAACACCTCGTTTTATGCCCGTCGGGACGGTAGGAACGGTGAAGGGACTCACTCCGGCTCAAATCGAACAAACCGGAGCGCAAATGATTCTCGCCAATACCTATCACCTGCATTTGCAACCCGGAGAAGAACTCATTGCCAAGGCGGGAGGGCTACATCGGTTTATGGGCTGGGAACAGCCGATTTTGACGGATTCGGGCGGGTTTCAAGTTTTTAGTTTAAGTGAATTACGCAAGATTGAAGAAGAGGGTGTGACGTTTCGATCGCCTCGGGATGGTCGTCTCATTCATTTAACCCCAGAACGCTCGATCGCCATTCAAAACGCCCTCGGTGCCGATATTATTATGGCATTTGATGAATGTCCTCCCTATCCCGCAGAACGAGAGGAAGTCAAGGCCGCCACAGACCGAACTTATCGCTGGTTAGAACGTTGCGTCACGGCGCACCAGCGCCCCCAAGAGCAGGCTTTATTCGGCATCGTACAGGGGGGAGTGTTTCCGGATTTGCGGGTGGCTGCAGCGCGATCGCTTCTCGATTTTGACCTACCCGGATATGCGATCGGTGGGGTCAGCGTAGGAGAACCCCCCGAACTCATGTATCCTATCGTCGAAGCCACTGCCCCTATTTTGCCGGACAATAAACCCCGTTATTTAATGGGAATCGGGACTTATCGAGAAATGGTGAGAGCGATCGCCGCCGGGATCGACCTATTTGATTGCGTCATTCCCACCCGTTTTGGTCGGCATGGTACGGCAATGGTACAAGGAGAGCGATGGAATTTAAAAAATGCTCAATTTCGCGAGGATTTTCGCCCCCTCGATGAGACTTGCCCCTGTTATTGCTGTCAAACCTTCAGTCGCGCCTATCTCAATCATCTGGTGAAATCTAAGGAAATGCTAGGTTATATTTTGCTGTCCTTGCATAACGTAACGGAATTGGTGCGCTTTACCCAACGCATTCGCGAGGCGATAGAATGCGATCGCTTTCCCGAAGAATTTGCCGAGTGGTTGGAGGAAAAGTAGTCCGCCATACTATGTTAAAATCTATTGCAAATCTTAATAAATGCTGTATCGGAAGGACTTAATAAATCAATGAACGTTGCAATGCTGCTGGCGGAATTACCCGAAGCCTACCAAATTTTCGATCCCCTCGTGGACGTACTTCCACTCATCCCTTTATTTTTCCTGTTGCTTGCTTTCGTTTGGCAAGCGGCGGTGGGTTTCAGATAAACTGCTTTTTTCAAAGTAGCGCGGGATTCTCGCAGAAGGACATCTCATCTGAGGTGTCCTTTTTGATGGGATATCATAGAAGGATGAGAATGGAGGGGAGAATGCCAGCAGAAATTGCGAGAGATTACTTTGAATTCATTGCCAATGTTGGCGTGGCCAAGCACGGTGGGAGTATGGCAGCTACACGGGAACTCATCTCATTATGTCACATCGAAAGCGGGCAATCCGTGTTGGATGTCGGTTGCGGGATGGGGGTCACGTCTTGCTACCTCGCAAAAACAACAAACTGTCTGGCGATCGGGGTAGATCTGTTGGACAAGGCGATCGAGCAGTCCCAAGCCAGAGCGAAGGCCGAAAGGGTAGAAGAGCGAGTTCAATTTAGAGTAGCAGATGCGCGAAAACTGCCGTTCGAGGATAATTTTTTCGATGCGGTCATCTCGGAGTCAGTGAATGTCTTCTTGACAGACAAACAAGAAGCAATCAACGAATATCTGCGAGTGACCAAGCCCGGGGGGTATGTGGGGATAAATGAGATAACTTGGCTCAAACCGCCGTCACCCGAGATGGAGAAATACTTAAAACGAGTGATTTATGCTGAAGCCCTAGATTCTCATAGCTGGACAAAACTGATGCAAGAAGCAGGTTTGCAGGAGGTTGTTAGCAACCCTCACCCATTTAATATTCCCTTGGATACCAAGGGGATGTTTGAATTGTACGGGGGCTGGGGAATTGTTAAAGGGATTCTGAAGATGTTGGTCTTGTTTTTCACGGATCGGAAGGCACGCGGATTTCTCAAGGAGGGAGCGGGGGGAATCTCGAAGGATATGTTTGAGTCTATCGGGTATGGGGTGTATGTCGGTCGGAAGGAGAGTTTGTAGGGCGTGGATCTCACGATTAAACTCCTATTTTAGACCGAACGTTCGGTTTCAAGAAGGAGTTGCAAGGGCGATCGCCGATCGCTGTAGGGAACTCTTTTCAGTTAAACCGCATGCTTCGCCTCCGGTTAAATATGAAATTCGGGAATCAAGGAATAGACTGGTAAAAGTTGCCAATTGCGAAAAGGACGATGGCCAAAATCTTCAAGCTGGCTTTTATTTCTCGAAACATTGGACGCATTCCCCTGCGCCTCGTTTTAATCGTCCCCTTTATTTTGCAAATTCTCGTAGCCGTCGGACTAACGGGTTGGCTTTCCATCCACAACGGACAAGCCGCCATTCACTCCCTTGCCGAGCAACTCCAAGCCGAAGTCACCGCCCGTATCGCTCAAAACCTCAACGAATATTTAGCCATTCCCAAAATTGTCAATCAAAGTATTGTTAATATCCTCGACCCCAATGCGATCGCCCCCACAGATGACCGGAGCATCGAACGTTATTTTTGGAAGCAAGTCAAATCCATCAAACTGATTCATACCATTCAATTTGCCACAGAAGGAGAAAAATATATCGGTGCGGGGCGAACCCAAGACGGCAACGCAGTCCTCAAAATTGCCGATCCCCTTACCACCGATAGTGAATTTCAAACCTATGCCACCGACGCACGGGGTCGCCCCACAGAAAAACTAAGCGCCCGTCCCAACTACAATCCGCGATCGCGAGCTTGGTATCAAGCCGCTATTCGCGTCAATCAGCCGGTGTGGAGTCCCGTGTATGTCATGTTCTCTCACAAAAGGCTGGGAATTACTCTCTCTCAACCCCTTTATGAAGAATCCGGGAGTCTGTTGGGAGTAGTGGGAACCGATATTTTGCTCGAGGATATCAGCAGCTTTCTCAAAGAATTGAAAATCGGGAAGACTGGGAACACCCTGATTATCGATCGCAATGGGAATACCGTCGCCAGTTCCATCCAAGAAGCCCTCTTTTCCGAACGCAACGGCAGTGCCAGACGCTTAAAGATCGACGAGAGTAATAATGCGATCGTGCGAGCGACAGGGAAATATCTTTACGAGTATTTTGGCGATTTGAGCCAAGTACAAGCCGTGCAGCGAGAGCAGCTTGCCTTTGTTTTCGAGGGAAAACGTTACTTTTTCCAAATTACTCCCATCTCAGAAGAATTCGGCTTGGATTGGCTTATCCTCGTGGTGGTTCCCGAAGATGATTTCCTCGGTCAAATTCATGCTAATACCCGCATTACCATTGGCCTGTGTTTTCTCGCTTTTATCATTGCGATCGCCTCCGGGATTGCCACCGCCCGTTGGATTACCAAACCCGTCCTCGAACTGAGTCGCGCCAGCCGCGCGATCGCCGTGGGTCGCCTCAACCAAAGAATTAACGTTCAACCCCTCTTGCCTTGGTGTCCGGGGATTGCCGAAATTCGCGTTTTAGCCCAATCCTTCAATCGCATGGCGATCCAGTTGCGAAACTCCTTTCGCGATCTCGAAATTGCCAAAACCGAACTCGAAGAGCGCGTCGAAGAGCGTACCGCCCAACTCGCTGCTGCCGAAAGCGAATTGCGAGGAGTATTCGAGGGCATGACGGAATTAATTCTCATTTTCGATCGCCAAGGCCGCTATCTGAAAATCCCCTCCAGCAACCGAGAATTACTCTACCGGCCTGACACCCTCGTTGTCGGGGCAACCATTCACGAAGTTTTTCCTCAAGAACAGGCTGATTGGTTTGTCGCTCAAATTCAAGAAGTTTTAGAACAAAAAGAACCAAAAGCTGTTGAATATGCTCTGACCCTCCAGGGGCAAGAAATGTGGTTTGCTGCCACGATTTCCCCAGTTTCTGAAGAAAGCGTGGTGTGGGTTGCTCGTAACGTCAGCGAACGCAAACTCTTAGAACAGCAAATTCGCACCTCAGAAGAAAAAATGCGGACGGTATTTGAAGCCATGACTAACATCATTTTGGTTGTCACCCTCCGCGATGGCAAGTTAGAGAATGTAGAAATTTCCCCCACCAATCCCGCTCGCCTCTATAGTGACATGGAGGTCGATCCCATTAGCGAAACAATCTCCGGGTTTTATCTCGAAGAAACAGCCAGCCAATGGCTGGAAACCCTCCAGTATGCGATCGCCCAACAACAACTCATCAATTTTGATTACAAACTCCAATTGGGGGAACGAGAGGTTTGGTTTTCTGCCAGTATTTCCCCCATTTCTTCAGAATCGGCGATCTGGGTGGCGCGAGATATCACCGATCGCAAGCAAGCGGAAGAAGAAATCGAACTCCTCCTCACTGTCGGCCAGGCTATTAGTACGGCCAAAGACTTTGATAGTGCGATCGCCATCCTCTTACAGTGCATTTGCGAAACGACAGGCTGGCATTACGGCGAAGCATGGATTCCTTCTGTCGATGGTTCGGCTTTAGTGTGCAGTCCCAGTTGGTACGGTGGAAACAGTCACCCATTAACCAACCAACAACGAATCAGAGAATTTCGAGAGTACAGTGAAGCCTTAACTTTGTTACCCAATGAAGAACTTCCCGGACGAGTTTGGGTAAAATGCCGCCCCGAGTGGGTTCGCGATGTGTCCGCAGAAAACGATGATGTCTTTTTGCGATTGGAAAAGGCGGCTGAATGCGGTTTTAGGGCAGCTTTTGCCATGCCCATTCTCGCATCCTCTCGGGAAGATTTTATGCAGGAGTCCAACCAATTTCCCGTTTTGGCGATTCTTACCTTTTTCTTGACGGATTCTTGTCGCCAAGACGAACAAGCCTTTGAATTGGTTATGGGGGTTTCCGGTCAGTTGGGAACCATATTGCAACAAAAGCAAGATGAAGCCGAACTCAAAGCTTTATTTGCTGCGATGACGGATTTGATTTTTGTCTTTGACAGTAGTGGGCGGCATCTCAAAATTCCCGTTACTAATGCGAAAAACCTCATTTACGATCCCATGACCAACCGCATTGGTAAAACCCTGCATGAAATTTTTCCCGAAAAGCAAGCAACTTTTTTCTTGAACCAGATTCGCGAAACCCTACAGAAACAAGATAATGTCGAAATTGAATACAGTTTGCAGATCGAGGGTAGAGAGGTGTGGTCAGATACCACCATTTCGCCAATTTCCACAGATTCGGTGATTTGGGTAGCCCGAGATATTACCGATCGCAAGCAAGTCGAAGCGGCTCTCGTCAAACGCCAGCGCTATTCTGCGGTGGTGGTAGAGGTGCAACGTCAATTATTAGCGGCAGGTGCGAACCACGAAAATTATCATTCGATTCTCGAACCTTTGGGGCGAGTGAGCGGGGCAAGTCGGGTTTATATTTTCGAGAATCATACTTCGACGGCGCTCGGCAATCCTGCTTCGACGGCGCTCGGTAACCTTGCGATGCCGCTCGGCAACCTTGTTTCGACAGCGCTCGGTAACTTTGCTTCGACAATTCGATCTGCAAGGGAAGTCGAACTGTTAATGAGCATTAAAGCTGAGTGGTGCGCCGAGGGGGTGCGATCGCAATTAAACAATCCCTATTTGCAAAATTTACCCTATCAAGATTCCGTCCCGAGGTGGCAGGAAATTTTGGAACGGGGAGACTATATTGAGGGGATTGTGGCGGAATTGCCCCGAGAGGAACGCAAAATTCTCGTACCGCAAAGAATTTTAGCCATTTTGGTGCTGCCCATTATCGTCAATGGCGAGTTTTTCGGCTTTATTGGCTTTGATAACAGCCAAGAGGCTCGGCATTGGGACGCATCGGAGGTCGATTTGCTCAGGGCGGTGGCGGCGGCAATGGGTCTGTGGCAGGAGCGACGGCGAGCGGTCAAAGCCTTGAAACAAAAGGCAGAACGGGATAATTTATTGGGGGCAATTTCTCGACAATTCATTGATGGGGATCTCGATGCAGCGATTGCTTTTGCCTTGCGGGAAATAGGAGAAATGTTGGCAAGCGATCGCGCTTACATTCTTCGCTATCGGGAAATGGAAGAACGACGGCGATTTACCGTCACTCATGAATGGTGTCGAACGGGGATTGCTCCGACGATCGACGATTTACAAAATATTCCTGCCGAGCGTTTTCCTTGGTTTTTTCAACAGTACCAAGCAGGAAACATCGTTCAGTTTGCATCCCTTGAGGAAATTCCCCTCGACGCAGTGGCAGAACGGGAGGAAATGGCACGAGAATCCATCTGCTCGGGACTTCACATTCCGACCAGTTACGGCGGTCAAATGGTGGGGTTAATTGGCTTGGATGTGGTGCGATCGCCAAAACAATGGAGTCCGGAAGACGTGCAGTTTTTGCAGTTGGTCGGAGATGCGATCGCCAGCGCCCGAGTGCGTCGTGAAGCGGAACAGGCGCTACGCATCGAGCAAGAAAAGTCGGAGCGGTTGTTGTTAAATATTTTACCGGCTCCGATTGCCCAACGCTTGAAGCAAAATCAAGGTTCTCTAGCAGAACAGTTTAATGAGGTCTCGATTTTATTTGCCGATATTGTTGGCTTTACGCCTCTTTCCGCACGGCTATCGGCGATCGAGTTGGTGAATTTGCTCAATCATATTTTTTCGGCTTTCGACGGACTGGCCGATCGCTTGGGATTGGAGAAGATTAAGACGATTGGAGATGCTTATATGGTGGCGGGAGGATTGCCGATTCCCATGGCCGATCATGCCGAAGCGATCGCGGAAATGGCACTGCTGATGCAGGAGGCAGTACGATCGTTTCAGGAGCAGCAATCGGAAACCCTTCTTCCTGATGAGACAATCCAAATTCGCATTGGGATCAATAGTGGCGTGGTGGTTGCAGGAGTAATCGGCACGAAGAAATTTATTTACGATCTGTGGGGGGATGCGGTGAATGTGGCTTCTCGCATGGAATCATCGGGTGAACCCAATGGTATTCAAATTACCGAGGCAACCTATGTTCGCATCAAAGATACGTTTATTTGCGAAAAGCGCGGAATCATTAAAATTAAAGGGAAAGGAGAGATGGTTACTTATTGGTTGAAAGGGAAAAGAGGATAATGTTAGATTCATATTAATCCAGAGGTTTTTTCGCTGGGGAAGATTGCAGTGTAAAAAGCGCGATCGCAAAACCAATAACTCCTAAAATCGCAGTCAATAAAAAAGAATAATAATAGCTGCCAAAGCGATCGCGAATAAGACCAGCAAAAAGTGGAATGACGAAACCACCAAAGCTATAACCCAGGAGGAGGATACCAAAATTCCGGGCATATTGTTGAGGATCGAACCAAATTAGCATTGAGATAGCCGCAATAGCCACCCAACTTCCCAGAGACATCCACAGTAAAGAAAAAGCAATTAAATAAACCAGAAGATTGCCATCTCCTGCGAATAACATTAAACTCGAAGCCAAGAAAATTAACCCAAAAGAAAGGCAGGCGGTTTTTCTAGGTTTGAGGTATTCCGTCAGCCAGCCGAATAAAGGGCGACAGCAACCATTAAATATGGCAAATAGAGAGAGACAAAAAGCGGCAGTTTTGCTATCTAAATGAATCAATTCTCGCGCAATGGGAACAGATATACTGATCGCCAGGAGTCCCGATCCTGCCCCGATCGCCGCACAAACCCACAAACCGTAAAATCTCGGCAATCGCCAAGGAGCAATATTTTCTCCATTGGATGAAAAATTAGGTTTTTGCTCTGATGGCGGTAAGGGACAACTGGGAGGACTATTAAAAGTGAAAGCGAGGAGGATCGTGATGCACATAAACCCCAAACCCAAATAGATTAAGGCATGAGATACGTCAAACCGATCGATGAGACTACGGGCAATGGGAGCCGTGATTAACGGAGACAGCCCAAAACCCATGACGGTTAAACCGATAGCAAGGCCTCGGCGATCGGGAAACCATTTGGAGATTGCCGCAACGGGAGCATTATAGGACATCCCTACTCCGATCGCCGCCAAAACTCCATAAGCGAGTAAAAGCAGGATAAAATTGTGAGATAAACCCGCTAAAATATAGCCCAGTCCCACCAGAAAGCCGCCCATTGCGGCGATCGATCGAGAGCCAAAGCGATCGATATAGATACCTGCGATCGGCATAATCGCAGAATTAACCAAAACGATTGAGGTAAAAGGTAAAGCACTCTGCACCGCACTGAGGTGCAGTTCCACTTCCAGAGGAATCCGAAAAATGCTCCATGAATAAATTGTCCCCAAACAAACTAAAAATATTACTCCCAAAGGAAGGCGAAACCAGCGATTTAGTGATAGTTTCCTAGGCATTCTATGGAGAAAAAATTGAGTCATTAATTAAAGATAGTTTTATCAGTAAATCAGTCTAAAATCTCCACAGTCCCCTTTTGACCATCCAAGCGAACCAACTGACCGTTGCGTAAATATTGCAGGGCATTATTCACATCCATTACCGCCGGAATGCCGTACTCTCGCGCTAGAATTGCCCCATGAGATAACTTTCCCCCTACCTCTGCAATAATGCCTTGAGCACGGGAAAGTAAAGGCGACCAACCCGCATCGGTATAAGGGACTACAAGAATTGTTTCCTCATTCATTTCTATACCATCAGCCAGCGATCGCGCAATCTTAATTCTGCCTTCGACAATCCCTGTACTAGCAGGAATTCCCGTTAACTTCTGTTTGGGCGGTAAAGCCGATAAAATCGGTAAATCTCCCTCGGTGGTTGTGCCATAAACCACATAAGGAACTTGGGAGAGTTTCTTGTCTTTTTCCCAACGCGATCGCCGCTGTCGCGCTAAATCGGGAAAACGCGATCGCAATTCCCAATCTTCCTCTTCTAACACGGCACGAATTTCCTCGAGTTTAATTAAGAAAATATCCCCCTCTTCTGCCAAAACTCCCGACTCCAACCATTGTTTTTCTAAGGCTAAAAATGCCCAGCGCAACCCTGCCAATAAACGAGAATAAACTTCGCTCACTCGTCCTTTTAAGTTTAATCGCGGTTGGACGATGCGCGATCGCACCCCTTGGATTTGAGGAGAGGGAGAATTCTTTAAAACTTGCAGGCGACCGCGATCGTTAAAGATATATTGTGTAAATAATTCTCGCATGGGACGCGGATCTTCTTGCCATCTGGGAACGGAAATATCCGTTGCGACTTGACTTAAATAGCCATATTTTTCTAGCCATTCATTGAATTGTTGCAGGATACTTTCACAATCGGGCGTTTCGGCTAAATAAGTAAATAAAGAAGGACAACTATCAAAGTTGAAGCGGGATAGAGGCAGTAAATTTCGCGTTTTTCCAGCCAACTCAGCCAGCGATCGCAGAGATTCGACTTCCGGTAATTGCGAGCTATCTAAATACTGCTCGGAAACCTTGAAAATTCCTTGCCGAATGGCTACGCTTAACGGTGCCAAAATACTGTAATAAGTTGCCCGTTCGAGAGTTAACAAAATCAGTTCAATGCGGGCAAGTAACTCTTCTTCTTCTAAAGATCCTGCTGGAGATTTCAGCGCACTGAGAGCAGGAGAAAACCATTTTTGATAATCGCGATTAAAATCAGATTTTAAAGACCGCTCGCGACCCAATAAACGGAGAAGACCGGGCAGATTTTGGATCGTAGAAATTAAAGGCGGTTGGGAAAACTTTGCCCCTCGGGTGAGAAATTCCAAACTTTCGGGAGGCAAACCCATGCGCTGAAAAATTTGCCCTAATAAGGTTGCGTTAAAATAAGCGTGGGAATAATGTAACGTTGCGGTTGCTGCAAAGTCTAAATCACGATCGCGCTTTCCTAAGACGATTTTAAAAATATTCCCCCAAACGCCACAAGTTAAGGGACGATTGATCGACCACGTGAGGGGAGGAATGGCACCTGGAATGACTTCGGCGGCAATTTTTCGCGTCCAGAGAGGAATGAGGGTGGTAATAGGACGGGCTTGCAGCAACCATAAGGTTTCCCCATCATAAGTCCATTCGATATCTTGAGGAATGCCGTGAAAGCGAGCTTCTAAGTCGCGAACAATTTGCGCCACCTCTCGAATGAGACCCGAGGGGATATTTCCTTCTCCTTCAATGAGAGTTTGAGAGACCGTTGTCTCAGATTCGCGCGATCGCACTGTCAAATAAACGCGATATTGTTCTGGTGTAACTTGTCCGGATGCGACCTGCGCCGCCCCACCCGGTAAGGCTTCCACGATCGCCGCCTCGTTGGTCGCATCCACGGGATCGCGACTGAAAGCGACTCCAGAAAATTGACCGAAAATTTGTTGCTGAACGATTACCGCCAGAGAGGCTTCTGGTTGCTGGCGATCGCGTCGATAATTCAAGGCGGCGGGGTTATTATAGGCAGTCTGACATCGAATAATCGCGGCTTGCAGAGCAACTGCATCGGTAATATTGCCAATCGTGAGATATTGTCCCGCCGCCGAGGCTGTTTCCGAGTCTTCTCCAATGGCAGAAGAACGCACGATTAGGGGATTTTGGGGTGATGGAGAAACCGAGAGGATTAACGGTTGAGGATCGTCTCCTGCTGGCAACACCCAACCCTCGGGAACGTTGTATTCCCAGCGTTTGAGAAGGGAAAGATTCGCCGCTTTTCCACCTACTTTGAGAGGATCGAGGCGATCGCTTAAGGTTAACAAGGCATTATCTCCTCGGAAAAATCGAAAGACACTTTGAGACTCAGTTTTCGCTTGACTGACAGGTAAGTCAAGATCGTCGGGAATTTTGTGATAAATCCAGCCCAATAGAACGGCAAGGGCGATCGCAGCAAAAATATAATCATTATCGTGGGGACGGCGCAAGATGAGAATAAGCGCCAAAACTCCTAAACCGACCAAACGCCCCGTAGCGCGATGGCGAAAAATGGTAAAACTCGTTCCTCCAATTAAAACCATTAAGACGGCGGCGGCGGGATCGTGAAAGACGATTCCCCAAAACGCATTGGTTGTTCCCGCCCCTTTTCCCATCCAATAGCGTCCCATGATTAAGGCAATGAGGGCGATGAGTTGCCATGTGGGTTGTAAGGGGAAAAAATAGCGAGCGATCGCCACCGCACAGATTCCTTTTCCTGCTTCTGAAAGTGCCGAGAGAACCCCTACCCCAGTTCCTCCGTGATAAAAAGCCGCCGAAACCGAAATATTTCCCGTTCCCACCTCGGCCAGTTTTTTCCCAGTCAAACCATAAGTTATCCAATTAATTAAAGGCAGTCCTCCTAACAGAGGACAGAAAATAAAAATTGCGACCGAACCCAAAAAAATGTCCATATTTTCAGTTATCCATGACCCCATTAAATATGCTGAAAAATACAGCGATTGCGTCCTTCTTGTTTGGCATGATAAAGAGCGCGATCGGCAGCTTGAATGAGCGTTGATGGCGTATCATCATTATTCGGAATAAAACTCGCTCCTCCAATACTGAGGGTAACGCGATCGCCAACTTGGGAACGATAATGGGGAATCTGTAGGGCAATAATATTTTTGCGGATGGTTTCGGCCACTTGCCAAGCCACATTGCCTTCACAATTGGGCAGAATAATGCCAAATTCTTCACCGCCATATCGTGCGACCAAATTTGCATTTTCCTTGACGCTATCTTGCAGGGTTTTGGCCACTCCCACTAAACAATCATCCCCTAATAAGTGACCATAGCAATCATTATAAGCTTTAAAAAAATCTACATCGGCAAGCAAAAGCGATAAAGGTAATTGCGATCGCGTCGATTGTCGTAACATTTGTAACAAGTAATTGTCAAAATGTCGGCGGTTGGCAATTCCGGTCAGACCGTCTAAGGATGCGAGGCGTTGTAATTTAAAATTGGCGGCTTCGAGTTGTTGACTGGATTCTTGCAGGAGTTGCGTGGTCAGTTGTAAAATTCGTGCTTGGGCGACGAGGAGTTGATGGGAGTCGAGGAGGCGATAGTCTTGAGGAGAGAGAACGACTGCGATGGGTTCTGTCATCAATTCCGGCGATCGTTGCAAGGAGTAGCGGGCGGCTTCGACAATTGAAGTCTCGCCATCTAAGAGTAAAATATCGACCCGCAAGAATTCGTATAAATTGTGAATGGGGCGATTGGAAAATAATTCCCAACTGTAGGGACGGCTCATGTATTCCCAGAACCGCTCTCGAGAAATCATGCCGGCAAATTTTCCCGCTTCCGTGAGAATCACTCCCGGACGAATGGGGAACTGCTCGAATTCTTTGAGTGCCTCAAGACTGGGACGAGAATGTTCGATCTGAAATTCGTCGAGAAATAAGTCCTTGAGGGTGGATGCGATCGTGAGTGCCAGAGGTGGCTTTCTCGATATTGGCGACAATAAGGGTTGCTCTGGTGTCACGATTTATGCGAGTTTGCAAAGGATCGAGCGGGTTTTTCTCTGCCCAATTTGGGGAGACAAAAGGAGAAAGGCAAAAGATGACGATCTCATTCTATCGGAAACCCTGTCCGATCGTTCGCAGGATTCAGAGCGATCGCGATCGCCTTGCGATAACGCGATAGAATGAAGGGGCGCGATCGCTGCTCTCCAATTCTTTTAACAGCGTGATGAAAAAGTATCTGTTCTTTCTAATTTCCCTTTCGTTCTTTCTCTCACCAATGATGAGTGCGGCTCAAACTTCAGAGCGTCCCGTTCTTCGCATTGGCTCTCAAGGGGATGTCGTGCGAGAGTTGCAAGCCACTTTATTGTTATTGGGATTTTATACTGGAGCAGTGAATGGGCAGTATTCCGAAAGTACCGTCATTGCCGTGTCTCGGTTTCAAGAAGCGGCAAAATTACCGATAGACGGCATTATGGGAACCCAAACTTGGCAAAGGCTCTTACCGGCTGCTCCCGCTTTACAATCTGGAAATACTAACGCACCTACCCTCATTCCTCCAGAATCTACCCCTCGGGCATCCGATCGCGCCAGAGAGAATTTACCAGTTTTGCGATCGGGAATGCGCGGTGAAACTATTAAACGCTTGCAAGAACGCCTGCAAGTGTTAAATCTTTTCTCGGGAACAATCGATGGCATTTTTGGGGAACAAACCTTAGAAGCAGTCAGGGCATTTCAACAACAAAATAATCTCACTGTCGATGGCATTGTCGGCGCAAAAACTTGGGAAATATTATTTAGATAATTAGTAATGAGTTCACTATTTACTATTTACTGATTTATACCAGCGATCTCAGTACAGGACAAAACTTGCAAAAAGGCATGGGAAGAGGGTTTGATAAAAAT
>NZ_JCAMRX010000060.1:0-35607 GCF_059821285.1 Spirulina sp. LEGE 11439
GCGGCTCAACTCTTGCAGAAGTCTCTGGCTGCTGCTGAGAACATTGACGACCCATACAACCAATCCTCTGCCCTGAGAGCGATCGCCTCGGCTTATGGACAACTCCAAGATGAGGAGAAAGCGGCTCAACTCTTGCAGAAGTCTCTCGCTGCTGCTGAGAACCTTGACGACCCATCCTCCCAATCCTCTGCCCTGAGAGCGATCGCCTCGGCTTATGGACAACTCCAAGATGAGGAGAAAGCGGCTCAACTCTTGCAGAAGTCTCTCGCTGCTGCTGAGAACCTTGACGACCCATCCTCCCAATCCTCTGCCCTGAGAGCGATCGCCTCGGCTTATGGACAACTCCAAGATGAGGAGAAAGCGGCTCAACTCTTGCAGAAGTCTCTGGCTGCTGCTGAGAACATTGACGACCCATTCTCCCAATCCTCTGCCCTGAGAGCGATCGCCTCGGCTTCTGGACAACTCCAAGATGAGGAGAAAGCGGCTCAACTCTTGCAGAAGTCTCTCGCTGCTGCTGAGAACCTTGACGACCCATACAACCAATCCTCTGCCCTGAGTGCGATCGCCTCGGCTTCTGGAAACTTGACTAACTGGGAAACGACGCAAGCAATATTGCACAATACGCTATCGGCTGCTGAGGCTGCTAACGCTTCTTCTGCCTTAAAAGCGATATCGTTTCAATATGCCCTGCACGAGGATTGGGGAAAGGCTTTACGCGCCCTCCGCAATTGTCCGGAGTCCGAAAAGATTGCGGCTTTAGCACAGATCCTAACCCTGTGGGCAGAAAAGAAAAATCCCCAGTTCATTGATGGGGCGGTGGTTTTGAACCTTGAATTCGAGGGAACTGCCAACAATTACACCTTTAACGTCTCCCTCTACAGTCACGATTTGGGCTGTAACCAATATGCAGATTGGTGGGAAGTCCTCGGGGAGGATGGGGAACTCTTATATCGCCATGTCTTCGAGAAAAGCCATGTCGATGAGCAACCCTTTAACAGTTCCATAGAATCCATCAAGATTGCCCGCGATAAAGAAATCATCATCCGCGCCCATCTGCATTCAACAAACTCTAATTTTAAAGGTAAAGACTATGGATCTATGCAAGCATGGAAAGGAAGCGTTAAAAACGGCTTCAAGTTCGTGCGCCTTTCCAAGAACTTTGCCGCCAGTGTCGCCAAAAAAGAGCCACAACCCCCAGAATGCAAAGAATTAGTTTCCCCGACAGATTCCCCCTGAAACCCGTTAGAGGCGTTGCTGGCAACACACTTTTACTCACTTTTATTTTGTCTTGCCAGCGATCGCTAGATACGACTATTTTGAAAGACAAGTGCGATCGTGATATCCCCAATCCATTTCAATGGATTTTTTGTATGAGACAGGGATTTTCAATCCCTGGCGGATCGTCGGGCGGATCGTCGGGCGGATCGTCGGGCGGATCGTTGGGCGGATCGTTGGGTAGATCGTCGGGCGGATCGTTGGGTAGATCGTCGGGCGGATCGTTGGGTAGATCGTCGGGTAGATCGGATGATACCCGTCATTTTCAGTATGATAAACCAGTCGGTTGAGAAAAAGCACGACAATTAGGATGACCCAAAGCCGGCGCATTAGGAGTCGCTACACCCGCCTCAGCCGTGAGATGTACCGTCCCATCCGTCGCAACATACCAACCTTGCACCGGACGAATCGCGATCGCTGAGTCATTCTCCCGTAAAATTACGCTAGATTGAGTAACATCTCCCCCACGGCTCGACCATTCCGGCACATAAGGCACATTCGTCAGAGGATCGTCAGGATTGGCAGGAATCCCTCCTCGTCCAGTCACCGTGAAAGAGCTTCCCCCCGCAATACGTCCATCTTCTAGGGCGCAAGCATCCCGTCCGATAATACTTTCCGCATCCACCAAACTATCAGGCAATTCATTGAGTCCTTGTTCCGAAGGGAAACTTAAAGGATTAAACACCAAAACGCCATTGAGTCCAAACTGTGAAGACGCAGTAATGTCACTAAAAGCCGTTTGTGCGCTGCGGAATTGAATCCCGTAGATCGCACTAGCATTAATGGTAATATTGCCCCCATTCCCCGCAAAAGCATTCGCCGTAATATCGCTATTTTCCCCAGGCACCGCCACAATAAATTGAGCATTAATATTAATATTGCCCCCATTTCCCCCCCCATTAATATCATCCGTCCCCGAATCCGTGAGAATGAAACTCGCAGTTCGCAGCAAGAGAACCTCAGATAAATCAACGGTGATATTGCCACCATTCACCGTATCAGTTTGTGCAGAGATTTCCGAACCCGTGCGGAGGGTCAAATTAACCCCACTAATATTAATATCCCCAGCATCCCCAGTTCCCGTACTGAGTACCCCTATTCCTCCCTCATCGCCCCCACTATTATCAAGCTCAAATTGGTTGATATTCAGCGTCAGATTGCCCGCATTCCCCGAACCTGAAGTGTTAGCAGCAATTGCCCCATTATTCTGTAGCAAGCCCGTTTCAGCCGTGATGGTAATATCGCCTGCATTCCCCGCCCCAAAAGTCTGGGTAGAAATGCCACCTCGATCGAGAAGATTAAGAGTATTTGCACTCAAGGTAACATCCCCACTATTTCCTGTGGCTGTGGAGTCTGCTTGACTGCCAATACCACTGCGAGTCCCATTGCTACTCGTTCCTTGAAAAAGGACGGTACCGCTAGCCGTAACGTTCAAATCTCCGCCATTTCCTGCTCCAAAAGTGCTAGTCGTGACTTGTGCGCCATCAAGAAGTTGTAAATTTCCTGTTGTTATCGTAATATTTCCTGCATTTCCCGTTGCACCCAATGCCACTTCATTATCAATTCCACTCACCGTACCGCTATTGCTTTCCCCTTGAAAGCGAATCGTATCGCTGACATTAATGGTAACATCCCCCGCATCCCTCGAGCCAAAGGTACTGGTAGAAATCCTTGCACCATTGAGGAATTCTAAGTTTTTGGCTGCGATCGCAATATCTCCGATGGTTGCATTGGAATTATTACTAAAGGAAGTGTTATCAATACCGCTCAAAACGCCTTGACTATTTTCCCCTTGAAAGAGAACCTTGTCACTAGCAGTAATCGAAATATTGCCCCCCGTCCCCTGTCCGTCATTAAATGCGCTCAATTGTGCGCCATTGAAAACCTCCAAGCTGCCTGTATTAATCCTGATATCTCCCGCATCCCCCGTCCCTCCCAAAATTCCGGTAGTAATGCCACTTTGCGTCGTCAATCCCTGAAAACGAGTCGCACTGCCCGAGAGAAGAGTAACATTTCCCGAACTCCCTGCAATAGGAGCCGTATTAATCAGTCCATTCACGCTCAGATCGCCAAGGGCATCGATAATCACCACACCGCCTCCAGAAGTATCTCCCGTTGCAATAGAATTTACGGAAATACTACTACTTGCTAATGCAGTATTGGCAAAATATTGATTGCTTAAAAAGACCTGTCCTCCCGAGCCACCATTAGATACAGTGACATTACCACCGATATTAATATTGGCAGAAGTCGGAGAACTTCCAGCACTCAATGAGACACACCCCCCACAAGTCGTCGCTGTGGTGCCAAAATTGGTCGTTCCCGCACGAATATCTAATGTAGGTAATGCTTTGCCGTCAATCGAAATACTTGTCCCATCGGATAGCGTCACGGTTTCTTGTAGTCCATTGGCAGCATCGACAGCGTTAATGGTGACATCTCCGGTAATATTGACACTTCCTCCCGCAATGATATGCAAAGATGCTCCCGTATAGCTGGCTAAGCTCACATCTCCAGCAGCGCGAATCACCGGATCCCAAGGGCTTTCTAAGTCTCCGAGAATGTTAGTCTCTGGGTTAAGTATAATGAAATTCCCCCCGGAATAATAATGAATATCTCCTAACACCGGATTTTGACTTTTGAGAGTTAAATCTCCTCCAGAAAATAAACCACTATCGGGATGATTTAAGGCAAAAATATCTATAGTCTGATTTCCCTGTAGGAGTAATTCTCCGCCTGCTTTGGCAATAAAAGGGGCATCGGTGCGATCGCGTATCTTCAACCTATCTAAAGCCTGTAGTTTTAAATCTCCTCCTGCTTCAATTTCTCCCATTAAGTCCAAGTTCCCACCAGCAAAAGTAAAATTTCCGTCAACGCTTAAATTACCTCGGTTAGTAATAGCACTTTGATGTGCTGCCAAAGCGCTAGTAAATAATGCTCCCGGTTCAATAGAAAGGAGTTGCGATCCTGCGATATCTGTCGCACTAAAATAGCCCTGATTTCCCAACCAAACCCCATCTGCTGTGGTTGCCACAAATGAGCCGCGAATGTCTAATTTAGCGTTGGATCCAAAATAAATGCCGTTAGGATTAATTAACCAAAGATTGGCATCTCCCAAGACTCCTAACTTGCCCAAAATATCCGAGGGATTGCTTCCTGTGACGCGAGTGAGAATGTTAGCGATCGCACTGGGATTAGAAAAATAAACGCTGCGATTTTCCCCAACGTTGAATTCTTGGAAACTATGAAACAGATTAGCATCGCGCATTGCTCCCCGATCAATGCGATCGTTGAGAGCATCGAGGGGAGTAATGAGGGAATTTTCTGTTCCTAAAGTATTGTCGGGGAGGAGTTGCGATCGCGCAGGAAGTTGCAATAATCCCCAGAAACCAGCCAAGAGGAGGAGAATCGAAGAGTGTGGGAGCATAACATTTAATTGATTTCGATAAAGTGAAATTGCCGGAAGAATGAGGGAGAAAATCTCATTGTGTCAAGATTATCTCACTTCTTTTTATTTGTATCAAGATTGCGATCGCCAATCGCATTAGCAGCAAAGTAATTTATCCTATCAAAACCTCATCATAAATATCTACCATTGTCAAGGTTAAACCTATTGAATTTAACGCTAAACTATCATCCGCCTCTAAGATTTCCAGAGACCAATCTCCGGCTGTATTCTGTCGATAAACTTCTACTTTTATTTCTGTTTGAGAGTTTCTATTTTGATAGATTAACCGTTGCGATCGCCGAATTAATCAGCAATAAGATCGACCCCATCAGATACACGATATTTAGAAAAAACTTGACAGTTCGGATGAACCAAAGCAGGTGCGTTAGAGGACACATTTGCAGCATCGGCAGTGAGATGAACCATTCCATCAGAGGAAACATACCATCCCTGCACGGGACGAATCGCAATTTCTCGATCGCGATTCTCTCGCAAGACAATCGCAGGTTGAGAAGAATCTCCTTGAGGGGTTGACCATTCCGGTAGATAAGGTGTATTTGTGAGAGAATCGTCTGGATTGGTGGGAATGCCACCGCGCCCGGTGATGGTGAAAGAACTCCCGCCAGCAATGCTGCCATCTTGCACGGCGCAAGCATCTCGTCCGATCAGACTCTCCACATCGATCGGAGTATTGGCGAGTTTGTTGAGTCCTTGTTCTGCCGGAAAACTTAAAGGATTGAATACTAAAGTTCCGTTAAGTCCAAATTGAGAAGAAGCGGTAATATCGCTCAAAGCAGTGCGAGTATTGCGAAATTCAAGGCCGTAAATGGCATTTGCAGAGATGGTAATATTTCCCCCATTCCCCGCAAAAGCATTAGCCGTAATATCGCTATTTTCCCCCGGCACTGCGACGACAAATTTAGCAGAAATGGTAATATCACCACCATTTCCCCCCCCATTAATGTCATCCGTCCCGGAATCTGTGAGAATAACGCTCCCATTCCGCAGTAAAAGAACCTCCTGTAAAGCGATCGCAATACGACCTCCATCAAAAGTATCCGTTTCCGCAGAAATATTAGAGCCATTGCGTAGGGTTAAATTCACGCCACTAATAGTTATATTGCCGGCTAAACCGCTATTAATCCCTTCACTCACAACACCAATGCCACTGCGATCGCCACCACTATTATCAAGCTCGAATTGATTGATATTGAGAACAATATTCCCAGCATTCCCCGTCCCTATGGTACTTGCAGTAATTCCACTATTATTTAACAGCAGGCCGGTTTCAGCAGTGATGGCAATATTACCACCATTTCCCGCTCCAAATGTTTGAGCAATAACCAAGCCGCTATCAAAAATATTCAACGTCTGGGTGTTAATCGTAACATTCCCGGCATTTCCTGTCGCCGAGAAGTCAACAACACTACCAATGCCACTACGCATTCCTTGATTGCTTGTCCCTTGAAAAAGTACGGTATCTCTAGCATTTACGATCGCATTACCACCATTTCCTTGTCCGAAGGTACTGGTACTGATTATCGCTCCATCCAGAACCTGCAAATTTCCCGTATTGATAATAATATCCCCGGCATTTCCCGTTGCACCTCTGCCTACATTACTATCAATTCCACTCACAAAACCGCGAGAAGTTTCTCCTTGGAAACGAATCGTGTCGGTAGCGGTAATCGCAACATTTCCTGCACTCCCGGTTCCGGAGGCAACCGTAAAAATTATCGCGCCATCAAGCATGTTTAAGTTCTTCGTCTGAATCCTAATATTTCCTGCATTGCCAGTATTTGCAGTGGGATTCAAAGGATTAAATGATGCGCTGTTAATTCCACTTCCTAAACCTTGACTATCTTCTCCTTGAAAGCGGATAGTATCGCTGGCAGTAATAGAAATATCTCCACCTTCCCCCGAGCCAACATTAAAGGCACTCAATCTTGCACCATCGATCGCTTCTAAGTTCTGCGTATCAATTTTGATATCCCCGGCATTTCCGGTAATTGCACCCAAACTCGGCAATCCCGTATTAATACCTTTGAATACAGTCGATCCTTGCAAGCGAATAGTATCGTTAGCAAGAATAGTCACATTGCCTGAATTTCCAGCCGTTGGAGATGTATCAATGAGTCCATTTACGGTCAGATCGCCACGAGTGTCAATCGTCACTATTCCGCCTCCAGATGAATCGCCGGTATCAATGGAATTAACAGAAATATTGCCACTACTGAGAGTGCTATTGACAAAATATTGATTGCTTAAAAAGACCTGTCCTCCCGAGCCACTATTGGCTACAGTGAGATCGCCACCAATATTAATATTGGCAGAAGCAGGAGAACTTCCGCTATTCAATGAAACACACCCTGCACAAGTCGTCGCTGTGGTGCCAAAATTGGTTGTTCCCGCACGAATATCTAATGTGGGTAATGCTTTGCCGTCCAGCGAAATACTTGTCCCATCGGATAGCGTCACGGTTTCTTGTAGTCCATTGGCAGCATCGACAGCGTTAATGGTGACATCTCCGGTAATATTGACACTTCCTCCCGCAATGATATGCAAAGATGCTCCCGTATAGCTGGCTAAGCTCACATCTCCAGCAGCGCGAATCACCGGATCCCAAGGGCTTTCTAAGTCTCCGAGAATGTTAGTCTCTGGGTTAAGTATAATGAAATTCCCCCCGGAATAATAATGAATATCTCCTAACACCGGATTTTGACTTTTGAGAGTTAAATCTCCTCCAGAAAATAAACCACTATCGGGATGATTTAAGGCAAAAATATCTATAGTCTGATTTCCCTGTAGGAGTAATTCTCCGCCTGCTTTGGCAATAAAAGGGGCATCGGTGCGATCGCGAATCTTCAATGTGTCGAGTGCTTGGAGTTTTAAATCTCCTCCCGCTTCAATTTCGCCCACTAAGTCCAAGTTCTCACCGGCAAGAGTAAAATTTCCGTCAACGCTTAAATTACCTCGGTTGGTAATGGTGCTTTGATGTGCGGCTAAAGCATCAGTAAATAATGCTCCCGGTTCAATAGAAAGCAGTTGCGATCCTGCGATATCCGTGGCGCTAAAATAGCTCTGATTCCCCAGCCAAACCCCATCTGCTGTCGTTGCCACAAATGAGCCGCGTAGGTTCAATTTGGCATCGGATCCGAAATAAATACCATTGGGATTAATTAACCAGAGATTGGCATCTCCCAATACTCCCAAGGTGCCGAGGATATCGGAAGAATTGCCGCCGGTAACTCGGGTGAGAATGTTAGCGATCGCATTCGGATTGGCAAAGTAAACCTCGCGATTTTCCCCCACATTGAATTCTTGGAAACTATGAAACAGATTGACACCTCGCACCGCACCGCCATCAATGCGTTGGCGCAATCTCTCGGGATCGGAATCCTCCAACACATCCATTGGAATGACCTGCGAACTCTCTTTTCCTAAAGTCTCATCAGGAATTAACTGTGCTTGGACGGGTAGGATTCCACTCAAGAAACTTGCTAGCAGGATTGCTGAGGAAAGTCGGAACATCATTTAATCTCTTTTTGGCGATCGCCGGGACAGAAGTAAGAAATAGAAAGCCATATTTCATAATTTGCTGAACTGGAAGAATTTATAACTTTTACTCTCAAATTAAGCGATCGCCAACTCTCATCATTTCAGGAGCAACCCGTACTAGGTTGCCCCCAAACTCAACTAAAGATGACAACTCATATCCTTCGACTGCTGCGAGAATTTCAGATTCTCCTTATAGTCTACCGGACAATCGATCACCGCCGGAACATCTTGTTCTAATGCCATTTTCAACGTCGGAATTAAATCCTCTGCCGACTTGACGCGATAACCTTTTAATCCCATACTTTCTGCAAGGAGAACAAAATCAGGATTAGTGAAATCGATAAACGCTGACTCGCCAAATTGATTGAGTTGTTTCCACTCGATCAACCCATAGCCATTATCATTAAAAATCAGGGTCACAAACGGCGTTTTCACTCGCAATGCCGTCTCTAATTCCTGAGAGTTCATCATAAAACCCCCATCTCCGGTTACTGCGACAACCTTACGAGAAGGATGGACTAATTTTGCCGCCAACGCCCCCGGAATGGCAATACCCATCGCTGCAAACCCGTTAGAGATAATGCAAGTATTGGGGCGATCGCAATGATAATGTCGCGCCATCCACATTTTATGCGCCCCGACATCAGAAATGACAATATCTTCGGGTCCCATGACCTGTCGCAAGTCGTAAATAATCTTTTGCGGTTTAATCGGAAAGCCGTCATCATTGGCATAATGTTCGTAATCTGCGCGAATATCTGCGCGAATTTCCGCCGCATCTGTCGCGGGTTTGCCTTCGCGATCGCCACGTTTGATAATCTCATAGAGAGAGTCAGAAATATCCCCCACGACTTCCACATCGGGAATATAACTGCTGTCAATTTCTGCTGAATTGACACCAATATGAATGATCGGAATATTACCTTCAGGATTCCATTTTTTCGGGGAATATTCAATTAAATCGTAACCCACCGCAATGACTAAATCCGTGCGATCGAAGGCGCAACTCACGAGATCTCGCTGTTGTAAACCAAATGTCCATAAGGCAAGGGGATGAGTATAAGGAATTGCACCTTTACCCATAAAAGTGTTAACAACTGGAATATTTAAACGGGTAGCAAATTCTGTTAGGGCTTCGCTAGCATTGGCGCGAATGGCTCCATTACCTACGAGGATAAGAGGATTGGTTGCCTTAGAAATTTTTTCCGCAGCTTTATTAAAACTTCGGAAAGACGCATAAATTGCTTCTTTGCCATTCGTATTTAAAGTAACTTTTCGACCTGCCGGCATGGCGGCAATATTTTCCGGCAAATCGATATGAACGGCTCCCGGTTTTTCCTGTTGGGCAATTTTGAAGGCTTTACGGATAATTTCTGGAGTATTGGTCGGACGGACGATCTGGGTGTTCCATTTTGTCACGGGATCGAACATAGACACCAAGTCTAAATATTGGTGAGATTCGATGTGCATGCGATCGGTTCCCACTTGTCCTGTAATGGCAATTAAAGGCGCACCATCGAGGTTAGCATCGGCTACCCCGGTCATCAAATTTGTCGCCCCCGGACCGAGGGTTGAGAGGCAAACCCCTGCTTTTCCAGTCAAACGTCCGTAGACATCTGCCATAAATGCCGCCCCTTGTTCGTGACGGGTGGTAATAAATTGAATAGAAGAGCTTTTTAAGGCTTGCAAAACGTGCAAGTTTTCTTCTCCCGGAAGTCCAAAAACGTATTCAACTCCCTCATTTTCCAAACAGCGAACAAGAAGTTCGGCAGTATTTAATGGTTCCATTTTTGTTATTGGCTTGCCTTAAGCAAAGCTAAGAGGTTGTTTGCTATTTGTTGTTCGTTATTTGTTATTTGCTGTTCCTCTCTTTTTTAAAGAGAAGAGGGTATGTTATAATTAAAGGTTGGTCGTCAATTTTTCGATCGACAACCAGTAAACAATAACAAATAACCAATAACAAATTTATTTAATCCAGACTGTTTTGATATTGACAAACTCGTGAATTCCCTGAATACTTAATTCTCGACCGTACCCAGAACGCTTGATCCCGCCAAAAGGCAAGCGCGGATCGGATTTAACTAAACCATTGACGAAGATGGCACCTGCTTCAATGTCTGCGATCGCACGATCGCGTTCTTTCTCATCATTTGTCCAAACACTGGCACCTAATCCTAAAGGCGTAGCATTAGCAAGAGAGATCGCTTCCTCAAGACCTTTGACTCGGAAAAATAGGGCGACGGGTCCGAAAAATTCCTCCATCTCTGCGGGAGATCCGGCAGGAATTTCGCTCAAAATCGTGGGCGGATAAAAGTTTCCTTTTCCTGCTAAAGGTTTGCCCCCGATGAGAACTTTTGCCCCCATCTCGACACTTTTATTCACTTGTTCGGCAATTTCATCCCGAATGGAAGCTGTTGCCAAGGGTCCAATATCCGTATCTTCTAACATGGGGTCGCCGACTTTTAATGTTTGGAATTGGGCGAGGAGTTTTTGCTCGAATTCATCGGCGATCGCATCGCTGACGATAAACCGTTTGGCAGCAATACAAGATTGGCCGTTATTTAATAACCTTGCTTGAGTCCCTGTTGTAACTGCCGCATCGATATCCGCACTTTCGAGAACGATAAAAGGATCGCTACCCCCTAACTCTAAAACAGTCTTTTTAATATATTTCCCAGCAGTCGATGCTAAACTGGCTCCGGCGGGTTCGCTTCCCGTTAAAGTGGCTGCTTGCACGCGATCGTCAGCAACCACGGACTCGACTTGAGATGCCCCAATTAATAAGGTTTGGAAGACTCCATCAGGAAAACCGGTTTGTGAGATAAGCTCTTCGATCGCAAGGGCGCATTGCGGCACATTGGAGGCATGTTTCAATAAACCCACATTCCCCGCCATCAAAGCGGGTGCAGCAAAGCGAAACACCTGCCAGAAAGGGAAATTCCACGGCATGACCGCAAGGACAATACCGAGGGGTTGATAGCGCACAAAAGCGGAACTCCCATCGCTTTCACCGGGAAGATCTTTGAGAAAATCGGCGGCATTATCGGCATAATAGCGACAAACGAGAGCGCATTTTTTCGCCTCTGCGATCGCACTTTTTAAAGTTTTTCCCATTTCGAGGGTCATGATTTTGCCGTATTTCTCGGCATTTTTGTCCAGCAGATCGGCGGCTTGATGCAGCCACTGAGCGCGATCGCTCATTTTTGTTTTACGATAGCTGACAAAAGCAGATTGTGCCTTGGCTAATTTGCTTTCGATTTCCTCAGCCGTTAGCGGTGTAAAGGTTTTCAGCGTTTCGCCGTTTGCCGGATTAATGGTTGCGATCGCCATTTCCTCTCCCTATCCCCAAAGTGTAAAGTTTCTTATTGTATCTCTAGTTTATTCTTGTACCTCTGATGTCAACGAATATTTGGTATATTTTTTAACAAATTTATATTTTCTTAACTTTACTGTTCTTAACTTGGCGTTGACAGAATTTGTATTTTGTGTAAAAGATACTGCGATCGTCGTTTAAAAAGGTTGGGAAAATATCTGAGTGGGATATAATAAAAGAAGTATTTTGCGTTTTAACGTTGGAATCAAAAAAGAGCGATCGTGGCTAAAGATATTTTTCATCAACAAGTTAAAAATGCTTTAATCAAAGATGGCTGGACAATTACTCACGACCCTCTCAACCTGAGGATTAGTGAAGCCGTGAAAGTGCAAATTGATTTGGCCGCAGAAAGCGCGATCGCAGTCTTTTTTTAGCCATTCCCATTGAGACTTATCAGGACTTTTTTCAACTTCCTTTTATCCAACGCGCACTCGGACGCTATCAAGTCCAACTGATAATTTATAATCCTAGATTAGAGGAGATAGAGGAATGGATCCCTTAGACAAATATCGGCAATGTATCGAGCAAATTTTAACGGAACACGCCAATATTTCGACAACAACCGATACCGTGAAAGCGCAACTGATTTTCGATCGCGATCGCGACCATTATCAATTATCTTTTGTGGGTTGGCAAGGGGATAAACGAGTATTTGGCCCCGTGATGCACTTTGATATTGAAGATGGTAAAATTTGGATTCAATATAACGGCACAGAAGAAGCAGTAGGCGAACGATTGGTAGAAATGGGCGTTCCTCCTTCTGATATTGTGTTAGGATTTCATTCCGCTTTTAAACGCCAATTTACTCGTTATGCTATTGGATAAAGTTTAATACTCATGTAGAAAATCACCGATTCAAAAATGAAACCAAAAGACATTGCAGAATATAGAAAGAGTTTTTGAAATATTTAACACCTCGGAGGTAGAATGCTTATATCAAGATATTTCGTATAGGAAATAAAAACAGAGTAAACTAACGTCAGTTCAGGTTAAAGCTATTTTTCGACCCATTTTACGAAGGAATGCAGGTTTTAGCCAACGATAGAATCAGAGTTTCAGCTTATCCCGAACTCGGGTTAAACTAGATTTTATTGCTCAAATTTCCATGCTCTATGCTGACACAAATAGCAACTGATGTTCTCGTAGTTGGTGGAGGGACGGGAGGAAGTACCGCCGCCGTTCAATGCGCCCGTCGCGGTGCAAATACAATTATAGTCAGTGAGTTTTCATGGTTAGGAGGAATGCTAACAGCAGCAGGAGTTGCAGCACCCGATGGCAGTGAACTTATTGCTTTGCAAACGGGAATGTGGGAAGAATATTTAAGAGAATTGCGATCGCGTCAACAGGAAGGTTTAGACCATAGTTGGGTGAGTTTGTTTACCTACGAACCTCGCCTAGGTGCGGAGGTTTTCGCCGACTGGGTAAAAGATTTACCGAATTTACAGTGGATATCGGGACAAACTCCTGTAGAAGTTTTTAAAAACCGCGTTCGCGACGCGTCTCTGGAGGAGAATCGCATTACTGGAGTGCGTTTTCAAGACTATGAAATCGAGGCTAAAATAATCCTTGATGGCACGGAATTAGGCGACTTATTAGCATTAGGAGAGATTCCTCATCGCTGGGGATGGGAGTTGCGAGAAGAGTTTAACGAACCCAGCGCCCCAGAAACTTATAATGAGCTGTGCGATCGCTATCCCGTCCAATCTCCGACATGGGTTTTCCTTCTGCAAGATTACGGCGATAAAGCCCCTGAAATTCCCGCACCCGCGATCGATATTTCAGACGACTTTATCGGAGCATGGGACGGATACGGAAAACAAAAATTTCTCAATTACGGACGTTTTCCCAACGATCGATATATGCTGAATTGGCCGCAAAAGGGAAATGATTATGGCGTAAACTTAAATCGTTTAATCGGCTCGCCAGCAGAGAAAAACGAGTTTTTAACAGAAGCAAAAGAATATAGTTTGGGTTTTGCCCATTTTATTCAAACTCATATCGATCGCCGCTATGGATTCGCTCAAAATGCTTTCCCTGCCCCTTCCGATGGTGCTTTTGCCTTATATCCCTATTTTCGAGAAAGTCGCCGTTTAAAAGGGCTGCAAACCATCATAGAAGCCGATATTTTACCCATATCTGGCGGAAATGTCGCCTCACTCCCGCTCAATTCCGCAGGAGAAATGAATGCGATCGCAGTGGGAAACTACGCTAACGATCACCACTATCCCGGTGTTAAATTTCCCCTACAACCCAAATCAATGCAATGGGGAGGACGCTGGACGGGAACGCCTTTTACTATCCCTTACGATGCCTTAATTCCAATCGCAACAGATGGATTACTGGTTTGCGAAAAAAACATTTCCGTTTCTCATATTGCCAATGGTTCAACGCGATTGCAACCAATGGTAATGGCATTGGGACAAGCAGCAGGAATGGCGGCGGCGTTATGTATAGAATTGAATTGTCAGCCGCGAGAATTACCCGTTAGAAACTTACAAGAAACATTGTTAAAAAATAATCATGCAGTAATTCCGTTATTCAATTTACCGCCGACTCATCCCGACTGGTTAAAATGGCAGCGCTATTATTTAGAACATCCCGAAGAATATCAACCAACAGGAATTTGTGAATGCGATCGCGCCTTTTCGAGCGAGAAAGAAGTAGGAGTACATTTTCGCGGTACATTTCGTAAGATTGGCGAACAGAGTTATCGTATTCGTTTGCGCGATCGCACAGAATCAAAGCAAATCTGGCAACTGATTACCCTTCGCCCAGAAGTCAATGAAAAATTACAAAATTGTCAAAATGAACGAGAAATTTCGGTTTGGGGATGGCGCAATTTTTCTGGGGGGTGGTTGATTGTGGAAAAGCTGGTAATTTGGTAAATTTTGCGATGAGATTGCTTGATAGGGAAAGCATTGTGAGGGAGATTGTCCTTCAAGCAACTTCGCGAGTTTTCCCGCCTATTCTGGAATTTGCGCGTTAAACTTTGCTAGTCTGAAATATATGTAGTATCCGCTTTGATGGAAAACACCATGAGTAACGAACAAGACCGCATTCTGATCTTTGATACCACCCTCCGAGACGGCGAACAATCCCCCGGAGCGACGCTGAATACTGAGGAAAAGCTGACCATTGCGCGATCGCTGGCACGTTTGGGTGTAGATATCATTGAAGCAGGATTTCCCAGAGCCAGTAACGGCGATTTTGAAGCCGTGCAGAAAATCGCTGCGACAGTCGGTACCGAAGAAGGTCCTTCGATCTGCGGTCTTGCCCGAGCCAGAAAAGATGATATCGCCCGCGCCGCCGAAGCCGTCAAACCCGCCGCCAAACCTCGCATTCACACCTTTATTGCCACCTCCGACATTCATTTGCAATACAAACTTAGGAAAACTCGCCAAGAAGTGTTGGAAATTGTCCCAGATATGGTGGCTTATGCTAAATCCTTTGTGGATGATATTGAATTTTCTCCTGAAGATGCCGCCCGCAGCGATCCAGAATTCATGTATCAAGTGTTAGAAAAAGCGATCGCCGCCGGTGCTACTACCGTCAATATTCCCGATACCGTCGGTTACACCACCCCGAGCGAATTTGGCGCACTCATTCGCGGCATTAAGGAAAACGTCCCCAATATCGACCAAGCCATTATTTCCGTCCACGGTCACAATGATTTAGGCTTAGCGGTGGCCAACTTCCTTGAAGCGGTGAAAAATGGGGCGCGACAGCTTGAATGTACCATTAATGGTATCGGCGAACGGGCGGGAAATGCAGCCCTTGAAGAATTGGTGATGGCCTTATACGTCCGTCGTCAATATTATAATCCTTTCCTCGGTCGTCCCGCCGAATCGACCGCCCCTCTCACTCAAATCGACACCACTCAAATTGCCAAAACATCTCGCTTAGTCTCTAACTTGACGGGAATGTCCGTGCAACCCAATAAAGCGATCGTCGGTGCCAATGCTTTTGCTCACGAATCTGGCATTCACCAAGATGGGGTACTCAAAAACAAGCTCACTTACGAGATAATGGATGCCGAATCCATCGGCTTGACGCAAAATCTCATTGTTTTGGGTAAACATTCCGGTCGTCACGCCTTCCGCGATCGCCTTGCAACTTTGGGCTTTGAACTCTCAGAAACCGAACTCAATAAAGCATTTTTACGCTTTAAAGATGTCGCTGACAAAAAGAAGGAAATTTCCGACTTGGATATCGAAGCGATCGTCAATGATGAGATCCAAAAGATTCCCGAATTATATCGCCTTGAATTCGTGCAGGTATCCTGCGGCGATCGCGCCAAACCGACCGCAACCGTTACCCTTCTGACTCCAGATGGGGAAGAATTGAGCGATGCAGCGATCGGTACCGGTCCCGTGGATGCGGTTTACAAAGCCATTAACCGGGTGGTTAATCTTCCCAACGAATTGATCGAATATTCCGTGAAATCTGTTACGGAAGGGATCGACGCGATGGGAGAAGTTACTATTCGCCTGCGCCATGAAGGACGCACCTACTCGGGTCATGCCGCCAATACCGATATTATCGTCGCTTCTGCCCGTGCCTATATTAGTGCTTTGAATCGTCTCTGTGCATCCATGCAGCAAAAAGAACGCATTCATCCCCAAGGCGCGATCGCTTAAACTCGCACAAGGAGAAATTCACCTGAAAACCCTTGTTATCCAAGGGTTTTCAAAATCAGAAAATGGAGGTATATCTACCTCAGATTAGATGATGGTGATAGGAGATAAATCAAAATTGACATGTTTGTATCTTTTATAAATTATGAGCAGAGTTTCAATCGGCAGGTAAATCATGACAAACGATAGTTTTTTGCGGCAAATAACCGATGTTAGCAAGGTCATCACCCCGATAGATAGCACTATAAGATTCCCTGAGATTTTGGATGTATTGTTGGACAAATACAGCAGCCACATTGATTTATTTTGCGAGATAATACGAAATTCTGAAACCAGTGCTGATGTGCTTCGTTCTATTCGCTCTTCGACTCGTCCGGCTAATGAACGCATGGCACTTCTAAAAATGTATCGTCGTTGTGTATCACCAGTTTTGGATACCGAAACAACAAAAAAGATTAGAAAAGTAGACACAGCCACTCTGATTAGTACATACGGTCATACATTTAAACCCATTAAAAAATTGAAGAAGCAATTTGCTTCCATGCTACCAGAACATAAATATGCTCTAGCAGCTTTAATGGGTGAATATGACACCCGAGGGCAGTTGGGATATCAACTAACAGAAGCATTTTTTGATTGGTTTGAAGAGGAATTTTCCGAACTGTATACAATTCAAGGGCCGCGAGGAGCGGGTCGAGATATAGAGTTATCAGAAATTTATTCAGATTATAGAGGTTCTTATCCATGTGATTTTGCAATCAGAAAGAAGCTCAATACAGAAGTTGTTGCAATTGGTTTTGCTAGATATGACTCTACTCGAGGTGGTGCACAGTCAGATGATAGAACTGGTGGAAACTCAAACAAAGTTGAAAAGGCAAAAAAATTCGATCTTTTTACTAAATCGAAACTGAAAATAATCTTTTTATCTGATGGTCCTGGTTTGATGCACAATGATACATGGGAAGAAGCCTGTTCGCTAGATGGGGAATGGGATGGAAGGGTGAGAGTTATAACATTGAAGCTGGCTTCTAAGCGTCTTACGGAAGAATGGCTTGAACGCTAGATCTTTGCAATAGATTCAATGTTATTTTGATAAACATTATATAGCTGTTCTTCTGTGATAAATTGGCATTCTTGTTTTAAGAAATCGTATTTTAAAGGTAAAAGTATTGTTTTTTCTTTATTTTTTTTCACATAGTCACCCATTTGTTGAGTACCATACTTCATCCTTCTTAGTGTTGTTTCGGCAGCAGTGAATGACGCATCTATACCAATGTATTTTCGATCGAGATCGCGGGCAGCATGCAGGAAACTGCCAGAACCCGAGAATGGATCGATAACGATATCACCAACATTAGAGCTTGTAGCAATTATCATTTTCAACATGTCCAAATTTTTCTCAGTTGGGTAACCTGTAATTTTTACGCTTTGATGATGTGCATCTCTATATTGTTCCCAATAATCTGTTAAAGGAATTTTCTTGTTAGAGGTTAGATAAACCTTCCGACGAGGATTGTTGTTTTTAGACCAATGTATATCACCATTCTTATCCATTTCATCTAGTTTTGCCGGAGGATATTGCCAATGTTTGCCGGGTGGAGGCATCATTCCTCTCCATTCTTTTCCCGTTTCACCATTTCTGATGCCTGGAGCATGAACAGGAACTAATTTATATCTCCTGCCATACTTATCAATCTTTGGGTATTCTTTTTCAATCCAATCTTTGTTAGGTTCTATTCCAGGTTGATTCCAAACATATTTTTTTCCTTTTGAGTAAAATAATACGAAATCATTGATATTTGAGTACCTTTTCTTGGTAAAATTTTTGCTACTACATTTGCGTCTGGTGATAATATTTTGGCAGTTTTCACTTCCAAAAATCTCATCCATAATGACCTTAAGATGGCCAAGCATTTGATGTCCAATATGGATATATATCGATCCATCATCAGATAAGCATTCTTTCATAAGAATAAGTCTTCGACGCATAAACTCAATATACTCAGCCTGACCCATGTTATCTTCATAAGACAGTTTTAAGTCTCTGGATTGAAAATGAAATCCAGTACCATAGGGTGGGTCAAGATAAAATAGACGAGCTTTTTTTCCTTGTTCAATGAGTTGTTTTAAGACATAAAAATTATCATCCAGAATAAATGAGTTTTCGGGAATTAAATCAACTCTCTCAAAGCTGCTTTCTGAGACTTGTCCGAATTGTCTTTCTTCTTTTTTAAGCAACTTTTCAATAGATGCTTTGTGAGGATAACTAAGGGATGCTTTTTCTACTCTGCAAGGGAGAGAGGAAATTTCTCCATGAAATTCCCATGCTGAAAGGGCTTTTTCTTGTTGATGTCTTGCAATTCCAGTGGCCATTATTAGGTAACCAAATTAAACATAATAAGGTAATGACAAGGATTATAAGCTGATATAGTCCTAAAAAATCGTTCTTTTTTTACCCTAGTATAGATGGTAACCAAGTGTCAAGTACGGTCAAAGCAAAACTGATGATGTAGGAGTTATACCAAATCCGCATTGCGGAGAAGATATTCCCATCCTTCTACATACAAGGGGCGTTGTATGCAATGCCCGTCTACAGACGATCGCGTGAATATAGTCTGTGGTAACTGGATTTGGTATTACATACTCACCTCCTAAATCCCCCAGCAGGTCGATTGGACATACTGTGTAAACCTATCTGCTGCTGCCTGCTCCAGTTTGTTGAAATCCCAAGATTGCCCTTAAAACATCGTAGGGACGTAAAATTTACGTCCCCACAATCATCAATTTAGTTTACTTCATTGCTTCCAGATAATCCCGAACGCGGTTGCGTCGCTTCGGTTGGCGTAATTTTTGTAAGGCTTTGGCTTCAATTTGTCGGACTCGTTCTCGAGATAACTCTAAAGCGCGGCCAATTTCCGCGAGAGAATAAGGACTGCCAGTTTTTAAGCCATAACGCAATTGAATCACTTCTCGTTCCCGTGTCGTCAAATCCGAGAGCAGATTTTGCAATTCCCGCATTAATGACTCCCGCATCAAATTATCTTCGGGAGAGGCTTCTTCGGTTTCCAGTAAATCCCCTAACTCCGTATCTTTTTCCTTGCCGACCTTAATTTCCAAAGAAACCGATCGCGGTACCCGTAACAAGACTTCGCGCACTTGATCCGGGGTCATATCCAGTTCTTTAGCAATATCCTCTGTTTTCGCCGTGCGTCCCTGTTCTTGGGAAATCTTGCGTTGTGCTTTTTTAATTTTGTTCAGTTTCTCTGTAATATGAACCGGCAGGCGAATAGTGCGGCTTTGAGTCGCGATCGCGCGTGTAATTCCCTGACGAATCCACCAGTAAGCATAAGTACTGAAACGATAACCTTTCGTGGGATCGAACTTTTCGACCGCCCGTTCTAAACCGAGAGTTCCTTCTTGGATTAAATCCAACAACTCTAAACCACGATTTTGATATTTCTTCGCGACAGAGACCACCAAGCGCAAGTTTGCCTTAATCATGTGTTCCTTGGCGCGGAGACCGGATTTTTGCAGATCTTCGAGTTCTTTAACCTCCAACTCTGCCAGCATTGCCCAATAAGCCTTCCCTTGAGGGAGATGAGTTTTGAGGGTTGCCACATCAAGGTTGACAGTCTTTGCCCAACGTTCCCAAGAAGGACGATGACCCAATTGAGCCGCAAGGCGATCGTGCGCCTCAATTAAAGTCACGAAATGGTGCATCACTTGAACTTGATGGCGATAGAGGAGATAGAGCAGCCATAAAGTTTGAGACGAGTCTTCTGTTAAATCTGAGTGCAAAAGCACCTTCAACGTTAAATATAATTCCGGTTGAACGGCTCGGGCGGACATTTCGCGGCGCAAGTCCAACAAGCCGACATAACGTTGAATGGTTTGGGCTTCGGCGACTTCTTCATCGCGCTTTAAAAGCGGGACTCGACCGATTTCGGTCAAATATAAGCGTACCAAATCCGTTGTATTGCGATTGGACCGTTTGGCCGTTTCCATCGCGTCTATCCCTTCAACCTCTAGCTGAGTGGGATTGAGTTCTGCCTCGGTCGATAGGCGATCGGTTTCTCGGGAATCGATGGAAAAAGATTGTGTTGGCATAATGACTTCTCGCTGGCGATCGGTGAAAATCGGGGAAAGGTAAGAACTGTTTTTATGTCAGCCCCCACACTAACAACCGCACTCTGAATTAAACCCCCGTAAGGGTTTGCAACAATTAATCCCCTTATCTTCAAGTATAGATACGCTCCCGTTTTGATTGGGTGATGCGGTTCTGTAGGTGGGGTGATGTTCATCAAGAACTAAAATAATCTACGTCACTCGGATCGGTGATTCCTGAAGGATTGAGGAAAAGTCGGGCTGAAGTGACTGTAAAAGTAAAGATGGTTGACTCTCCCTGCTCTAAGGTATGGGTTATGGTATCTTGCTTTTCATTATTCGCTCTCTTGCAAGCATTGAGCAATGCGCTTTACTGCTTCTTCTACATTCGTCGAATGACAAGCAAAATTAATTCGCAAAAAGCCCGGTTCTTTGGGGGCAAAATCAATTCCGGGTGCAGTTGCAACCGCATAGTTGACGGCCAGTTTTCGGGCTGCCGTAATGGAGTCGATCGCCTCGGGCAGTTTGATAATGCCATAAAATCCCGACTCGGGATAGTTTGCTAAAGGCAGGTTATAACGCAAGCAGGCACGCAAAAAAGTATCGCGACAGCGAACCAAGTAGCGACGATGTGCCTCGATTATGGTCTGCGATCGCTCGAGTAGTTTTTCGACCAACTTTTGTCCGAGAAGATTGGGGCAAATATTGAAGAGAATTTTCAAACTTTCGGTTGCCTCGACATAGCAAGACGGCACGATCGCAAAACCCACGCGCAATCCCGGTACGGCAAAGCATTTAGAAAAGCCATTGACGATAAAATGCTCTCCGGGGAGTTGGGTGGCACTGGGGGCAAAAGACTGGCTAAAGGTCATGCACTGATAAACTTCATCGAAAATGACTGGGATGCCGCAGGAGGCAATTTCTGCTAATGCTTCCCGACTGGTGATATTTCCGTAGGGATTGCCGGGGGAATTGACGAGAATGGCAGCCGTTTTGGATGTTATCAAATCAGAGAGGCGATCGCGATCGAGATTGAACTCCTCGTCGAGGGGAGCAAAAATGGGAATTCCTCCCAAAACTCTCACGATGCGGGCATAGGCAGGATAGCCAACGGTAGGGATAATCACTTCACTCCCTTGACGCACCAGCAACCCCAATGTTAAGACTAATGCTCCGGTTGCTCCATCGGTTATCAAGATTTGTCGTGGCGGGATATCGACATCAAAAGTAGAACTATAAAAATGGCTAATTTTGTTTCGTAGAGATGCTTGTCCGCAAATATCGCCATAACCGAGTAATGTCTCTACTTCTGCAGTGGGTAAACTCAGATCGACGTATTTTTGAATGGGAAAATCTGATTGACCAAAAGCGAGGGAAATGGGTTTTAGGGGCGATTGCTCGGCATTTTCTGCCAACAAGGTAGAAATTTTATCAATACCCATCGGGCGAAATGTTAGGATTGGGGTTGGCAGATCGGACATTTTTTTCCTTACTTTATTATTCTTTAATTGCGCCTTGACTGGCGGAAATTGCTAAATACATTCCGAGTAGAACTAAGGTGCCTCCAATAAAATTCAGCACACTTAGTCTTTCTGAAAGAACGATTCCGGCTTCGATCGCGCTTAAAACTGGAATTGCCAACATAGATAGGGCAACGAATCCAGCAGATAATTTTTTGAGGCAATAGATTGTCAATCCTTGGGCAATAAATTGACTGAAAAAAGCCAAACTGATTACTAAAATCCACCCAGTAGAAGAGTCTGGAAAAATGCGATCGTCCGCGATCCATAAAATCGGCAATACAATAACCGTTCCCATGCCGCAACGCCACAGTAAAATAGTTTTTACATCTAATTCTTCTCGCAGTCGTTCGACTAAAAGATAGTAAATTCCATATGCACCAATGCTTAATAATGCCAGCAAATCTCCATATATTTTGACAGTTGTGAGAGAAAAATCATTAAACCCAATGGTTAGCGTCCCTCCAATTGTAATCGCCATTCCGATTAAGAAAGTGCGATCGAAAACTTGACCTAAAAAGAGCCATCCTGCTAATGTAGTAAAAATAGGCAACCAGCAATCAATAATTGTACAATTGGTGACGGTTGTGAAATCTAATGCCCACATCCAAAGCATAATGTAAGCAGTGGCAACAATTCCTGTTACCAATAATAGCATTATGATTTTTGGAGTGTATTTTTTCTGAGTATCTCGTTGTTCATTTTGTGTTTGGCGATCTTGATTGGGAATCTCGCTCAAGTTGTTTGTCGAGGCGTTTTTGAAAAATAAACTGCCTTCTATTGCTCCTAACAATATAAAAGCAATGGCCTCGCGCCAAAATACAGTAACATTAACTCCAATTTCACGATCGCTAAATTTAACCAAAAGTGGCGTAAAAGACATGACTAATCTAGAAATACATAGAGCCACAATCGCGATTGTAGTTTCTCGAGTCAGAGTTCGAGTTTTTAAAGATAATTGTTTCTGTAAAGATTCTATCACTCAATTTCCTCTCAGTAAATGTTGTGAATTGTAACATCAATTAAATTAAAAAAACATTAAATTAAATCAAAGATTAAGTATTTTACCGTATGAATATGAAGGATTTAGATGCAAGTTAATAGAGAGCAATGACAGAGTTAAATCAACCCTTACAAGGGCGAACGGCGATTGTGACAGGTTCTGGTCAAAATATTGGCAAAGCGATCGCTTTACTATTTGCTAGAAATGGGGCAAATGTTATTATTAATGGTCATCGCAATGAAAAAACCGTGCAAACTGTCGTTGCAGAAATTCGGAATTCAGGAGGACAAGCGATCGGAATTATGGCCGATGTTGGCGATCCTGATGCTGTTAAGTCAATGGTCGATCGCGCCATCAAAGAATTTGGTAAAGTTGATATTACTGTCTCTAATGTTTCCCTTCGACCCAAACAAAAATTTTTAGACATTTCAATTGAAGATTGGCATAAAGTATTGAACACAAATCTGAATGCAGCATTTTATTTAGCACGTGCTGTTGTGCCCCAAATGATCGCTCAAAAATGGGGGAGAATTATTCATATTTCTGGCGACGATGCCTTTTGTGGCGAGAATCATCGCGTTCATAATATAACAGCTAAATTAGGGCTGCACGGTATGACAAGAGGACTTGCTTATGAATTAAGTTTACATGGTATTACAGCCAACACCGTAGCACCCGGTGTGATCGATACGATTCGTATTACTGAAAACTATCCCGATTTAGAAACATGGTATCAACATTTTAGCGAAACACTACCCGTCCGTCGGATTGGTAAAGTGGAGGAAATTGCAGAAGCCTGTCTTTATCTTGCTAAAGAAACGAGTAGTTTTGTAACCGGACAAGTTCTTCATGTGAATGGTGGATCGTATATGGGGTAAATTCAGTTATCAGTTATCAGTCACCAGTCACCAGTCACCAGTTATCAGTCAAAAGTAATATGACCAAGAAAAGTAATGTTTTTTAATTGCGAAATCAAGTAAATTATGACCATTCAAAAAATACAAGGTCTCGCTTTTTATTGTGGAGATTTCGTCGATACAGATGTAATGGCTCCTGGACGTTTTGAGCCTTATAAAAATGCTGAAGAACTCGCGCGTTATGCCCTTATCGATTACGAATCCGATCGCCCTTTTGTCGATCCCGATACAGGTCAATCTCCTTTTACAATTATTGTTGCCGGTCGAGAATTTGGCTGCGGATCGAGCCGAGAAACAGCCCCGCAAGGATTATATTATGCAGGCTGTCGCGCCGTAATTGCGAAATCCTTTGCACGGATTTTTTACCGTAACTGTATCAATATGGGGCTACTGTTACCCATTGTTTATCCTCACGATTTTGATGTGTCTATTGTGGGTCAAGAAATAGCGATCGATGCCAATGAAGGTTATTTTACGGTAGAAAGTCACAACTATCCCATGCCCGACTTCGGTCCGGTCACGAAAATTATTGCGGCGGGTGGGCTAACAAACTACACCAAACAACGCATGGAGGTTGCTAACCAATGATTCCTCAAAGCATGACTCACAAAATTCTCGCCCGCGCTTCTGGGAAAGGAACTGCAAACAGTGGCGAAATTATCGAGGCAAAAATCGATTTGTGTTACGCTCACGATGCGACAGTGTACGGGATTCGCGAGCTATTTTATCGGGAATTCGGGCAAGATGCCAAAGTCTGGGACTCCTCTCGCATTGCCTTGTTTCAAGATCACTTAGTTCCGGCGAAAGATGCTGCCGCTCGTCATTTTGGCATTGCAGTGGAACAATTTGCGAAAGAACAGAAGATTGAAAAAACTTTCCTCTATGGTGCAGATTACGGTATTTGCCACACAATTATCGGCGAACGAGGAATGGCACTACCCGGTCAAGTTATTGTGGGCAATGACTCTCACAGTACGACCTCTGGGGCATTTAATGCCTTTGCGACAGGGGCGGGTATGATTGATGTTTTGAATGCCTTTTATACTGGAGATCTCTGGTTTCAAGTACCCGAAACGATCGAGGTACGAATCGAGGGAGAATTGCCGCCGAGAGTGATGGCCAAAGATATCATTTTGCGGATTGTGGGGGATTTGGGATTGGGAGGGGCAACGGGAAAATCTTTAGAATTGGTTGGTTCTACCATTGACAATCTGGGGATTGAGGAACGGACGACCCTATGTAATATGGCGATTGAAGCTGGAGCAACCAATGGCATTATGGCACTGTCCGAGAAAACTGAAACATTCTTGCGATCGCAAACATCCGCATCTTTCGAACCCGTCTTTACCGATCCCGAATTTGAATACACCGCCCGCTTATCCTATCGTGCCGAAGAATTAGAACCAATGGTGGCATTGCCTCACCGTCCCGATAATGTCGAGGCGATCGCAACCATAAAATCGCAAAAAATCCCCGTCCGGCAAGTCTATGTCGGCTCTTGTACGGGGGGCAAACTCATTGACATTCAGACCGTCGCCGAAGAACTGGCAGGACAGAAAATCGCTTCTGGGGTGCAACTGATGGTGATTCCTGCCACCATGAGAATTTATCGCGAACTCTTTCGCAGGGATTTGAGCGAGAAACTCCTCGAAGCGGGGGCGGTGATTGAGTCTCCGGGTTGTAAGGCTTGTTACGGCGGACATTCCGGGATTTTGGGAGATGGGGAAGTTTGTTTATCTACCACTAACCGAAACTTCAAAGGACGCATGGGCAACCCCAATTCTAGCGTTTACCTTGCTTCTCCCTATATTGCGGCACGATCTGCCCTGACTGGCTATATTACAGATTGAAAACCCATGACGAAAATCGAGCAGTTTTTATACAGTTGGAATCCAGAATCCCCATCCCATTTACAATCTGTCAAAATCGAGGATGATTCCCTGCGAGACGGATTGCAAGGGGCTTTTGTGCGTCAACCTTCCCTCGAAGAAAAGAAAGAACTCCTAAAGCGATCGCGTGCGGTGGGGACGCAAGCCGCCATGTTAGGATTTCCCGCCAGTTCTGAACGAGAATTGACCCATTGTCAAGCCCTCATTCGTCATATCGAAACTGAAGCCCTCGGCATTATCCCGCGATTTCTCGCCCGTCCTTTAATTCAAGACCTCGAACCGATCGCAACCCTCGATCGCGCTTCCTCAATCGAGGTTTGGGCAGACTTCTTGCTCAATCCCAGTCCCTTGAGAGCCTATGTAGAGGGGTGGGATTTTGCCAAAATTTTACAAATTAATCGCCAAGCGGGAGAGTATCTGCGGGGTCAAAAAACGCGGTTTGGGGTATCGATCGAGGATGCCACCCGCACTCCTCCCGATCGCTTGCAGTTGGCGATTGAAACATCTATCTCTTGCGGTGCGGAAGTCCTGACCCTTTGCGATACCGTCGGAGCCGCAACCCCAGAAGGGGCCGCACAAGTTGTAAAATTTGTTCGCGATCTTACTGCCAATACCGAGATCGAAATTTGGTGGCACGGTCATAATGATATGGGCTTGAGCTTGGCCAATGCGATCGCCGCCGCCGAAGCCGGGGCAAATTGCATTAGCGGTAGCTTTTTGGGCATTGGAGAACGCACGGGAAACACCCCCTTAGAACAATTGCTCGTCTATCTGCACCAACGAGGTCATCAAGGGTACGATATTGCCCAAATTCCCAACTATTGCCGGCAATTGGCAACCTATACCGAGACGGCAATTCCCGCTAATGCACCCTTGGTGGGAAAACAAGCCTTTGCCACCTGTACGGGAACCCACGGAGCCGCGATCGCCAAGGCGCGAAACTTCGGGAAAGATTTTGAAAATTTAGTCTTTTCCTCCGTTTCAGCGACGGATCTGGGAAGACAGCAACTCATTTTGCTCGGTCCGACCAGTGGCTCAGCCAATGCTAAGCTGGCTCTTTCGGCAGCAGAGATCGAACCCAATGAGGAAAATGTGGCTAAGATTTTGCAAGTCGCCCGAAATTTAGAGACTTGGTTAGATCGCGATCGCGTGCGATCGGAGTTTGGTCTCTAAGCGAGACTTTGGTTTCAAAAATGAGTTAGCCTAACCGATAACCGATATTCACCCACGCCACTTTAAAACTCGTTCTTTGACAGGATTCTCAAATTTGCGACCGTTTGCAACAGCCCGAAAGAATTCATTTTTGGCTTGGTAGTACCATTTGGCTTGGGTATCGGAATCATTGATTAACATGAGGGGCGGATCGTATTTTAAACCCACTTGTTGTTGTACCACCACTCGGCGATCTTGATTGAGAAAGGCTTTGGCAAAAGGACGCAGAAAAGGCACTAATGGCGTTAACCAAGGCATCGTCCAGTAGGCAATAAAATTGACTTCCGTTTCTGTTTCTGTAAGGGGCGTAACTGCTGTTAAATTAGTAATAATAGAATCTCCTGCCCGCAATTCTTCAATGCGAACCCCGGGCAAGCGAAAAGATATCTCGGTTTCTGGGACTCTCCCCCCGGCCAAAAAACGATACATGGGGGTGACAATATCGATTTTATGCCGCGCCATCGTAAATCCGTAGAGGGAAGGCACAAAAAGCCGTGCCTGTTCTTGAAAATTGCCTTCAGTCCGCCACCACCAAGCCCGATGGACGAAAGGAGAGTGCGCCGGATCCATTAACCCCACCACCGCATGATCCACAAAACAGGGGAAATTCATGGTCATGAGGAATTGATAGGGGCGATCGCCAAATTCGGCCACCCGAGGCACATCTGCGTCTGGTTCTTGGGGGTTGGTCGCATCCGGTATATAAATCCAAATATTGCCCTGTACTTCTCGCACTAAATAAGATTGCACCCCAAACCGTTTTAGCTCCAGAGTTTGTCCTGCTACCAAAGCGGGAATTGCCGTACAGTTTCCTTCCCCATCAAAACGCCAGCCGTGATAGCAGCATTCGACTTCTTTTCCGTCAAACCGCCCGCAACTGAGGGGAATACCGCGATGGGGACAAATATCGCGCAGGGCAAAAACGCTCCCATCTTGGCGACGACCGAATAAAATCGGCTCTCCCAATAATGTCTTGGCTAACATTTTTCCCCGTTTGAGGCGACTGCCGGGTAAGCCGTAATACCAAATATTGCGAAGAAAAAAGTTTTTGGGAGTCATGAGGTTGGGGTTTGGGGGTTGGGATGATTTATTGATAATTGTTCATTGATAATTGTTCATTGATAGAATGTCATTTAACTGAAAATTTCTCTCTTGTCAAATTAATCCTATGCCGATTTCTCAGGCTAAACCCGCCCTCCTCGTCCTTGCCGATGGCAGTATCTATCAAGGTTTTGCTTTTGGTGCATCCGGCACTGCGATCGGTGAAGTTGTCTTTAATACGGGTATGAGCGGCTATCAAGAAGTTTTAACCGATCCCAGCTATCTCGGTCAACTTATTGTTTTTACTTATCCCGAATTGGGCAATACGGGGGTTAACCCCGAGGATGAAGAATCCGATCGCCCGCAAATTAAAGCCGCGATCGCTCGCAATATCTGTCATCGTCCCAGCAGTTGGCGATCGGTTCAATCTTTACCCGACTATCTCAAACAGCACGGCATTCCGGGCATTTATGGCATCGATACCCGCGCCTTAACCCGCAAAATTCGTTCGACAGGGGCGATGAATGGGGGACTTTCTACGGAAATTCTCGATCCCGAGAAACTCCTCCATGAAGTTCAAGCCGCCCCAAGTATGGCGGGTTTGAATTTAGTCAAGGAAGTCACGACGAAAACGGCCTATGAATGGCATGAAACTACGCTAGAGGGCTGGGAATTTGCCGCCAGTCCGGATGATTCTCAATCCCCTCTCAAAGTCATTGCCCTTGATTTTGGCGTGAAACGCAATATCCTCAAACGACTGGCAAGTTATGGCTGTCAAATTACCGTTGTTCCCGCAAATACACCTGCTGAGGAAATTCTTGCTCTTGATTCTGACGGCATTTTTCTCTCGAATGGCCCTGGGGATCCTTCTGCCGTCAAAGAAGGTATCGCTACGGTGAAAGTCTTGCGGGAAAGCCAAAAGCCTATGTTTGGGATTTGTATGGGACACCAAATTCTCGGGTTGTCTCTGGGGGCAGAAACGTTTAAGCTCAAATTCGGCCATCGCGGTTTAAATCAACCTTGCGGTTTGGATCGACAAGTGGAAATTACCAGCCAAAATCACGGTTTTGCTGTCACGGCAGAATCTTTGGGAGATGACATCGAAATCACCCATTTAAATCTTAATGATAAAACCGTAGCGGGCTTGCGCCATAAAACTTTACCCTTTTTCTCGGTACAGTATCACCCCGAAGCCAGCCCCGGCCCCCACGATGCCGATTATCTGTTCGATCGCTTTGTGCAATTGATGCGCGAGCATAAAAAATAAAGTGGAAAAACCCGACCGACAAAATCAAACAGTAGTTTGTTTTGAAGCTCCCGATAAATCAAAGATTTTGTCGGGAGAGAATGTCAAAAATGGGCAATAATAGCTTATACTAAACGATTCAATTCTTACCCCACAGTGAGGAGGCCGCTATTCCGGAGCAACTTAATCTAACCGTGAGCTTAAGAGGCACGCGGGAAATTCAGGAAAACTATCAAATCTTCCGGCTGACCGGATTACTCGATGCTTTTTCGGAACCGACTTTCCGGAAAGTTCTGGGGATGCACATTGACGAAGGTCCACCTGATGTCATTTTGGTTCTATCTCAAATTGATTTTGTGGATAGTTCTGGCTTGGGTGCCTTGGTGCAACTTGTGAAAAAAGCACAGACGGCAGGTGGAAGTTTACAGATCGTTACGAATGCCAGAGTCACGCAGACGGTTAAACTCGTGCGTTTGGAGAAGTTTCTTTCACTCCAAGAAAATTTAGATGTTGCCATTGCGAATGTTGGCAAATCGGAGAAGAAAGGAAAATAAGGACTTTGATTTGAGGAAGTTCCTTTTCTTGCGATCGCATTTTAAGAGTTAGTCAAACTTGTGAAAGAACCGTCTGGACAAGATTCTGGTAATGTTAGGGATTGGAAGAGCGATCGCTTGCAGTCAATGGGCGATCGCATTGCTTTTCCCTTTCAGATCGAGCGGTTATCGCCGGCTGCTTTGGCTTATCTGGGCGATGCCGTTTACGAACTTTATGTAAGATCTCATTTTTTACTGCCGCCTCGACGAATTGCCGCTTATCACGATCGCGTTGTCGCTCGGGTTCGTGCCGAAAGTCAGGCGGAACAGTTGCGATCGCTTTTAATACATTTAACAGAATCAGAAAAAGAGATACTACGCCAAGGACGCAACGCCGTCAATCGCAAACCTCAACGCCTCGATGCCGAGATTTATCAAGAAGCTACGAGTTGGGAAACTTTAATCGGTTATTTATATCTCACCAATATTCAGCGTTTGCACGAGTTATTTTCTTTGCTGGAATTAGATTAATAATTAGTTCTTTATTTTTTGTTATTTAAGTTAATGGGTAGTTCGACATCTTCTCCAAAAAGCGATCTGATTTACGGTCGCCATCCCGTCCTGACCGCTTTGGAAAACGATCGCCAACTCAACCGCCTCTGGGTACTGCCCCAACTGCGGCGCGATCGCCGTTTTAAGGAAGCGATCGATCGCGCGAAAGCCAACGGTGCGATCGTTGATGAAGCCAATGCCCAACGCCTCAACCAACTCGTACAAGGAGCCAACCATCAGGGCATTGTGGCACGAGTTGCCCCCTATACTTATCTCGAACTCGACGAAGCGATCGCCCTCGCAGTCAAGGCTACGGAAAACCCGGTCATTCTCGTCGCCGATGGTATCGTAGATCCTCATAACCTCGGCGCTATCATTCGCACCGCCGAAGCAATGGGAATGCAGGGGTTAGTGATTCCCCAACGACGGGCAGCAGCGATCGACTCTACGGTCATGAAAGCCTCTGCCGGGGCTTTGGAACATTTCCCCGTCGCTAGGGTGGTGAATTTGAATCGAGCGATCGCCGAACTGAAAGCCTCGGGGTTTTGGGTCTACGGGATGATTTCCGATGCCGAGACTCCCCTACATACCCTCGAATTAAATGGCGCGATCGCCTTGGTCATCGGTTCCGAAGGTTGGGGTCTGAGTTCCTCTGTCGAACAAAATTGCGATTTCCTGACATCCATTCCTCTGTTGGGCATGACCCCGAGCTTGAATGCCTCTGTTGCTGCGGCAATGGCGATTTATGAGATTTCTCGCCAGCGAAATTTTCAGAAAATTTCCCCGTAAAATGTGTCCTCAGAAACGGTTACCCTCAGAAAAGACGAGCTATAACAAGATGGGTTGTCCCAAAAAGTTAAGTAATGTAAAGTAATGGCGTTATAATGCCAACATTAAGATTCAGTCCTGCTACCCGAGGAAAATTATGAAAAATGTTTTGATACGATTTTTAGAATCCTCTGGCTTTGCCTATTGGGTTGAAATAAAAACGGATAATCCTTGTTGTACTTACTATTTCGGACCGTTTTTAAGCGATCGCGAAGCCCGAGAAACGACTCCTGGATATATCGAAGACTTAAAGGAAGAAGGAGCGCAAGATATTCGCGTAAATATCGCACGGATGAAGCCCACAGAATTGACTATTTTTGATGAAAAATTGGGAGAGCAACGCGATCGCGAGATGAAGCCCATCCTTAGCGGTCGGTTATCCTCTTAGAGAAATAAGCCGAGAAAACGCGGGAGCATCTCGAAGCCAGCAGTTTATATCATCAAGAACCTGCTGGGGAATTTCCCAAGGAAAAAGGTGGGCAGTGTCGGGATAGCAGTACCATTGACAATTTTTGAGATATTGGGCAGTTTCTTGACTGGAGGCGGCAGTAATGTGGCGATCGCATTCCCCTGCCAAAACCAAACAAGGCATCTGAATTGATTCCAATTGGTCAAGGCAATTGTATCCCGCAGCGAGCGCTCTCGATAGCGCTCTTTGTGCTGTTTTGGCGGTTTGTAAATATGCGGGAGTTCCTTCTTCTGCCAGATATCGATAGGCGAGAGGAGTTTGTCGCGCGAGGAGATAGCGAAATAACGAGCGTTTGCCAAAGGTATCGATATTCCACTGCCAACCCGGTTTTAAGCGATTCACGATTCCAGCAATAGCGCTATAGGTTAAATCTTGCCACGTTACGGGAGGATGGTTACCCCGAGGACGGGCGGCACTGGCCACTAAAATAAGACGGGTAAAACGTTGGGGCGATCGCCTTACTAATTCTAAAGCTAATATTCCACCTAACGACCATCCTAATACCATGCACTGCTCGATCCTGTAGCGATCGAGCAGTTCTTCGAGGTCGTCGATGTGAGCGTCCATCGTAAAGTCTTTTCGCGTCTGACTTTTACCGTATCCGCGCAGATCGGGGGCAAGGGTTTGATAAGTTTGAGAAAGGCGATCGGTAAAAACAGATAGGGTGCGACTGGATCCTGGATGACCGTGCAAGCATAAAATCGGAAATCCTGTTCCGCGTATTTCAACGTTTAATTGCATGGATTTTGGGGAGATGAGCCATAGAGATTATCATCGAAATTACCGATTTTAGCTAGTATTTTTGTATGTTAGGATAAATTACTGCCTCAAATGCTGCAAAATTTTGCTCTATGACGGATAACTGTTCACCGATAACTGTTCACTGAAATGACCTTTCACCTCAAAGCACCGTTTGAACCGACCGGAGATCAACCCCGTGCGATCGCGCAACTGACCCAAAGCATTCGCGAAGGCAATCAAATGCAAACCCTCCTTGGTGCGACGGGAACCGGAAAAACCCTCACCATCGCTCATGTTATCGCCAATATGGGCAGACCTGCCCTCGTTCTCGCTCATAATAAAACTTTAGCCGCCCAATTGTGTAATGAATTACGGCAATTTTTCCCCGATCATGCCGTGGAATACTTTATTAGTTATTACGATTACTATCAACCCGAGGCGTATATTCCCGTTAGCGATACTTATATTGAAAAAACCGCTTCTATTAACGAAGAAATTGATATGTTGCGCCACTCGGCAACGCGATCGCTATTTGAACGCAAAGATACGATCGTTGTCGCTTCGATTAGCTGTATTTACGGGCTGGGGATTGCTTCAGAATACCTGAAAGCTGCGATTTCTTTGAAAATGGGAGCAGAAACCCATCAACGCAAACTATTACGAGATTTAGTTTCCATTCAATACAAACGCAACGATACAGAACTCAAACGAGGCAATTTTCGCCTCAAAGGAGATGTTTTAGAAATCGTTCCCGCTTATGAAGATCGAGTGATTCGGGTTGAATTTTTTGGCGATGAAATTGATGCCATTCGCTATCTCGATCCTGTAACTGGGGAGATATTACAAACTGTACCTCAATTGAATATTTATCCGGCGCGTCACTTTGTGACTCCAGAAGAACAATTAGAGATTGCTTGTCAAGATATTAAAGATGAATTAGAGGAACAATTAGAAGCCCTGAGAAAGCGAGAGAAACTCCTTGAAGCGCAACGACTCGAGCAGCGCAGCCGTTACGATTTAGAAATGCTGCAAGAGGTAGGTTATTGTAATGGGGTAGAAAATTATTCTCGACATTTGGCGCGGAGAAATGCCGGAGAACCGCCAGAATGTTTGGTAGATTATTTCCCCAAAGATTGGTTATTGGTCGTGGATGAATCTCATGTATCGGTACCGCAAATTCGCGGGATGTATAATGGCGATCGCGCTCGCAAACAGGTCTTAATCGAACATGGGTTTCGTCTCCCCAGTGCTGCCGACAATCGCCCTTTAAAAGCAGAAGAATTTTGGGATAAAGTCAATCAATGTATTTTTGTTTCTGCGACCCCCGGAAATTGGGAAATTGAACGCTCTGGCGATCGCGTTGTCGAACAGATTATTCGTCCTACGGGAGTCATCGATCCGGAAATCTTTGTGCGCCCAACGACTGGACAAGTTGACGATCTCTTAGGCGAAATCAAAGATCGCGTTGTGCTAAAAGAACGGGTTTTAATTACTACTTTAACAAAACGCATGGCAGAGGATTTAACTGAATACTTTAACGAAAGAGGAATTAAAGTTCGTTACTTACATTCTGAGATTCAATCGATCCAACGTATTGAGATTTTACAGGATTTGAGAAAAGGTGTGTTTGATGTGTTAATTGGAGTCAATTTATTACGAGAAGGTTTGGACTTGCCAGAAGTTTCTTTGGTTGCGATTATGGATGCGGATAAAGAAGGGTTTTTAAGAGCAGAAAGATCTTTAATTCAAACCATTGGACGGGCAGCGAGAAACGTGCGCGGACAGGCAATTTTATATGCTGACAATCTTACAGATAGTATGAAAAAAGCCATTGATGAAACCGAACGTCGTCGAGGAATTCAAATGGCTCATAATAAAACTCATAATATTACACCCAAGTCCATTGTTAAACAATCCGATAATGCAATTTTATCCTTTTTGGATATTTCCCGTCGCTTGAATACGCGAGAATTAGAGCAAGTTTACGAATACAAAGACGATTTACCTTTAGAAAAAATTCCTGATATCATTCAGCAATTAGAAGAACAAATGAAAGAGGCGGCGAAAAAACTAGAATTTGAAGAAGCTGCAAAATATCGAGATCGCATTAAAAATTTGCGCGATCGCTTACTTGGTCATCATTAGTTCTGCATCTTTGCTGAATTTTCGCATCATGAGGAAAACAAAATGAAATTCTCTACTCTCCGACCTTGGTTCGCAAGTCTCGGACTCATGGCGGTCTTATTTTTGCCCAGTTGCAACCTTGACAGCCAAGTGACTAAACCGATAACGGTTGCAACGGAAAGCGATCGCAACGCCATCAGCGATCGTAATTTGACCTCCGCTATTGATGAATTAGTAGAGGAAACCTTAGTGAAAAATGGTCCCGGTGTTGCTGTTTTAGTAATATTCAATGGAGACATTCTGCACAGTAAAGGCTATGGTTTTAGAGATGTTGAAAAGCAGCTTCCTATCACCATCAATACGGCTTTCGATTTGGCATCAGTCTCGAAACAAATGACCGCAATGGGAATATTAATTCTTATGGAAGCAGAGGAACTCGATCTCGAAGATGCTATTACCGATTATCTTCCTAATTTTGTCGATCCTGACCCAGACAATCCGATTGTTATTGCCGATTTACTTTATCATACTTCCGGTTTAGCGGATTATACTGGCGATGATTGGGAGGGAACTGATGCAGAATTTTCCCAGTTAACTTTAGAGAAGCATCTTGAATGGCTCAATGAACAGGATATTTATCGCGATCGCGGTCTGACCTTTGAATATAATAATAGCGGTTATGCTCTCCTTGCCCTCATTATTCAGCGCGTATCGGGACAGTCTTTTCCTACCTTTATGCAGGAGAATATTTTTACACCTTTGGATATGACTCATACGGTAGTTTTTAGTCATTTGGGGCAAACCATTCGCGATCGTGCCGAAGGTTATATTGTTGACGATGAGGGCGATATAGAGCCTTCTAGTTTTCCTTCTGTTATTGCTGGCGATGGTAACATTTTCAGTTCCATTGCAGATTTAGTCAAGTACGATCGGGGGTTACGCACCGGAAAACTCATCACTTTCGACGCTTTAAAATTGGCATTTACCCCCGGAACATTGGATGATGGCGACAGGGAAGAAAACTACGGCTTAGGTTGGGAAATTACCGATGAATACGTGCATCACAGTGGAAGTTGGGAAGGAACGAGCTCAGTACAGGACAAAACTTGCAAAAAGGCATGGGAAGAGGGTTTGATAGAA